>JAEUVS010000165.1 GCA_016786745.1 Chitinophagaceae bacterium | reverse complement strand
ATGAAATAATGAGGAACGGCGGCCAGTTCTTCTTCAGTGGGCTTAGCCACGCCGATATTCATTTCTTTATAGCACTGCCGGGAGTCGCATGAAATTATTTCAGTCCTAAAATGTTGTGCAACGCGTATCGCTAAGGAAGTTTTACCAGAAGCGGTAGGACCAGTTATGAGTATAACGGTTTTTGATTTCACTGCTATTCATCTTCTCCGCCGCTTTCAGATTCATCTGATGAAGCTGAAAAGTCATCCTCGTCGGACCCTTCTCCTTCTACGCCGAACCCTTCTGCGCCACGGTTCAAATCGTATTTTTCTTCCACTTCGGTGAGTTTATCGCCAACGAGACCTTTAACACCATACTGCGATGGCCCGATGCCCTCTTTTTTTATTACGGCAGGATATTCGAGGCGTGAACTTTCATCTTTCGACACGTTGATCAACTCAACGAGAAACGACCAGTTTCTGGCAAAATCGTAAACGTATATAAATTTTTGATTAGGATCCCTGATCTCTGAACCAATGGTTGTTTCACTCATAAGGAGCGGCGGAACCTTGTAATTCCGGTCGTATTTTTCGAGTGAAATCTCGCGGCCCCTTTGCCAGTTATCATTGCTGCGGTAAAATGTAGCCTGGTGCTTCGAATCGAATTCGTAGCCTTTCAGAATGGCGCTATGGAGATCAGTAAACAACTGCGTATGCTTTATCGCAACATCCCGGTAAA
Source organism: Chitinophagaceae bacterium (assembly GCA_016786745.1). Lineage (GTDB taxonomy): Bacteria > Bacteroidota > Bacteroidia > Chitinophagales > Chitinophagaceae > Flavitalea. The sequence continues at coordinate 19,349 of JAEUVS010000165.1, read as the reverse complement.
TGCTGTCATCCTCCTCAAAATATACCCTGAACTTCAAAATGGCCATGTAGATTCTTTCATTAGTGGTTAAGGGTCAAATGTAAGCAAATTTAGCCGATCGGACTTACGGGTTTAAGGTCCATTTCTTCGGCTTTCTTCATCAAAAGATCATAGGCATCGTCGTAATTATTTGCGATTTCGCCGTCGAGAATTGCTTCGCGTATAGCGTTTTTTAATAAACCTACCTGTTTGCCTGGCTTCAGTCCGAAAATTTTCATAATCAACTCGCCGGAAATAGGCGGCTGCCAGTTGCGAATCCGGTCGCTTTCTTCGACTTCTTTCAGCCTTTGTTCAACAAAGTCGAAATTTTCGAGGTACCTCTTCACCTTCATTTTGTTTTTTGAGGTGATGTCGGCCCGGCAAAGCGTCATCAGCGATTCAATATCTTCCCCCGCATCAAATAACAATCTTCGTATAGCCGAATCAGTTATATTTTCTTTTGTAAGGCTGATGGGTCTCAGATGCATTTCAACCAGCTTCTTAACAAACCGCATTTTTTCCGTTAAAGGAAGCCTGAAATGCGTAAATATTTTCGGTACCATTCTCGCTCCTATCACCTCGTGATTGTGAAACGTCCAACCATGTCCCTGCTCAAATTTCTTTGTAGCAGGTTTCCCGATATCATGCAACAATGCGGCCCAGCGCAGCCAAAGGTCATCCGTGTTCTGCGCAATATTATCCACCACCTGCAGCGTATGATAGAAATTATCTTTATGACCCTGCCCGTCAACATATTCAGCCCCTGCGAGATCGGTTAGCTTCGGGAATATGATATGCATCAGTCCGGATGTGTACAACAGCTTTAAACCAACAGAAGGTTTGGGAGATAACAGTATCTTGTTTATTTCTTCGGTTATGCGCTCCTGTGAAATAATCCGGATTCTTTCAATATTCAGCCTGATAGCATTGAAAGTAGTCTCGTCGATAGTGAACGACAGTTGTGATGCAAACCGGATGGCACGCATCATCCTTAGAGGATCGTCGCTGAATGTACTGGACGGATCGAGAGGAGTTTTGATGACTTTTTTCGCGAGGTCGGGTATTCCGTTGAATGGATCCAGGAGTTTACCGAAATCTTCTTTATTAAGACTGATGGCAAGCGCGTTGATGGTGAAATCGCGGCGCAGCTGATCGTCTTCCAGGGTGCCCGGTTGTACTGTCGGGTTGCGACTGTGATAGCCATAGCTTTCCTTTCTCGCGCCTACGAATTCTATTTCCCAGTCATCGATCCTGATTTGCGCGGTTCCGAATGTTTTAAAGTAAGATACTTTTGGATAAGGTTTGAAGCGTTTTGCAACCGCATGCGCCAGTTCAATGCCATCTCCCACACAAACGATATCAGCGTCTTTTGTTGGCCTGCCAATCAGTTTATCGCGGACAAAGCCACCAATAATATAGCAGGGCAACTGCATTTCCTGTGCGGTGTGCGCGATTTTGTTGAATACAAACAATTCTTTTTCTGTGCATTGAATGTCCATTGAGGCAAAGATACGTTAACGTGAGGCGTGATGTGTGAGGCGTCAGGCGTGAGGCGTGAACGGTCGCCTCACGCATCACCCTTCACGTTTCACGTTTCAGGGCGTTCAACAATTGCTTCTCTTCTATTTCCAACGCACACTTAAAATGCCCCTGCGGGCACGCAGCATACCCATGCAGTCCGCATGGACGGCAATATAACGGTGCAGTACGCTCGATAATGAATTTTTTATCTGAAAGAGGGCCGTAACCGAAATTGGGAACAGTAGAGCAATATACCGCGGTAACCGGCGCATTTACTGCCGATGCAAAATGCATAGGCGCCGAATCATTCACAAAATTCATATGCGCATGACGCATGAGCGCGGCGGATTGCAAGAAAGAAAGTTCACCGCAAAGATCGACAGGCGATTTCGAAGTGGTCATCTGTATGATCGCTTCGCAGAGAGAACGATCGTCGGGACCACCCAATAAATAAATGGAATACTCAGGCGGCAGATCATTAATGAACGCCGCCCATTTCAGCGGAGGATATTGTTTTGTAAACCACACCGACGCCGGTGAAATAGTAATGAAAGGCTTGTCGGCATACTTCATTACTTTTTCTTCATCGGCCATTGAAGGATAAAGTCGCGGTTTTTTTACAGGATCCTTTATGAAGTGGCTTATCAGCAAATGATTTCTTTCTATCTCATGCACGCCACTAAACTGATGTTTTATCTTCCTGGAAAAAAGAAATGAAAGCGGGTTCTTGTCGAACCCTATTCTTTTCTTTGCTCCCGAAAAGGCTGTTAATATGCCTGTTGCAGCATAGCGTTGCACGTTTATTACCGCGTCGTATTTTTCGTGACGGATTTCCCGCAGAAGTTTCAAAAGGTGCGCGGTTTTCTTCTCGTTTTTATTCCATATAAGAATTCTCCGCAGGTAAGGATGACCGTCCAGTAGCGACTCATTACCTTTTCGCAAAAGAAAATCAATCGTGGAACCGGGATATGCCGCATGAATATTTTCTACCAGTGAAGTAGCGAGTACCACATCACCAATAAAAGCAGTTTGAATGACAAGGAATTTTTCCGGCATATCATTCGCGGATTATGGTAGTAGAGCCATCACGGTTTAATTTCACCACCGAAGATGATTGCGCAGGCGTTTCATCGTCCTGGCGGTAATGGACAACATAATCAACCGCCGTACGGATCGGGTTGAGAATTTCCCTGAAAATGCCAGGCGTAGCTTCTCCCGAAAGGTTAGCCGACGTGGATACAAGCGGCTTCCTGAATCTCTTTATTAAATGCCTGCAGAATTTGTCCTGCACAATACGGATGGCGATAGTTCCGTCATCTGCAATGAGATTCTGCGCGAGGCCGACGGCGCCCTCATATACAATTGTTGTCGGCCTCTGAACGGTTTTCAGATACTCGAATATATGGGGATCAGGATTAGATACGTACTGCAGAATATCTTTTTCATCGGCAAGCAATACGATCATGCTCTTTATTGAAGGTCTTTCTTTAATGGCATACACCTTCTGAACGGCTGTAACGTCGGTCGCGTCGCAACCGATACCCCACACGGTATCCGTAGGATATAATATTGTTCCTCCCTCGTTGAGTACGGTCAGGCAGTGTTCTAAATCCTTTTCAAATTCCGACATCGTCAAAAAAATTTAAAGCAAATGTACAGGGCTGAATATAATTCTTTCTTTTCGCGGCGCAGGCAAATTTTTGAACCCAGCCTCCACTACAGTATGTTTGCAAAAAAAATTCATGGATTGGAAACCGCTCATCACAGAAGCCTGGCAAAACAGGGAATTATTAAAAGAAAAAATATATGCTGAGGCCGTAAGAGCTGTTATCGAAGAAACCGACAAAGGCAGGTTGCGCGTCGCATCACCCTCAGGCGACGCCTGGGTAGTGAATGAATGGGTTAAGCAGGCCATACTCATGTATTTCGCTATTCAACCCATGCAAACATGGTCCATGGAACCATTCGAGTTCTACGATAAAATGCTTCTCAAGTCCAACTACAAAGAACTGGGTGTCCGTGCCGTTCCCCATGCTGTGGCCCGCTATGGCGCTTTTGTCGCGAGAAACGTAGTATTGATGCCTTCTTATGTAAACATTGGCGCATATGTCGACGAAGGCACCATGGTAGATACCTGGGCAACCGTAGGCAGTTGCGCGCAAATCGGCAAGGGCGTGCATCTCAGCGGAGGCGTAGGCATCGGCGGCGTGCTTGAACCATTGCAGGCAAGCCCGGTGATTATTGAAGATGGATGCTTTATTGGCAGCCGCTCCATAGTTGTGGAAGGTGTTCACCTCGATAAAGAAGTGGTGCTCGGCGCGAATGTAGTTCTCACACAAAGCACGAAAATCATTGACGTAAGCGGCGACGAGCCGATAGAGTACAAAGGACACGTACCTGCGCGAAGCGTTGTGATACCGGGAAGTTATAAAAAGCAATTTCCAGCAGGCGAATACTCTGTAAGCTGTGCACTGATAATCGGCAAAAGAAAATCCTCCACCGACCTCAAAACCAGCCTCAACGATGCTTTAAGAGAATTCAACGTTTCAGTTTAAACGTATGGGCACGCGGCAATGAATAAATTTGTAGGCTTCTTTATCACGTTTGTAGGCGCTGTCCTCTTCTCTACTAAAGCCATAATCGTCAAAAAGGCGTTTGCCGACACCGACATTGATGCGCTCACCCTCCTCACGCTGAGAATGGTCTTTTCATTGCCCTTCTTTCTCGTTGCGGCATATCTTATCAGTAACAAAGCGGGGAATATTAAAATGACGCGCAAACAATGGATACAACTCCTTGTGCTCGGCATCTCCGGCTATTACCTCAGCGCGTATTTCGACTTTGTAGGGTTACAATATATTTCAGCAGGACTCGAGCGACTCATACTCTTCCTGTATCCCACATTCGTACTCATCATCAATCGGGTTGTATTTAAACAATCGATTTCAAGAACGCAAACACTTGCGCTGGTACTTACTTACCTCGGAATCGGCATCGCGTATTTCAATGAGATGCAGTTCGACACAACAAATCCATATTTTTTCTGGGGAAGCTTTTTGATTTTTCTGTGCTCGGTTACTTATGCTGTTTATATCGCCGGCAGTGGCAAAGTGATTCCATTCATCGGCGCGAACAAATTCGCGGCATACTCGATGCTTATTGCCACGGGCGTCCTTTTTGTTCACTTCATCGCGAGGGGCGACTATTCAGGCATCAAACAGGCTTCGCACATGTGGACCTACGGACTGCTACTGGCAATAATGGCTACCGTGATTCCGACATTTATGCTGTCGGCCGGCCTGGCGAAGATCGGGTCGAACAATGTGGCGATCATTTCGGGGATAGGACCGGTGAGCACAATCGTGCAGGCGCATTGGATACTGGGGGAACCGATACACACCGCCCAGATAGCCGGCACCGTTATGGTAATTGCAGGAGTTTTATTAACCGGCTGGAAGACGCAATCGGTCGAAACAAAGGCGCCCGCTGATTGATAAAATAATCCCCTAATTTTAAATAAACATTCCACTATGACATTTTTCGGCTTCCTCGTTCTCCTGCTCATTGCCGCTATCTGCGGATCCATCGGGCAGGCGCTTGCCGGTTATAATCTTGGCGGTTGCCTCGTGTCTATTGTGGTTGGCCTTATCGGTGCATACATAGGTTTGTGGGTTGCGAAGCAGGCTGACCTTCCACGAATCCTGGAAATTAATATCGATGGCAAGCCTTTTCCCGTAATATGGGCTATTATCGGTTCGGCAATTTTCACGCTGGTGATGGCGCTATTGCGACGAGGATTTGTTGGGCGCGACAGATAAACTGCGCCCATTAGAAATTTACCTGTTCCAGTAAATTTTCAGATTTTTTGTACTTCGACCTGCGGCTATGATGTCGGGTTTTCCATCCGCATTCATATCCATTACCTGCAGGTCTTCGCAGGCCATTCCGTTTTTATCCACCCATTGCGATGTCCACTCATTACTGTTTGCATTCTTGCGGGTATATAGTTTAATACCCACAAAATTCTCGCTATTGGGATTGCGCCAGCCGGCTACTACCTGCTCATAACCCACTCCCAGGAAGTCTGCCACGCCAATTGCGTGACCATCTGCGAAACTGCTATCGAGAATTATTCTCTCGCCTCTCTCGGGATACACCGAAACTTTATTGCCGTGCATCGGCTGAATGGTGGCGATAAAATTTTTAGCCAGTTTAATTTCACCCGACGCATGATCGTTTCCATCGATCTTTGTTACTGTCATCGGTTTCTTTTCTGTAAACGGTTCCGTGATCACCTTCACTCCCTCTTTGCCCGCAACATATATTTCTGTTTTCTTTCCCGGCTGTTCCTTAACCGCCATGTTGTGTGTCATATGCATTTCATCGGCAATGGCCACGGTGTTCCATTTGGAGTGAACATCTTTTGGAAATTCATACGCTATTACATTCACCCCGGCGCCCTCGCCGTTCTTATTGCCACGGCCGTGCAGGGGTAACATCACCAGGAAATATTTTCCTTTTGAATCTTTTACCCAGCGCATGCGGTGCACCGTTGGTTCATGATGCAGGCGGATCGGTTCCCAGGGTTGGTTAATATCGCCTGGCCTGTTCAGATAAAAAACGGCCCCGGATAGTTTGTCGTCGCTTGTTTCGCCGGGGTTCCATTGCGCACCGACCGCCACTTCTACTTTTCCGTCGTTGTTTAAATCTCTCGCAGCAATGCATACATTGTCTGACTCAGTTAGGTTTTCAGCGATCACGAATTTTTTCCAATCGCCATTGCGGTACCAAACGATTTGTTTTTTATCTGCAAGGAGGATGTCGGTCTTTTTATCGCCGTCTACATCGCCCAGCGCGATACCATAGCCAATGCTGATATTATCATCTATAACCTGCTCCTCGAAATTTGCAGGAGCCGGTTGAGTTATTGAGAAAAGATGAAAAAGTAGGTAGTAAACTAACATGCCCCGGTAATTTTGAACAGTTAATTTAAGAATAAAGACCGATCGATCCAGCGACATTTTTTATGTAGCTCTACCTTCCGGCGGGGTTAATTTTCGTCTTATAACCATTAAGCCCGTAAAAAATAATATAGATGTAACACACAGCGGGAATAAGAAAAGCTGTGGCCCACGAAGTTTTGTCGATCAAAAAACCCTGGAGTATGACGATAACCGCTCCACCTGAAATTGCAGTAGAAAGAATACCAGATGCCTGCGTCGCGAATTTGCCGAGGCCCGCAACCGACAACGAAAAAATAATTGCAAACATCACTGAGTTAAACAACCCAACACCTATCAGCGACCAAACAGCGAGATTACCGGCAGAAGAAACAGATAACACGATCAACCCAATACAAACGATCGCATTGAACACGAGCATAGTGGTCGCTTTAATACGACGCAATAATACAACACCTATCAATCTTCCCACCAGCATTCCTCCCCAATAAAACGCAACATACCTGTTGGCTGCATCTTCCTTTATCTGCAATGTGTCGGAAATATAATTGGTAAGAAACGATGCAATCGCCACTTCTATTCCCACATAACAAAAAATTCCGACCGCCCCGAGATTAAGGTTACGGAACGAAAAAGCAGACTGCTTCGGAAGTTGATCCAATGCTGTTTTCTCACTTCGCGTGGCGAACCGGGGCAACGTTAGTTTCGCCATTGTTATACTTAACATTAGCAACACGGCGGCGATACCGATATATGGGAGTACCAGCGCCGAAGACGACAACGAATGTTCGAGCTTCGGCAAAATAGTGGCCGCTCCAAACAAAGGCGCCACAATCGTACCCACCGATCCTACACTTTGAATCATATTCAATCTCGCCGATGCTGTTTTTGGCGAACCCAACGCAATGATATAAGGATTCGCCGCCACCTGCATAAACACGATACCCAGCGCCACAATAAACAATGCGCCAAGAAAAAGATAGTACTCATGGAAAGAAGCAGCAGGAAGAAACAACAACGATCCGGCCGCCGAAAAAAGAAAACCGCAAATAATACCACGCTGATAGCCCAACCTGGCAACCACTTTTCCGATGGGAATGGAAAACAATCCATACGTTACAAAAAAATAAAACTGCACGAGCGACGACTCGGTATAGCTAAGCGTAAAACTTCTTTTGAAAAAAGGAACCAGTGTATCGTTCAGGCAGGTAATAAAACCAAGCATGAAATACATCGCCGCCAGGGCGATAAGTGCAATAGTATTCGAAGAACGTGATGATGTTTGCGCGGGTTCAATCGCTACCGCTTCAGCTGTTGTTATTCCTGCCATATACTATTTAAACAATAGAGAGTTTTTGACTGACCATGCGTTCGAATGTTTTCCATCCCTGCAACAGGAAGCGCGGCGCATGAAAACATCCTTTCCATTTGCCTCCTTTAAGCGGTAATAATACTTCGCCGCGCCGGTTAAGATAGCCAAACCATTCTCCGTATTTTTTATCGGGAAAATGAGACCATGTATAGTCATGTAATTTTTTATACCAGCTCCAGCATTCCCCGTTCCCGGTATAGTAATATCCTTTAAGCAGCGCAAGCGACGCCTCCTGGTGCACCCACCACAATTTCTGATCCCATTCAAGTTGCTGTGGCGGCGCTCCTTTTAGATCCAGGAAATAAAATATGCCGCCGTATTCCTTGTCCCACCCATATTCCATCAGCTGTATCGCAACGCTAACGGCTTTCTGCATCAACGCCGGATTGTTTTGACGTTTTGCAATATCCATCATAAACCAGGTTGCCTCCAGTCCATGACCGGGATTGATCAGCCTGCCTTCGTAACAATCACAAAATTCGCCGGTATCCAAAACATTTTCGAGTATCACTCCGTATTCTGGTTTGTAAAACACGTTCATCACCAGGTTGACAGATTCCGCGATCGTTTCCTCTACCATTTGCTTAGGTAGTGTATGCTCAATTTCCAATACGAGGTTAGAAAGAATCATCGGGAGCGAGAAACCCTGCAGGGGTCTGACTCCCGGCATTTTTTTAGAATATTTTCCGGCGGGATTATTTTTTCTTTTTAAAATATTATCGAACGTATCAGTAGCGATTTTTCGATACTTTTCGACGCCTGTCGCTTTGTACAGCTGCGCAAACGCCATCGTAGCAAAACAATCCGAAAAAATATTATAAGGAGCCGTCAAAGGGCGCCCTTCCCGTGTCAGTGAAAAGTACCAGTTACCGTCCTCATCTCTTCCATGCTTTTCAAGGAAATCCGCACCGTGCAAAGCGAGATCGAGCCATGATTGTCTTTTTTCTAAATTATTGTAGAGCATTGAGAAGGTCCACACCTGCCTGCCCTGCAGCCAGATGAATTTGTCTGTATCGTACACCTGGCCCTGGCGGTCGAGGCATGTGAAAAATCCGCCATTAATTTTATCTGGTGAGTTACGCTCCCAGAAAGGAACAACATCATTAAGCAGCGCGTCCTGGTAGAGATGAATGTAGTTTTCTATTGTCACTTCTTCAAGTTAAAACCTTAATATTACAAATATTACCTCATTGCGGATATCCGATTTCTACAAAAAAGATGTTTCATATGGTTAACACACCCCGTCGCCTCCTGATATTTTTAAGTTTCTCAGTTTTCATCGTCCAGGGATGCAGCGAAAATAAAATACCCGCAGAACTTCGCAGCTACATAAGTAATATAAATATTGAAAATTTAGGTGGTCAGAACGCCACCGTGAAATATGAAACTGTATCAAATAACCTCGTAAAAGTATCTGTAGCATTTGATTTTAGGGATTCCGTTCGCCAGGACGACTGGAAGCTATCGATAACACCGGCCTTCCAGCCGACTTTTAACTGGGCACCTCACCTCACCCCTACTGACGATCACATCATAGCTCAGCACCTGTTCAGGGCGCCTGCTATGATTGCGGCTACCCCCGAGAAACAACTTACCATTATACCCGATCTGGATTTATTAGCCACAAAACCTGAGGTAGACTGGTATATGGACATGAACGCGCAGAAAAACCAGCTTACACTCGGCATGAGTTTGTCTGATGTAAAGGAACATGTAGGTTTTATCAGGAGAAGTGGTGGCGTTTATCCGCCCGGCAGGAATGAGTTTGGGTTTTACATCATGACAGAATCCGACAAAAAAGCGCTGTCGGATCCGTGGAGAAATGTGCTGGCCTTTTCCTGGAATAAGTGGGGAAAGAAAGAATACGAAGCTTCGAAAGAATCGAATCCCCGCGATATGGAGCCATTTGTTAAACATACTTACAATTGGGCCTTTAATACGTGGAAGAATGTGGTGTGGCAGGAATTTAAAATCAATGGAAGAACTGTTGGCGCTCCGCAATTTATTGTCAACGTTACGCAGAGTCCGAATTACAAAGGCGAAGTAGATGAACGCGAATTTCGTTCTATCTGGAACCAGGCATGGTTCTGTTCCCTTCGATCAGCGCAGGGCGTGTACAGGTATGCGCGAAAAACGAATAATAAGGCATTGATGAATTACGCCCTGAAAACAAAAGAGCTCGCGCTGGCGTTTCCCCAGAACAAAGGGTTTTTTCCATCTGTCGCCGGAACAGAGATGCATGAAATTGAAATAAACGGTAAGAAATACAACAGGTCGAAGGGATGGAACACGCTTTACTTCGGCAACTCCGACAGGAACCCGTATGAGAATATGTCGCAAAATTCTCCACTTCATATTGCTGACATGAGTTTTACCGCGTATGAAATGTTACTATGGTATGATGATCTTGAAAAAGACGAACGGTTGCTGAAGTATGCAAAAGATTACGCGGATGGCTTAATGCAATTGCAGGATGGTAAAGGGTTCTTTCCCGCGTGGCTCGACTACAAAACTCTTGAACCAAAAGCACTCCTTAAAGAATCACCGGAAACTTCTATGTCTGTAACATTCCTGTTGAAGCTGTACGACATCACAAAAGATGAAAAGTATAAGGCATCGGCGCTTAAAGCGATGAAAGCGGTGATGCAGTACAATGTACCAATAGGTCAATGGGAAGATTTTGAAACGTATTGGTCGTGTAACAGGTACGGCAGTGATTCATTGCCAGGAAAAAAAGTTGAGAGGAATAACATGTTCAAGCAAAATAATTTCAGCATGTACTGGACCGCGGAGGCATTGCTTAACTGTTACATGCAAACGAAAGACTCCGCGTATTTAGAAATGGGAAGAAGGGTTCTGGACGAAATGCTGATGTGCCAGGCAACATGGCAACCGCCATATATGTATGTAAACGTGTTCGGTGGATTTGGCGTGATGAATTTTGATGGAGAATGGAACGATGCAAGGCAAAGTTTGTTTTCTGCTTTGATACTTGACTACGGCAAACTTTTAAATTCGGAAGAGTATATTCAACGCGGACTCGCGGCATTAAGGGCATCGTTTCTCATGATTTACAGCCCGGAAAATGTAAAAACGAAAAAGCAGTGGGAAGCGAGATGGGATTTTTTCGGCCCGGAAGATTATGGTTTTATGATGGAAAATTATGGGCATTCAGGCGTGACGGATCCTAACGGCGTAGGCATCGGTGAGTTTACGATATACGATTGGGGTAACGGCGCCGCCGCCGAAGCATACAACAGGATGGTTGATAAATACGGAAAAGAATTTATCGAAAACAATTAAGGTGAAACTGTTACCAATCGATATTGATATCTCAAAACATGAACGCTTTACAGCGAATCCTGAATGCGTGGAAATTTTAAACGTATACCCCGCCTATTATGAAAAAGTGGGATATAATCCTCCATGGATCGGGTATTTTACCACAAACGATGATGTTGAAATAATTGGTTGCGGTGGCTACAAAGGGAAACCGCGTAACGGCACAATTGAAATTGCATACGGCACTTTCAAAAATTTCCAGGGCAAAGGAATAGGTACCGAGATATGCCGGCAATTAGTTGCACTGGCATTAAAAACGGATCCTTCACTCAGGATAACAGCAAGAACATTGCGCCAAACCAGCGCTTCGACAACCATTCTGCAACGAAACAACTTCAAATTCGTTGGAACGGTATTCGACGACGATGATGGCGACGTCTGGGAATGGGAGTATCAAAAATCAAATTAACGGCCGATTAACCGAATGCCTTTAATAACCCCTTCGCATAACCGACAGTTTCAGCTACTTCAGCAACAGGATCATTTTCTGATCCTTCATATTCGATGGCGAATAAGTGATTGTATTTAATTTTCATCAACGCTTTAACTACCGCGCGAAGGTCCAGCACGCCCCGGCCGCCGGGAATAGTTTCGCCATCGGGCTCTGTAGTGTTGATATCTTTGAAATGCAGGTCATACAACCGCTCCCTGTATTTTAAAATCGCCTGCGCGGGATCGGTTTTAGCGCGTGCAGTATGACCGATGTCAATGCACAATCCAACACGTTTATCATAAGGTTGAACCGCTTTCCACACGTCATCGGGCGAGGGAAATTTTTTATCTTCCGGTCCGTGATTATGAATCGCAATCCTGATATCGAACTCCTTCACCATTTTATCGAGTATTGGCATTGAAGCGGGGTCAGGACTGCAGACAATATCATACATACCGCAATCGCGCGCATATTCAAAAGCGCGGCGGATATCGGCCTCATCATTTTTCATGGTGATGTTTCCACAACTTAAGGGAGTAATACCGGCGTCTTTAAACTTCTGTACAACAGCTTTCCGTTGTTCCGTAGTGCTGTCGAGCGCAAGATGAAAATCTTTTATCGAAACATACTTAAGGTCGAGACGCTGCATCGCTTTGATGGTGTCTTCAACACTGAATTTTCGGAAAGTGTAAGAAGCGACACCTGCCTTTATTCCATGCCACGGATCTTTATCCGGTCGTTCATCGCGTTCACTGAAGTTGCTATGCGCAAGCATTGGCGCGCCTAATATCGCGACCGTTCCGCTTTTCAATACCTGGCGCCTGGACCATTGAGTCATACGTAGAAAGTTTTAAGTTCAGTGGGAAATTACTAAATTCCACCTCACACCCCTACACCAATGCGTCATCTTCTTGTTTCTTTTTACCTCGTGGCAGCGTTTTCGCTGTCCGCGCAGGATCCGTGGGTCAAATTCGTCGATCCCAAAAGCAGGCTCGCCGGATTCAAAGATTTGTCGGGAACGATCCGCATTGCGGCCAGATTTGAGAATTATTTTGTCGCAGATACATTTCACAATATCATCGCCGTCCGTGAGCCCGTTGCCAAAAGTTATGAATCATATTACCTGCTGAAAAGCGGAAAGAAAACGGGTAGAGACAGTCTTTATTTGTTCGACGGGTACGACTGCGAAAGCGATGGCATGATAATGTATAAGGATCACAACACCGACTATATCGGTTATCTCAACGCAAACGGCAACGCGGTAATACCTGCTGTTTACAATTCAGCGACGGGTTTTAGAAATGGATTTGCACAGGCGCTGTTCGGCGCTAAGAAAAGATGCTGGGAAGGTGGCGACGATACTACCAATTGCGAGCGCCTCATACTGGAAGGAGGAAGACAGTTATTAATCAACAAACAGAATGAAATTCTCGCCGAAGGTATCGCAAGCGACTTTTATCAAACCGTAGACTGGTATTCCACACGGATAAACGAAGTGCCCGAAGACACCAGCATTTATGTGAAAGTGGACGGAAAAAATGGAATTAAATATTACTTCATCCATTTTCAAAAAGAATTTCAAAAATGGTTCTATAACGATTTCCTTGCAAGCCTTAATACCGGCCAAACAAAATACCTGTTTCCCGAGATAATGATTTGGGACCAAAAAAACGGCTGGCGCAGTATCAGCCGTGAGGCCTATATGAAATCGTATTCGGAGGTGTTAAAAAAAGAAAGATTTCAAACAGGTGCGAACAAAAAATTAAATTTCGGGCAGGGAGAGTTCAGCGACTATGTGATGACCTCACCGGTTTACCTGGAATTTTTTACTTCCTGCGGCAGGTTCGACAAATACCGTTATCCGTTCTTTGTGGTTCAGCTATCTTATTCTAAAAATGGAAAATTCGACCACAGCGAATCTTTCGAATTCATCCGCACCTCGCACGGGTACCGGTTGATGCAGGCGCCCATCAGCCACTAAACGACATCTTTAAAATTATCCTTCGATATACTATCTTCGGCCATAAACCTTGATCCGGTCGCCCGTCAAAATGTCTTATGATTTTTAACTCTCTCACTTACGCTGGTTTCCTCATTGTCGTTTTTTGCCTTTACTGGTTCGTAGCGAAAAAATCGTTCCGGGCGCAAAATGCGATGCTGCTCGTCGCCAGCTATATGTTTTATGGATTTTGGGATTGGCGATTTTTGTTTCTGCTCGCGTTTTCAACGGCGCTGGATTATTTCACGGGTCTCAAAATATATAATGCAGCATCCACACCGGCACGCAAAACATGGCTCACGATTAGCGTTGTTGTCAACCTCGGTTTCCTGTGTATGTTCAAATATTTTAATTTTTTCGTCGGTTCGTTCGCGGGTTTTCTAAAATATTTCGACCTCGAGCCAAATATCCCTTTACTCAATGTTATACTGCCGGTCGGCATTTCGTTTTATACTTTTCATGGATTGTCGTATGTATTCGACATTTACAACAGGCGCATCCAACCAACCACGAATATTATCGACTATTCTCTATTCGTAAGCTTTTTTCCATTGCTGGTGGCCGGTCCCATTGAACGCGCCACTCACCTGCTTCCCCAGGTGAGCCGTCCACGTGTTTTTAGCAGCGAAAAAGCATCGGACGGGCTTAGACAAATTCTTTGGGGGTTGTTTAAGAAGATTGTGATCGCAGATAATTGCGCCCTGCTCGTGAACGACACCTTTGACAATCCCGATGGATATTCCAGTCTAAGCCTCATCATTGGAGCGGTATTTTTCGCGTTCCAGATTTACTGCGACTTTTCGGGTTATACCGATATCGCGCTCGGTTCCGCCAGGCTCCTCGGCTTCGAATTGCTTCGAAATTTCAACTATCCTTATTTCGCCCGTGATATCGCAGAGTTCTGGCGCAGGTGGCACATATCGCTTACTTCCTGGTTTAAAGATTATGTATATATCCCTTTAGGTGGCAACCGTGGCGCCAAATCTAAAACGATCAGGAACACGATCATCGTGTTCCTTCTAAGCGGTCTGTGGCATGGCGCAAACTGGACCTTCGTGCTCTGGGCGTTGTTTCATGCGGTATTGTTTGTGCCGCTTGTTATTATGGGTGCAAAGAGAAAACACGCCGAGCCCATCCGGACCATGTTACCCCACCTGATGGACGCGGTCAATATCTTAATCACTTTTGTTTTAGTTACCATCGGCTGGATTATTTTCCGCGCAGAGTCAGCCTCGCAGGCGTGGCTTTATTTTAAAGACATCGTCGCGCCAAGGAGCACCACAAGTATTTTGGCAAGTCACCCCGAAGCATATGCCACCGCGTGGTTCATTATAATTCTTTTACTGGTCGAGTGGGTGCAGAAGCAACGGCTGCATGGCCTGAATTTTGTTCCATCGCGCGTGCCGCAGATTTTCAGATTTGTATTATACACAGCCATTATTATTTTCCTTGTGTGGTTCGGTGGCAAGCCTGAGGAGTTTATTTATTTTCAATTTTAAGTGACCATGAGTGTGTTTTTGCGAAACCTCCTTTTATTCTCGATCGTCTTTGTCGTATTGACGGGCGGCATGGTGGCTTATTATGTCAGGGATATGCGCAGTGTGAAATTCAGCACAATGGGCGGCAGGCACATCCTCGTTATCGGGGATTCACATACGGAATGCGCGATAGATGATGATGTATTTACGCGTTGTGTTAACCTGTCGAAATCTGCATCTGCATATGTGTTTTCTTTTGCTGTGATACGCAAGTGGAAAGCAGATAACCCGGAATTAGATACTGTGCTCTTATCGTATGAACACAAAAGTTTGTCTGATGAACAGCAGACAGGATGGATGTATGATGAATCAATTCTTGCGCAGCGGTTGCCATATGTGCTGCCATACTTCAACGGCGGCGACTACTGGAACTATAAATTTTCATCACCATTTTATAAAACATTATTTCAGTATCCATTTACAGTCAGAGGATTTCATGAAGCAGATACATTGGAAAACCGGTATACCTGGCAAAATGAAAAGATCGGGATGGCGAGAGCATTAACCTACACCAAGCTGAAAGAAGACGTGGCCGCAACGAAACCACTGGAAAAAGGAACACCGCCTGAGAAGTTGTCGGAGATGAGCATTGAATATATCAGGAAGATCGCTGACTATTGCAAGCGAAAAAATATCACGCTCATACTCATCAACACACCAGTGTATCAGTGGGAAAAATATGTAGACCACGAACAGTTCGAAACAAACCGCAAGAAATATTTTGGCGATATCCTTTACCTCGACTATAAAGATTTTCCTCTCCCCGACTCCTGCCGGGCAGACATATGGCACCTTAACGCTGAAGGGCAACGACAGTTTTCCGAATACCTGCAGAAAAATCTCACTGAAGATATCAGGAAACAAAATCCTTCAACAGCCCCGTAAAACGGAGTTTAGTGTCGTAGCCGGGTATTAATTCCCCGACTGCACTTCAACATACATCGTTTGATCGGCGGCAGCAGTTTCATTAAACACGTTGTTGTATTCGTCGGCTTTTTGTTCGCCATAAATTTTTACCAGCAAACTGCGAAGGTGAAATTTTTCATAACAGACAGGTTTAGAGTAAAAAAGGGGATTGTCCTAATTAATTTAAGGAATATACTCCAAAACCGGGGTAACAATATCTTCTGCTGAGGATTCGTCGCCTTTAGCGGGGCCGTGCCACAAACCTCCACCGAACGTAATTACATACACTTTTTCAGGGTCCGAAGGGTCGGGGTCTACACGCTTGCCCCATTTAAAGTTGTAACCTTTAATACGCTTCCAAGTTTCGCCTCTGTCTTCCGAACGGTATGCAGAACCATTGAAACCACAGGCATAATAAACGCCGTTCCTCGGGTCGTATGTAATGTCGTGAATATGCTGATCGCGATGAAGTACATTCGTCCACGACGTTCCATCATCCTTCGAAATAAAAATACCCCCTCCAGTATCGGGCGTAAACTTTCCGGGTGTACTTCTTCCCCATGCCGATAAAATCAGGCGGCCATCATTAGCCATTAAACTCATTGGGCCATTTGTACCGGAGGGAAGCGCTATCTTCTTCCACGATTCAGCATCATCATCAGAACGATAAAGTGCGCCGTCTTCCGCATTGCCTATACTACCGTCCTCACTCCTTCGGTTCACCACAAGAAACAATACACCATCGGTTTTCCTTCTTGTAATGCGCCACGCGAAAGGTTCGCTTCCATCAATTCCTTTATTTTTCTGCACCCATGTTTTTCCGCCATCGATAGATTTATAAACACCTTTTCCGAAAGCGCACGCGTAAAGCGTTCTTGCGCTTTTATCGCTTTTTGGATCTAACAATACATGAGTCATCGCACCTTCGCCGATACCAACGCTCATTTCCTTCCACGATTTACCGCTATCTTCCGAGATCATAATGCCGCCGCGATAATTTTTTACTCCTCTCACGCGAAACATTTTTGGCCTCGGGAGATCATGCACATCGGTCATGGCCGCCCACAATTTTCCTTTCACATCAGGATCGGGTGCAAGCCAGTATGTACTGTTCTGCCACTTTCTCGGCACACCATTGTTGTGCGTGACACTTCGCCAACTTTTACCTCCATCTTCACTAGCCATTAAACCGATATCGGTGTTACACATGTAAAAGCGGTTTTTATCGAACGGGTCGTTTACAATCTGGTAGCCGGTCGTTACTTCCAAACCGCGCGATGTCCATCCGTTTTCTGTCTCATTGGTGTACACCTGTTGCCATGTAACACCGCCGTCGGAAGTTTTTACCGTTCTTCCGAAGTCAGTCGCATAGAGTATATCCGGGTTCACCGGCGATACGCCTATCGAAAACGGATTTTCTCCCCATGTGGGACCAAATCTTTCATTGATCCACTCCTTTTCAAAATTTACTGAAGGAACATTTCCGGATTTTTTTATACTGTCTTTCCATACAAGCGTCCATGTTTTGCCAAAGTCGGCACTCTTTGCGACTCCTATAAATGAAACGTCATCGTTCGTCCGGATATTTCTGTAGGATACATACACCACAGACGGATTGTTCGATGAGGTGGCGATCGTTCGCCATTCGGGCGATTGAGAGCCTTCGTTGTAAGCAGTTAAACCTCGTTCCCTGTTTTGCCACGATGCGCCTCCATCTTCAGAGTAATAAATACCGGAGGCAGTTCCGTTCGGATCAAAATATGATTTGCCGGCGATAGCGTAAATAACAAATTTCTTCTGAACCTTATCATACCCGGCCGTATAATGAGTGAGTTGATTTACTTCCTTCGGCGACTTATGATAAACAATTTTATCATTCTTAACCGCAGAAACTCCGCCGTTGTGGGTAATCACAACTGATTTATCAGCGGGATTAATGAATATATTTTTGGCAGGCTGATGTAAATCGTACTTTTTGTTCCAGCTGCTTCCGCCATCTTCCGACGTGTACAGCGCTACTTTTTTGTCAATAGATATCGCCGCATACATTTCTTTTGAATCCCACGGCGCCATTGAAAACGCCTGTACATCTCTCAGCGTCTGGTCTTTTGCAATAAGTCGCTCCTGTGCATGATCGCCTTTTGAAACCACGCCGGTCACTTCATCCGGCGACGGATAAAAAAGGTTCCATGTTTTGCCTTTGTCAGTGCTTTTGAATAGTCCTATCGAATTGGCATAGACGGTATTTTCATCATTGGGATCAAAAACGTAGTAGTCTACCGGGCTGTGAAGGTTAAACATCCTCCACGATTTACCGCCATTGTATGTAACATACGAACCCGTCATGTCGCAGCTTACAAAAGCGAAATCCGGGTCAAAGGCGCTTACCTCCGGGTAAAACATAGCGCCACCTCCGCCGTAACCTACTGTTTTCCACGAACTACCCTCCTGCGGAAAAGCCGATAAGCTAAATACAAAAAAAACGATGGTAAAATATAAGCCTGGAATAAGTCGTGTGTTGATTGCGCGAAAAGTCACGGTGCCAGATTTTTAGTTTACAGGAATTGTAACATAAAAACTGTTGACCTAAAATGAACAATCAATCGTTTGTGTAAATTAAAAATCGGCAATTTATGCCTGAAACGTTGACTAAAGACATGTTCCAACTGCATGTTGTTGAAATAAAACTTTGGAACGAAAAAAGTTACTTTACTTTACATCACCAATCAGTTTACGGATATATTCACGCCAGTTTCATTCCCGCAATTCGGCCTTACAAAAATCTTCTCGTTAAAATTTTTCTATCCTTAGTGATCGTGTACTTGTGCGCCTGTATTTTCATTTTCGGGACACAAATAATATAATCATGAAACAACATCAGGTTTCGGGAATGGTGGCATGCTGTGTCATCATTAGTTTCTTTTTCTACGGTTGTAAGAAGATTGATTTCCATGATCCGGCTCAGAAATGTAAAATACTGGAAACCTCTTACAGGTTTTTTACCTACAACTCTTACGGCGATCCAATACGTTTTACGTATAAAGAGGATCCCGATGCTACCGGCAACCCTACTTTCTTTTTCGTTTATAACTCCCTCCACCAGTTGACAGCTTACGGTGGCGCCAATGAACACCGGCTTACATTGAATGCGTGGGGGCAGGCCACCACCGACAGCCTGCTGATGAACTATGCAGGACAGGACGATCGCTTCGTGTCAAAGTTTTATTATGATCATTATGGTCGCGTGGCTAAAGAAGTT
>JAEUVS010000040.1 GCA_016786745.1 Chitinophagaceae bacterium | reverse complement strand
TGCAACAATTAGCGGCCCAACCAAAAAAAAGACG
This sequence comes from Chitinophagaceae bacterium, assembly GCA_016786745.1. GTDB lineage: Bacteria > Bacteroidota > Bacteroidia > Chitinophagales > Chitinophagaceae > Flavitalea. The sequence goes on along the minus strand of JAEUVS010000040.1, from coordinate 24,672 downwards.
GTTAAAGCCCATGCTGCACCAATGGCACAGCCGATAAATAGCGATTTCCAGGAAAGATCGCGCCACCGGAAACCAATATCCGAAAACGTCAGTTTTTTCCACCGCAGGTATAGGAACAGCAAGAGCAAAATGACTGGTGGATAAACGAGCATCGGCAGTCCTGCAACATGCGGCAACACAGATACGAGAATAATCATCCCAACGTCAGCGAGTACAGGCAATAAGCGACTGCGGGTCATAGGGCAGCGAAATTAAGGCATCAATGGTACGATAATATTCGGATTACCGTATGCCTGTATCCGTGGTCAGTTGGCGCCACTTTCAATCAACTCGAGTATTCTTTCATTTTCTATTATCATCATTCCATGCCGGTCGTTGCTGATGCCGTGCTGAAGGCGATATGTGTATGTGGGAACTTTGCAGTTCTCCAAAATAGACGGGAAATAAACAAATTGAAACGGCCCACCTTTTTGCCGTAGCGTTTCACCCGCTTCGGTAATGTGAGTAGAAATTATAAAAAGACATTCGACCTGGTTTGAGAACGCTTCTGTTATTGCCAGCGTAGCATCATACGCGTCTTTCACGTTCGTACCCTTAAACAATTCATCAAAAATTATTACGAGCCGAAGCGGCCTGCAAATTTCTTCCGCTACCTTCCTGACCCTCTTAACCTCAGCGTAAAAGTGACTGTAACCCAGGCTGAGATCGTCGGGCACGTTGATAGAACTGTAAATACCATCTTTAACAGAGAAAGTCATTTTATCTGCCGCGACAGGAAAACCCATGTGAGCTAAGTATACCGCTATGCCGAATGACTTCATCAATGTTGACTTACCGGCCATATTCGCGCCGGTTAAAAACAAAACGTTTGCGGCATTACTCATCGAAACCGGGTTGCCAACAGCTTTTTCTATTGAAGGATGACGTAAGTTTTCTGCGTCGATAATGCTCCCGTCGGGAAGCGCTTTTGCAAAAGAAAATTTTTTGGTTATAGCAACGTTCCCTACAGCTATGTAAACATCCAGCTCATAAATTGATGTAAGGATGTTTTGCATGTCGGCAGTGTGGGTGTGCCGCAGCAGATGATCGAGGCGGATAACGTTGAAAAGAGAAATATCGTTTTCATCAGGGAGGCTTTTAATCCACTTCAGGTTACCGGTAGACATTTTGCTTTTGATCTCTTCGAGCATAAGCAGGAATGGGTGATCCTCATGACCCAGGTTCATTTGTTCCAGGTAATGCGAAAATCGTTTCAACAACGTGATAGTTGTTTTTATTTGTTTCGATAGAGCGGGATATGCATCATCGCGTAACGCTACCGCAGCTATTTTTTTTCCTGTGATATTCAGGAAAGTTGAGATGAAGGAACCGTTGTGAATGGCTATGTATTCATCAATGTCATTTACCTGTTCGCGCGAAAAAGGAAATACCAATGCCTGCCTGGAAAAAAACTTCAGCAGCGCAGATCGTGCATTGATCTGGTTTGCATCAGACATTGGATGGTGAAACATTTTAAAAAGCAATTGTTCTCCTCCCCTGGTCTTAACCTTGTTGAAGAGGTTAAAAACAGAATCCGGCCTGTACCTTCCGGCCAGGTTAAGGTCATCCAATGTTTGCGTGTCTGCTATAAAGCTCATGCTGCTGCGTTTTTCTGCTGTTCAGAATTTTAAGTATTCCTTCATTCTGAATAATGATCATTCCATGCCGGTCGTTTGTTATCCCTTCCTGCAGTTGATATGTGTACCTGGGCATATTCCCTTCCATTATAGTTGGAAGGTAAATACATTGCATATCGGGACATTTTTGCTTCAACACCTCTCCTGCTTCAATAATATGCGTGGATATTATAAACATTGAATTCTTCTTTGTAGCAAAGGCGGAGATAATAGCCACTGTTGCCTCATACGCATCTTTTACATTCGTGCCCCTGAAAAGCTCATCGAATATCACGAACATCTTTTTTGATGAACTCAGCTCCTTCGCTACCTTTTTCACCCGCAACACTTCTGCGTAAAAATGACTTGTTCCGCTCGCAAGGTTATCTGCAAGATTAATTGTAGTAAACAATCCATCCATCACCGAAAATTCCATCGATGATGCCGGCACAGGAAATCCTGCATGAGCAAGAAACATTGCGATGCCGAGCGTTTTCATGAAAGTGGATTTGCCGGCCATATTGGCCCCCGTGAGAAAAACCATATTCTTCCCGGGACCCAATACAATACTATTCGGAACGGCGTTGTCTACCAAAAGATGATAAACGTCTTTAATCTTCAATCCACTTTCACTATCGGGCATGGTTACGGGAAAACAAAATTTTCGCTCCTTTACCGTTTTCGCCACAGCAACAAACACATCGGCGCGATAGATAAACTGGAGCATCTGCCTCACAGCGGGGCGCCTTTTAAACCTGAACACAGCGTCGTACGATGCCAGCAACTCATCGGGTAGATGGCCCTTCTTTTGCTCAACCATCTCCCGGAAAGTAGCTTCGTTCAAAATAGCAAGAATGGCCTCCCTGTCTGCCGCTAGTGATCTGCATTGATCAAAGCTGTATCTATTTAAAAACTGCCACAGTTCCGATATAATGTCCCTTACTGCCACTACACCCTTTATTAGGTTTTTATACTCGGTATCTGCGTTGATAAGATTAACAATCTTTTTCCCGATTGTTTGTTGCCCGTGCGTTAATCTCGTTCGCTGGTCGGTGTTGTTCAGATACTGTTCAGCTAACCCAAACAGGTCTGTGCTGAATGAAAACGCTACATTGAGTTTTTCGAATTGCCCGAAAATTTTTATCCGCTCGTCAATTGCCGCCTTATTAGATAAAGGGTAACTAAACATTTCTTCGAGGATGGCAGCGCCACCTGATGTGCACGTCCGGTTGAAGATGGAGTAAACGGATTCCGCACCCGGTTTTCCGAAGATACCGAGGTCGCTGATGGTTTGACTATCTATGATAAACGCCATTTCCGGTTATTGTTTTTTTCTTCTCAGCAATAAAACAATTGCAGATACAGCCATCACCGCAGGAATTATCCATACGAGCAGCAATTTGAGAAAAGGCATATCGTCTCCTTTAAGGTTGATCTTTTTATCCAATGCTTCCGGGCGGTCTACATCTACCGGAAATTCACCATTGCTCAGCCACCCGAACAACTCCGTGCTGAATCCGAAATTATTTACTCCGGGTAAGTAGCGGCTCATTTCAAGTGTACTCATGAAGTCGGCATCGGCCGAAACAATAATATGTTGTTCCTTTCCATTCGGCAATTTTCTCAATAAGCCGACCATCGTGGCAAATTTCCCCCTTTCATCGCCTTCTGCAGCAGTAAAATTTACCTGCACCGAATCAGATGACAAGGCGGCTTTTTTACGCCATGCGGCACGTTCATCTGTCATCACTAAAGGCAGAACGCTAAATTCAGGCAAGCTATCGTACTGCAGCGCGGTTACGGTGGGCATAGAGATTAAATTGCTGTCGATGACCGCTTTCTTCAAAGCTTTTGAAAACGCCACATCTTTTCCGATAAAATTCAGCGTAAGGCTCGGACTGTGATCCTGGGTTTTTTGAACGATAGTACCATCCATCATTTTAATACCCAACTTTTCAAGTAGAGGATTCAGTACCGACTGTTTGCCTGGCTCGCCCGCAATTAACAAATTACCACCGCTGTCAATAAATGCATTTACCTTTCTTAACACACACGTATCGAATGCAATTTTTGGGTCGGCGATAACGAGGGCAGACACATCTGGCGGAATGTCGTGATCTTTTAAGGACACCGTTGTAAAATCAAAGCCCTGGTTAAGCATGGCATACCTGAAAGCAAGCTGCGACGTCATCATCCTGTAATCTTTGTCGCCGGCCTTTGTTGGACTTCGCTCGAGCTCTCCCTGGAGGAAAGCGATTGTGGGCACTTTCATCGTTAAACGCTTTAACGCGGCCCCAGTTTCCTTTTCTGAAGGAAAAACGAGCGGATCGTCAAATAGTCTTAAGAATGTGGTTTTGCCTTTATATTTTAACTGCATTACATACCTGTACTCTTCCGGCCGCAGGTTGATGATCTTCCTCATTTCTGCCGGCTTTTTAAAGAGGCCCTTTCTTACCCGGTATGAATTCATATGATTGGCGGCAATATCGTCCAAAGATTTATCCGGGAACTGTTTATGAAACCAGGGATCTCTCAGCACGCTGTCGTAATAATACTCATACCTGAGGTTGAGATCGGGTTTAAAACGTATGTATGGCAGCCACCTTTCAAGATCGTCATTTCGCGATGCGGGTTGTCCATACGGATAGTTGTAATCGAGCAGGTTGATATACGATGTTACTTCAAGCTCGCCATCGTTCATTTTTTTGATGATGTCCTGTGATGCTTTTGTAAGAGTTCTTGTTTTTGTTGCTGTTGTATCTAAATAGCCGATCAATGTGGGCCGCGAGGCAACAAATCCAATTGTCAGTCCTGAAATAATTAGTGCGAAATATTTTGCAGCTTTCAGCATGCGGCTGTCCGTTGACCGGATCGCATTCAGCTTCAGGATGCTGAGCCCGATAAAAATGTAGATGACCGAACCGAAGTAAAAAAGATCCTTTGTGGTAATCAACCCTGAACCCATGTTTGAAATTCGTCCGGCGAGTGAAAGCGCATACGTAACATCACGCACAAAATCTATATCCTGCCAAACATTACCTATATAAGCAAGAAAAGCGAAGACCACAAACGTGCTGAATGCTGCCACAACCTGGTAAGATGTGAGGCATGAAACGAAAAGTCCGATCGCACCGTACGAACACAGTAAAAGCCATACGCCGAGCAGAATGGAACACATCAGTCCAATATCCGGTTTGTCGACGTGAAGCGTTCCCAACCCGAGGTATGCGCCATACACAAGTGTAAGAAGCAGGCTGTAACCGGCGATGGCAAAAAATTTACCCAGCACGATATCTTTTACCGCAACCGGCGATGAATATAATAACTTGATAGTTCCGCTGCTGAGTTCCCGGCTGATAAGGCCCATGGTAAGCAGTGGCAGATAGAGGTAGAGATTGCTTGTTATTCCATACGTCATCCCATTTGGGTAGCCAAACATCTGCGCGGTTAAAAAAACAAGTTGTTGTTTATAATTGCCCCCGAGTTCCTGTAATGTGAGCAGTCCACTGAGCATATCAGTGTACGAGGAACTGCACTGGATCAGGAAGATGATCAGCACGAGCCATGCGATCGGAGAATAAAACAGGGTGGCGAGTTCTATAGTTGTAATCCTTGCGATTTTTTTCATTGTCGGAGTTTGTCGTTATGCTTTGTATTTACCCGACAATTGCGCAAACACTTCGTCGAGCGTGTTTTTCTCAAGAACTATTTCGGAGAGATGCCAGTTGTTTTCAACGCTTTTCTGCACAATCCGCGTCGTTACATCCCTGTCACCGTCGAAGAAAATGCGCACCTGGCGATCGTTTATAAACGTTACTTTCGATATGCTTCCCACCTTCAACAGTTCCTCTTCTGGCGGCATGTTATACATCGTGGCGATTGCTGTATGGGGTTCGATATAGTTGTTGAATGCGTCCATGGTGTCGGAGAAAATCAACCGTCCATCCTCTATCATCTTTATTTCTTTACACAATAATTTCACTTCCGACAGGATGTGTGTAGAAAAAATTACGGCGCGTTCCGCGGCTATGTCCTTGATAAGCGCTCTTACTTCAACAATTTGATTGGGATCGAGTCCGTTTGTCGGCTCATCCATCACCACGAGCTTCGGCTTGTGGATGATGGCCTGCGCAATGCCAACGCGCTGGCGATATCCGCCGGATAAGTTTTTAATGAGTCTTTTGCTGAAATGCGTAATGCCGCAGCGCTTTTTCACTTCTTCGAGCGATGACTTCACTGCGCGGCCATCCATAAGCCTCAGGTGAGCGCAATGTGTGAGATATTCATCCACGGTAAGATCCAGGTATAGTGGTGGATTCTGGGGGAGAAAACCGAGTTGCTTCTTTGCCTGCACCGGTTGCTTACGGATGTCGTAACCGCCGATCATCACGGTGCCTTCTGTTTGGTTAAGCACCCCGCAGAGTATATTCATCGTGGTCGACTTTCCAGCGCCGTTCGAACCCAGCAGCCCGACGACACCTGTTTTGCTGATCTCGAGATTTATATCCCGGATAGCCCAGTTGCGGGAATAGCGGTGCGATAAATGTTCAATCTGAACAATAGGATTTTGCATCAGCATCAATTATGTTGTTGATAAGAAATTATTAGAAAATGTGCACGTAGAGTTTTCTCAATAACCGGGATTTTGGGTCAGGAAGGGGTTTCTTTGCAGTTCACCTAACGGTATAGGATAAAGGGCGTCGGTAGGTTCCCAGTTTGGTTTGGCGCCCATTACTTCATCGATTTTGTTTAAACGTTTTAAGTCGAACCAGCGGTTGGCCCACTCACAGAAAAGTTCAACTCTTCTCTCATCCAAAATGTCACTGAGGAGCGCTTCTTTACCGGATAGTGATTTATCGGCCAATCCCGCCCTGCGTCTTACAACATTCATGTCTTCGAGTCCAACCTCAAGCAAATCAAGTCGCGCTCTTGCTTCTGCCCGAATGAGATATTGCTCGGCCAATCGCAGGAACATGTAATCTTCCTGCATAATTCCATCAGTCACGTCCCTGTTTTTATACTTGAGCGGATAGTTATAAATGGTGCCGTTCACATCCTGTGCAGCCGTCCAGTTCAGGCGGCGGTTGTCGTCGGGTTCAAATGCATTATAAAGAGACGGTGTCATTTCAAATTTCGGAACGCCGTCGCCGGAGAATGGGTCGGGCACGAATGTATAGGCCTCGTTAGTTTGAGAAAAACTTGCGCCTTCGGTCGGATACTGCCATATCGCTTCAGTACTGCCGTGTAAAAAAACGTTGTTTAAATCCGTTTCAAGTGCATACAATCCGGAATTGATTACTTCGGATGCGAGGCTTTCGGCCTTTTGCCAATTTTCTGTGAACAGATATGCCTTCGCCAGCAGCGCTTTCACAGCATATACATTCGGCCTGGCGCGGCCGTCTGATGGATAGTCGGCGACAAGTATACTGTTAGCCTCTTCGAGATCGCTGATAATAGATTCAAGAACCTTCTGTTGCGTTTCCCGCGGCAAAGTGGCGTTGACGTTAAAATCCGTGGCCGTTATTATTGGTATGCCACCAAATAAGTTTACAAGGTTGAAATTGACCCATGCACGCATAAACTTAAGTTCACCTGTCATCATCTGTTTAAAGTGTGGACTTACCCCTGGGCTTTCTTGTATAGACTGAAGCGAAATGTTGATTGTGTAAATCACTTTATAAGCATCGCTCCACATGGATGAAAGATATCCGTCGTTGGGCAGGACTGAATTGTTATAAAAGGGAGATAGATAGAGGATAAGGGAAACGTCTCTATTGATTAACTCATCGCCCGAAAGACCCGTATAAACCGATAATCCGCCATTAAAAAATGTCGGTGCGGCGCCGTAGTCAACAATCTGAAAATTGTTGTAGATACCCGAAAGAACGTTTAGCACGTTAGTGCTATCAGAAAACGCCTGTTCAGTCGGTATTTTATCAGATGGATTTGATGGAATTTCAATCAGTTTTTTACACGAGGTGAACAGCGCCGCTATAGAAAAAGCGAGGACGAGGCGTGGAAACATTCTGAAAATTCTTTTCATTCGCTCAGTTTTAAAAGTTGAACATTAAGCCAACAGCGATTGTTTTTTGCAATGGAAATGTTAACACTCCGGGTTGTTCCGGATCACCAATTTCGTAACCGGTGAACGTAAGGAGGTTTTGAATGTTTGCATATATTCTGAAATTTTCCATTCCACATTTCTTTACCACCTTATCCGGTAAATCATATGAGAGCGCAAGTGTTTTCAATCGCAGGTATGATGCATCTCCGTAACCGCCGGATGATGAAAGGAAATAGCTGAGCGCCGCCGATGCCTCACCAGACATACCCGATGATGCGCGCTGCATCGGTGACTTGTCTCCGGGTTTTTTCCAGCGATTCTCTACAAGAGAGGGCACGTTTCCATACATTCCGGGAAGACCTCCCGAATAAATCGCGTACAGGTAATTTGTAGCGCGCTGTTTCGCAAATTGGAAAAACACGGAAAGCGATAACCCTTTGTAAGAAAAAATGTTTTCAAATCCGCCCGTAAATCCGGGCTGAAGGTCGATCTTTTCAATAAAGTCGCCGCCGTCAATCAACACATCATAACTGGGTTCATATGTTGGCTGACCCTTGGAATCATAGAATTCAAACAGACCCGTTGTTTCGTTTACACCCTTGTATTTAAACAATCTTATTGTACTTGTTGATTCCCCTATAAAGGACATTGATGCATACGCCGATTTATCCAAATCGGGATAGGCAACAAGTTTGTTGGAGTTTCTATACCAATTTGCGGTAGTCGTCCACGAAAAGTTTTTCGTTTTGATATTGGTTGAAGAAACAGAAATTTCAATTCCCGAGTTCTGCACCGTTGCGCCGAGGTTATCTATAACACTTGAAAATCCGGTTTGAGATGGCAACATCACATCCACCAATTGATTTCCCGTTCTGTCGCGGTATAACACCGCATTCACCATCAGCCTGTCGTTAAATAAACCGATATCCGCCATTATATTGAGGCTCTTCTTCAACGCCCAGCTATAATCAGGATTGTACAGGTTGTTTGGCAGGTAAGGTCTCAGACCCTGGAATGGTGGACCGAATGTAAACTGCGGAACTGTCCAGTAATCGAGATAGTTATAAGCGGATATACCATCGGATCCGTTCGTTCCATAGTTGACGGAAATTTTAAACAGGCTCAGAGCGGGCTTCCAGCCGGCAAACATTTTTTCTTCAGAAACAATCCAGCCGGCACCCGCAGAAGCAAATGTGCCAAATTGCTTACCCGGACCAAAATTGCTTGAACCATCCCTGCGACCGGTGAGGTTTAAAATGTATTTGCTTTTGTAAACGTAGTTTGCCCTGCCGAATACACCGATATACTTATATAAATAATCATGACTTGTCCATTCCGCAATTCTTCCGGCTCCGGTCAATGAACCCAGGAATCCGTCGTTCGTATAGTCTACTCCTACAATGCGCTCTCCAATGTTGTTGTTTAATTTATAGGTACTACCCACTATCGCGGTAAATTCGCCATCGCCGATGCGTTGATGAAAATTCAGCTGCGGCTCGAGGTTGAATGTCTCGAATTCATTTTTAGCGAATGTTGCGTTGCCTGCTCTGCCATAAACAGTATTGGGCGACTGAGAGCCAATTGGATATTGAGCAATTTCAGAAGAATTATTGCGACTGTACCCCACGTTCATCGTTGCATTCAAATTACCAACCAACTTATACGTCAGTTGCAAACTATTGAGCCAGTTGTACGTTTTTAAAACATAGGGCTGTTTCAGATACGCATACTGCTGGTGATACATGAGGCCATTGCCAGCAAAAGTATACCCGAGATCAAAGCCCTTGTAACTCCAGATTAGATTGCCGTTTTCATCCAGTAATTCCGGGGTATTCGGAGGAAGTTTATTTACACTTATTGCATCCGGGTTCTGAGCGCTGTTACTTTTGGTGTAAGAGAAATCAGTTCCAAAATCAATTGTGAGCTTATTGTTTTTCGACCGGTATTGAAAACCGGAATGAAGCGACATCCTTTTCGCCGCAAAATCTCCCGGAAAATTATACGTCGATTTATTATAACCCGCACTGAGAATAAAGCTTGTATTTTCCGTTCCGCCTGTCAGGCTCGCTTGTGCATCGGTGTTATTGGATATTCCCCCAAGAAACACGTTGAACCAATCTACATCCCTGGTGCTATCGAACAATTGGAGATCCGGGTATTCACCATTAAATGCGGGGGGTAGTGTTAACCCATCGTTTGCTATCGCTTCGCGCCGTAATGCGAAGTATTGTTTTGAAGTTAAATATTCGTAACGGCGCGTAACCTTATTGGGCCCGGTATTCACCCTCACATTAAAAGAGGTTTCACCCGGTTCACCTTTTTTTGTTTTGATTAGAATGACACCATTTGCACCCTGCGATCCATAAATAGAAGTTGCGTCGGCGTCGCGTAATACAGTTACACTTTCAATATCATTTGGATTGATGCTGCTGATCGCGCCGTATCCGCCAAATGGAGAACCCGAACCAGCGTAGTTGTAGCCTGTACCAAGAGAGGATACCATATTAATTGGCTGGTTCTGCGGCGCAAAAGGCACTCCGTCGATAATGATTAGCGGCTGATCGAAAGGAAGAGGAACGCCCGAACTCGCCAAAGTATTCTGACCGCGAATCTGGAAGCTCGTTGTTGCGCCCGGTAAACCGCTACCTGGTTTTACAATGAGCCCCGGCACACGCCCCTGTAATGTCAGAATAAGATTTGTTACCGGTTGTTTTTGTATAGTTTCTGATTTCACAGTTGTTACCGCTCCCGTGAGAAATCTCCTACTTGTGGTGCCATAAGCAATCACCTGTATCTCATCTATCGGTGTGGATCGGATGCCCACAATAATTGTTGAAAGGTCGCCACTACCATTTACCTGAATCTCGCGTGCCTGGATGCCGATACCTGTCACCAGAAGAACGGCATCGGGTTCAACATTTTTTAATTGAAAAAACCCATTTTCATTGGTGGACGTTCCTTTTTTACTCCCCTTCACCGCAATTGTTACGGCAGCCGGTTCACCTTGGTCGTTCACTACGCGCCCGCTTACATCAAGCAACGTGTCTTTTAAATCAGCCGGGCCGCGATAGGTGTGCCACGGCGCCGGTTTCTGGGAGATGAATACACTTTTGCCCTTGATATCAAACTGCAGAGGTTGTGTTCTGAAAACCTCGTTTAAAAACTCTTCTAACGGCGTATTGTATGCGGAGATAGAAACCGGTCGCGCCGACCTCATCACCGATTCTGTGTACATAAACACATAGCCGGTTTGTTTCTTTACTGATTTGAAAACAAGTTCCAGGGGAACATTGCGGCCGGTAAAACTTACGTTCTGCGACATGCCCGTAGCGTAAACATTCATAAAACCAACAGTAAGCAGTACTATTGTCAGCTTCATTGCGCGAATGATGTTTTGGCCAGCGAAGTTTTTATTGGCAAAGCTTCGGCCGCTGCAAGCCGTGTTTTGCATATTTTTGCAGTGTTTGGGTGATTAATAATTGTCCGCCCGGACTATTTTTTTAAGTTACCCAGACATGCGGCCAACGATGTTCCAGATCGTTGGCTTTTGTTTGGGCAAGGTTCAATAACTCATTGAATAACGATCAGCTTTTTCCCTTCCATTCTGAATTTTACGCCGCTCATTTCCTGGAGTTTTTCGAGAACGTCGGAGAGATGAACATTACGATACATTTCTCCCTTGAATACCACACTTGCAGGTTTGGTTTCATAAACGACATCTACATCGTACCATCTCTCGATCTGGCGCAGAACACCCTGTACGTCGAGGCCGTTGAAATTGAAAATGCCATTCTTCCATGCCATTGTTTGATCAAGATCCACCTGCCTTACCACATCGATTTGTTTACCGGCCTGCTTAACAAGTTGCGCCTGTTCGCCCGGTTTGATGACCACCTGGTTTCCAGATTGATCAGCCACGCCGGTGGTCGGACCGGCGCGAATGATCCTGACGCTTCCTTCCAACAAAGTTGTTTTTATGGATGCCTCATTCTCATAGGAATTTATATTGAAGTGCGTACCCAGCACCTGCACCTGCAGACTGCCGTTTACGTCAACCACAAATGGTTTTTTTGCATTTTTTGCAACTTCAAAATATACTTCGCCCTTCACCTTTACCTCTCTTCTGTCTTTTACAAACGCAGTGGGATAAGAAATGGATGATGCGGCATTCAACCATACACGCGTTCCGTCAGGTAATACCAACTGGTATTGACCACCGCGGGGAGTGGACATCGTGTTTATAGCAATGGATGAATTGTTGTTGCCTGTGCCGGCTGCGGCTTCATAAACGATTTGTCCTTGTTTTTTCAGAATAGTAGATCCTGATTGCCGTGCTATCCGACCATTGGCTGCGCTGTCGAGCGCTATTGTTCTGCCGTCAGCAAGTGTAAGAATCGCGCGGTCGGTGCCCGGTGGAATACTATCAGCAGCAGCCAGCAAATCGGTTTGATTATTTTTTTCGCTATGATTGTTTTGTGAATTCCAGAGGTAGGCCGCAATGCCAATGATGATGATAACGGCAGCAGCATATCGCATCCATGCAAATCTCTTAATTCCAATACGTCTTACAGGAGTTTGCTTGCCGGCAGCAATTATTTGCTGGGCAAAACTTCTCCAGTCAGTCACCTGGCTCGTAAGGGAAGAGATATCAGGGATCTTCAAATGCTCCTCAACCGCACGTGTTACCTCTCCTGATTCGTCTAAACGAAGCTGTTGTGCCAGTTCTTCAAGGTCACCGCTGGTTGCCTGGCCGGCCGCAGCTTTTCGAATGAGGTCCTGTATGTGTTCCGATTGCGGCAAATTAGTTTGTTATACACATACCTCTAACGGGATGATGTTTGGTACTAACGGAATCGAAAAAAAATTTATTGAAGCGCGATACAGAGCACGGCTGCAGGAAGTAAAATGCCGTTTTCTTCGAGGTGGTTCCTTATGCTTTTCAGCGCGTTGGTCAAAGTATTCTTTATCGTTTGCGGGGAGAGATTTAACCGGCGCGCGATTTCATCTATAGGCAGGTGTTGATCGCGGCTAAGAGAGTAAATCATTTTTGTTCGTGGCGGCAACTGTTCAATGGCTTCCTGCACAAATTTTCGTGTTTCTTCGAATGTGCTGTGCTCTTCAACAGTATTTGTTTCTACCAGCGTCCCTTCGAGATAAGTATGCGCCCTGTCACGAACCGCTTGCTTCCGCAACCATGTATAGCTGCGATAGTAGGCCATCCTGAACAACCAGGTTCGTGGCGATTCAAGATTTTCCAGTTTTTCGCGGGCGATCCAGATGCTGAGAAACACATCCTGCATAATATCCCTGACGGGCAAATTTGATTTTACTGCCCGGAAAACGGCCTGTTCCAATTGCGGACCGTAATGCGTGACAAATGTTTCAAAAGCCGTTTCGTCACCGTTACTGATCCGCTGCACTATTGCCTTCTCATTAGGTAAAATGTCGCCCAAGAAATTAGTTTTGGAAGCGTAAACTTAACTTTTTTGATCTTTGAAAAAATATTCTACCATGCGACTTTCAAAGTTTTGGGGCTGCGTTGCCATTTGTACCAGTGTGATGGCAGGCTGTGGTATTTCTGCTACTTATTCAATTGAAGATGATGTACAGCAGATCAAAGAGATCAGCTCGGCAAGAGCGAAAGCATTTAATGAAGGTAATGCCGCCGATATAGCAAAATATTTTGCCGACGACGCTTTACTGATGGCGCCGGGGAAACCTGTTTCGAAAGGCACAAAAGCCGTGGAGGAGTATTACAAACTTATTTTTGATCAATATACCACTGTGCTGGAAAGTCACTATGAAGAAGTAGAGGTTTCCGGCGATCTTGCTTATGGAAGAGGTGAAGCGAAGGTTACGTTAACACCGAAAAGCGGTGGAGCGTCTTCGGTGTCAACGGCCAAGTATTTAAATATTTTGAAAAGAGTAAATGGCGCCTGGAAAACCACGCATGATATATGGAACGGGAATGAATGAGGACGTACCTAATACCTCGTCAGTTGTGGATCTACTTCTTCGATCCAGGAAAGAATCCCTCCTTTCAGGTTATACAGGTTGGTAAAACCGTAACTGTCTTCCAGTTCCTTGATGGCTTTAGCGCTACGGCCCCCCACCTTACAATGCAGGATTACTTTTTTATCTCTTGATATCTGATCGGCATTTTCTAAAATAACAGAAAGAGGTATCAGTTCGCCACCAATATTCGCTATTTCATAAACATGCGGTTCACGCACATCAATAATTTGTATCGGTTCACCATTTACCTGCAGATCGTACAATTCCGTTGCGGTAATTTCTTTCAGCGGTTTTTCTTCAATGGCCCTCATTCCGCAGAATTGTTCATAGTCTATCAACCCCTTTATAGTGGGATTATCGCCACTGATCGGGTTGTCCGCTCTCTTCTTTATTTTATACGTGTTCGATTCAAACTGAAGTGCATCGAAAGTGTAGAACCTTCCGCTTAATGGTTGCCCCACACCGGTGATCACCTTTATCACTTCAAGCGCCTGCAAACAGCCAATGATACCAGGCAATACGCCAAGCACGCCACCTTCAGCGCAACTAGGCACTAATCCAGGAGGCGGAGGTGTTGGATAGAGGTCGCGATAGTTGGGACCGCGGTTGCCATCCTTGTCTACATAATTAAACACGGATACCTGCCCGTCGAACTGGAAAATAGAAGCGTAAACATTTGGTTTATCGAGGAGCACGCACGCGTCGTTCACGAGGTACCTTGTTGGAAAGTTATCTGTTCCATCGGCAACAACATCATAGTCCTTAACAATGTCGAGAGCGTTTGACGAATTGATATGAGTGTTGTGCAACCTGATTTTCAAATGCGGGTTCAGCGCCATCAACCTTTCATAAGCCGCCTGCACTTTAGGCTTGCCTATAGATTCTACGCCGAATAATACCTGTCGTTGCAGGTTGCTGTCGTCAACCACATCAAAATCAACAATACCGAGTGTGCCGACGCCGGCGGCGGCGAGATAGAGCAACACGGGGCTGCCGAGTCCACCGGATCCTATCACGAGCACCTTTGATTTTTTCAGTTTGGTTTGTGCTTCCATACCGAAGCCCGGAATGATGATGTGGCGATTGTATCGCGCAAGTTCTTCCTTTGTGAATATGTTATTGAGGTTCATAATTCTTATTTTTTTGCTTTTTTCTCCGCAGTTCCCTCACACGGCCTTCGGCCGGTTCGGGATGACGGGTTTTACCCGGTGACAGTTAAAGGCCACCTGCGATAGCAGGAATAATGCTCACCACCGTATCATCTTTCACCAGCGTTTGCTCCTGTTGCAAATCCCTGATATCTTCATCGCCAACAAAAATGTTTACAAAGCTCCTGATGCGTCCATTCTCGTCGAGCAGGTGTCGTTTCAGATCGGGGAAGTTTGTTGTAAGCTCTTTTATGCTGCTTTCAATCGTGCCGCCGGCGATCTGAAGCTTTGCTGTATTGTTGGTGAACTTTCTTAAAGGTGTTGGAATAATAATCGTAGCCATGATAATTTATTATTGAAAATTATTTGTTAGTATTCGTTAACTGATTGTTGTACGCTTCTTCATCGAACTGAAAATTTTCATTCAGCACCCACGAACGCGCATGATCTATCACTCCTTCTTTCACAGATATAATCACGTATGAAAAGTAGGGCTGCGCGGCCACACGGTCGTGTTCGGAAGGTATCGCGGGATGATTAGGATGCGAGTGATAAATTCCGAGAAACTGAACATCGTTCTCCGCGGCATATCTTTCTCCTTTCATATAATCTTTCGGCGCGATTTCAAATCTTCTCTTCCTGTTTTCAACGGCTGAGTTGTTGATCGGCAAAGCCCCGGTAACCACGCGGTTGCCCGCTGCATCTTCATATCCGAACATAAACCCGCAACATTCATCAGGAAATGCTTTCACCGCGTCGTCGTTCATTATTTTTTCAGCCTGATTTTCTATGGTGATCATTTCTTCAATACTTTTTTTATCACTTCTGAATATTTATCGGAATTGTCGGGCAGCACCGTTACAATCGTTCCTTCTGTTAAAGTTGCAGCCACTTTAAGCGCTCCTGCTACATTTGCAGCAGATGATGGACTGAGCAGCAAACCTTCGATATCGTATACTTTCTTCAGCATGTCGTACGATTCTTCCGTGGTGACCTCAATGATTTCATCGGCAACTGCAGGATCATAAATTTTCGGTACCACAGCTGTTTCCAGGTGTTTCCATCCTTCCAGTCCGTGCAACGCACTGTCTGGTTGAAAAGCGATCAGCCTGATAGCCGGGTTGATTTCTCTCAACCTTCTTCCTGTTCCCACAAATGTTCCAGTTGTTCCCATGCCCGCAACAAAATGCGTTATAGTCGGAACCTGGTTTAATATTTCGAGTGCCGTGGTGTTGTAGTGCGCCTTCCAGTTGTTTTCATTTTTGTACTGGTCGGCGTAAAAATATTTGCCGGGGTTATCCTTCACGAGTTCCCTTGCCACCTGCTGCGACCCGTCGGTGCCTTCCAGTGGCGAGGTGTACACAATGTCTACCCCTAGTTCAGTAAGAATTTGTTTTCTTTCGATCGAGGCGTTTTCAGGAAGGCAAAGACTTACCCTGATGCCTGCTTCCTTTGCGATAGCCGCGTACGCGATACCCGTGTTGCCGCTTGTGGCATCGAGGAGAATGGTTTGTTCGGTTAGCTGCCCGCTTTCTACTGCATTTTTTATGATGAAATAAGCTGCTCGGGCTTTTACGCTGCCGCCGAGCTGCATCCATTCCATCTTTCCTACCAGCTTAATGTTGTTATTCCCGATTAACGCGCTGCTAAAATTATGAATGGGGGTATTTCCTACCTTTTCGCTTAACGCGAGAATCTTTGATTCGAGAGAACTTACCTGTTTGGTTGCAGAAATCATCTTTATAAAATAAAAAACCCCACATCAGTGGAGTCATTCAGTTTAAGCGCTGTATTTCAAGTTTGAGGTTGCCCACCGATACATTCCTCATGTCGCTAAAAGCAACAACAACAATTGACGTGGGCGATACCTTTACTCATCTTAAAATAAAACACAAATATAGAGCCTTTTAGCCGTATTTCCCTATCGGTAATGTAGAGTGATTGTTAAATGACCGGGCGTCAGGTATGGCCCATGTAGTTGTCCAGGTCTTTCAGTGTCAGGGGCTTTTCCCAAACCTTGAAGCCCGACTTAACAGTTTCTGGTGTATTTGGCTGGTAAGCGCTGATGAGGTGAACCTGGAGGCCGGGATGCTGCTCAAGTAAACCGGCGGCCTCTTTCCAGCCTACCCCGTCTGGCAGGTTATTGTCGAGGAAGAGGATGTCGGGGTCCACCTGCCTGAACTGGTTCATGCCTTCTTTCAGGGTATGAGAATAGTAAACCTCATAGTTTCTCCTGTTCAGGTATGTTTTCAGAAGCAGACAAAGGTCAACTTCATCGTCAATAATCAACACTTTTTTCTTCTGGGTCATTGTAAGAATAAATATAGAAAATATCTTACCATTTCATTAAGTGCCTGTGATGTAGAATATAATACACATGGCCGGCTCGTTATTGAGTCAATTTTACCTAACATTACAATAACGTAACAGGCATAATATTTAGTCCGTATAATTTCGCAAATTTGTACTATCAACTTAAAATTAAAATACTATGACCTCAACAACTAAAGTGGTTCTCGGTATCCTCGGTGCTGCTGCAGCCGGAGCTGTGATCGGAATGCTCCTGGCCCCTGAAAAAGGCAGTGATATACGTCAGAAAGTAAAAGACGCCGCCAACGACTGGGCATGCCAGCTGGCTGACCTTTTTGCTGAAAGCAAATCGGAATTCAGCAACTTTACCAATAAAGCCGCCAGGAAAGCAAAAGACATGGCCGGACAGGCGGAGGATCGTTTTAACAACGTTAGGGAGAGCCTGGGCTGATAAAAGAAAGCAGGTGATAAGCCTGCTTTTTTTTCTGAATTAATTATCCTCTTTACAATATGGACGACCTCAAAAACAAAGCTGGCGATTTAACCGACAGCATAACCGAATATATTCAAACCTACTACAAGCTCACACTACTGAACGCTGCCGACAAAGCCACGACAATCGCGGCTTCCACGCTTGCTTCAGTTACTGTTTTTTGCCTGGGATTTTTTGTGGTGCTGTTCGGCGGAATAGCGCTGGCCCTGTGGCTTGGCAGCCTGCTCGACAGTACGGCACTGGGATTTGTGTTAGTCGCGGCATTGTTCGTTCTTATTATTGTTATCATCGTAGCCCTAAAGAAGAAGATCGTTTTTCCGGCGATCCGCGATTCGTTAATTAATAAGCTATATGAGCCAACCGATCAGAACATACAGGGATCTGTGTGAGGAAAGAGCGCGACTGCAGAATAAGCTGGATGCGCAAAAGCAGCGTATCAAGGACGACTGGCACGGGCTTAAAGAGGAATTAAACCCGGTCAGGAATGCGTTTGGTCTTGTTGGAAAGATGACTCATGCCGACAAGAGCAATCCATTGGTAAATATTGGTTTGAAGATAGCGTCGGATCTTCTTCTCAAAAATTTTGTGTTATCGAAAGCGGGATGGGCGGCAAGGCTTGCGGTTCCGTTTGTTGTAAAGAACTTTTCCTCGCATCTTATTGCTGAGAAAGGTGCAGGGTTTATTCATAAAATATCCAGCCTGTTTAAGGGAAGAAGCAAAGGCTGGGCAAAACGTGGCGCCATGAATGATAAAGACAACAAAGTTGTGAATACTGAGGAGCAGAATAGATCGGTGAATCCCGGGACCGGGGATTACCAGGAAATTTCTCCGAAGGAACATGTGGGGACGAACCAGGCGACTACTGGTAACAGGCAGGAGCCGGATAAGAGGGCGAAACCTGAAAAAGAGCGCAACTCAGACGAATAAATTTTCTTTTTTATTTTTTTGAAAAAAACCGGGGTCGGCGCAGGCGAATGCTTTTAAAGCCAGGCGCAGCCCAAGCCCGCCGGAGGCATAAAAAAAAAATTTCTTTTTTTACCTTCCGAGAAATACAAGCCCGCCGCAGGCGAATCTTTTAAAGCCGGGCGCAGCCCAGGCCCGCCGCAGGCTACATCACGCAGGAAAATACATAATAAACGTCGCGCCGTCGTTAATCATTCCGCGGGCCATAATAATCCCACTGTGATTCGTCACAATTCTCTGCGCGATAGCCAACCCTATACCCTTTCCACGATAACCCGACTGCTGCGTATGCAACCGCTGAAAAATCATAAAAATCTTTTCAGCGAATTCATTATTAAACCCAATCCCTTTATCCTCCATCACTATCCGGTGATAATTCTTTCCCTTCGGCACATCATCCTCATCTGAATTTCCTTCAACAAGCTTATAACTGATTTTTATAACCGGCGACTCTCCAGGCTTCGCAAACTTAAACGCATTATCAAAAAGCGACTTGAACAACAGGTATAACTGATCCTGGTTACCGTTAATTTCAGGCAACGTATCCCATTTTATCACCGCATGCATCTGCCTGCTCTGGTCAGCAAATTCCTCCAGCACATCCGTAACAACTTTGTTTAAATCCACTTCACTTTTTTCGTCATCCTTTGTAACAAGACTCGTGAAGTTGAGCATGTCGTGAATCAGCTCCTGCATACGTTGGGCAGACGATTCAATTTTTCCCAAAACCGCTTTGGTTTCACTATCTATTTCGTGTTGATGTTTATAAACAAGCTTGTCGCTGAATGTCCTGATTTTTCTCAACGGCTCCTGTAAATCATGAGAAGCAATGTAAGCGAACTGACGGAGCTCAGAGTTCGAGCGGTTAAGTTCCTGCAGGCGCTTTTCAAGTTCCGCCTGGTATCTCGTTCTCATACGCACTTCGCGATGAATAAAAAAGAATGAGATCAGTGTAACCACTCCCGCCCAAATAGAAATTGTATTAAAAAAATTCGGATAGAAATCTTCATAAAACTCTTTCGTCTTCAACATTTCATCGCGCTGGTGCAGTTCGGCTCTCTGTATCTGCAGTGATTCGTCATTAAACGCCTTCATCAAAGAGTTCGACCGCTGAATAATAACATTAAGCGCTTCAGGATCTTCCATATCCACCAGGCTTATACTTCTCGAATACATACTAACCTGGCTGTTGATGATCGAACGCATCAGCAGGAACCTGCGCATCTGGTCGCTGTTGTCGGCGATCAGGGTTTTGAGACTGTCGATATGGGTGTATACGCTGTCGCGTTCAGCTTCGAAAAGGGGAAGGAACGAACTGTCTTTTGAAAGCAGGAAGGCGCGGCTGTGACTTTCGAGCATGGCGAGGTGCTGCCCGAGGTCCTTCAGCTCCATTATTATTGTATAGCTGTCTTTGAACTGTGATGTGTAGCGGAGATGGGAATTAAGACGTTTATGAAAGAGAAAAGACAGGATAACGAGTATGGCGAGCGATACGATAAAGGATATATACAGGTATGGAAACTTCAGTTTCATATATGCCGATCCACAGAATGGGGATTTTTTTCCACAGCGTCTTGGTCGCCCCCATTCAAAGCTATCCCATAATTCTGCTAAAAACCCCGTAATTCGTCGAAAATCCGCCGGAAAACTGGATTTATAAGCGAAAGTCGATCAATGTTTAAAGTTTGGTTCCTTCCTTGCAATTCAAAGGGTACAAATGTAACCCTCATGCTGCACCAGAACCTTACTCAAAAGCAACAGCTGAAAATATTGCCTCAGCAGATCCAGTTACTGAATCTTTTTCACCTGAATACTATTGAGTTAGAACATCGCATACAGCAGGAACTCGAAGAGAACCCGCTCCTCGAAGAAAACGCTGCTGAAGAAACAGCCGATGCGGACAAATATAGTAAAGATGCCGTACAGGATTATAAAGACTGGGAGGAATACGGGTACGATGATGTACCGGACTACAAAACTGAATACGAAAACTACTTTAATAACGAAAAAATACCAGAGCGGCCCCTGCCTGAGTCGTCAGATTTCAGGGAAAACCTCAAACAGCAATACAAGCTGATGTATACCGAAGAAACTGATGTTTCATTGGCTACGTATCTCATTGACTCCCTTAACGAGTGCGGCCTGCTGGAACAGGATCTGGCGGCCATAGCCGATGACCTTTCATTTCGTAACAAAACATGGATAGAAGTGAGCGAACTTGAAGAAGTCCTTGAAAAACTTCAACAGCTTGAGCCCGCAGGGATTGCGGCTCGAAGCATCAGAGAATGCCTGCTGCTGCAACTGAAAAGAATGAACACCAAACGTCCCGATGTAAAGCTGGCCATCAGGCTCCTCGAAGAGCATTTTAATGACCTCGGCAGCCGGAACATGGACAAAATCATGCATCACCTGCACATCGAGGACGACGAACTAAAGGTGATTTTACAACTACTTGCCTCGCTGAAAATGAAACCGATTACTGAAGGCACGGAGTCGTTCCAGGCCAATCACCAGATCATGCCCGACTTTATTGTTTCGCTGGACGGCGACCAGCTTGAGGTGCAATTGTACCGCCAGCGCTCCGCATCGCTCCATATTAACCAGAACTGGATGGAGAATGTGAAGAGCACCGAAGAAAATGCACACACCGACAAGGCCACAAGGCAATACCTGCGCAACAAGCTGAACGCCGCTCAATGGTTCGTATCAGCCATCAAGCAGAGAGAAAGCACTATGCTCAAAGTAGTAAGAGCTATCGTAAAATTGCAATATGATTACTTCCGCGAAGGAGATATCAAGCTGATAAAACCGATGATTCTTAAGAATGTCGCTGAAATGGTCGGAGTAGATATTTCAACCGTGTCGAGGATCACCTGCAATAAATACATCTCAACGCCATTTGGAACGCTGCTGCTGAAGGATCTTTTTACTGAAGGAATTATCAACCAGCATGGCGAAACGATCAGCAATCGCGTTATTCAAACCGCTATCGAGGAAGTAATAGAATCAGAGGATAAACAGAAACCATATACCGACCAGCAACTCGTTTCGATACTGTCGCAAAAAGGGTTTAGTATTGCGAGAAGAACAGTTGCCAAGTATCGCGAACTGCTTCAGATTCCAGTAGCACAGATGCGCGCTTTGTGGGCATAATTATTTAGCTAATCAAAATTAACCGAGAAAAGACCCGCTGCAATGCAAAAAATTTTAGTTATTGATGATGACAGGGACATGTGTTTATTGTTGAAACGCTTCCTGTCGAAACATGGATTCGAAATAGAAGATGCCAATACCGCCAAGAAGGCCCTGGAACTTCTTGATACGACAGAGTACGACCTTGTGCTCTGCGATTTCAGGCTCGACAACATGGATGGCAAAACCATGCTCATTAAGATAAAGGAGAGGTACCCTCACATGCCGGTAATCATCATTACCGGCTACAGCGATATCAAGATAGCTGTAGAAGTGATGAAGCTTGGAGCATTCGATTACATCACCAAGCCTTTGTTCCCCGATGAGATTATTGTGACCATCAGGAAAGCGCTCGAAAGTAAAGAGCGCGTAAACGAGCCTGTTTCTCCGGCTCCTTCCGGAAATGGTACGGAAGACAAAAAAGAAAAGAAGCCGGGAGGAAATGTAACCATAAGCGGGCAATACATTTTTGGTGACAGCATGGCGTTTAAACAGATCCTGCAGCAGATAGAACTGGTGGGTCCAACAAACTATAGTGTAATTATATACGGGGAAAGTGGTAGCGGAAAGGAAGCGATAGCACAGGAAATTCACAAAAGAAGTAAGAGAAGCCATAAACCGTTTATCGCGATAGATTGCGGCGCATTGTCGAGGGAACTTGCTGGCAGTGAATTATTCGGCCATGAAAAAGGAGCGTTTACGGGTGCGCTGAATCAGAAAATAGGAAGTTTTGAACTGGCCAATGGCGGAACAATATTTCTCGATGAGATCGCGAACCTTTCGTACGACATCCAGGTGTCGCTGCTGAGGGTTGTGCAGGAAAGAAGAATGAGAAGAGTGGGTGGCACACGCGACATTGAACTTGATGTGCGTATTATCATTGCAAGTAACGAACCGTTGTGGGAAGCGTCGAAAAAAGGAAAATTCCGTGAAGACCTGTTTCATCGCTTCAACGAATTCAGCATGACGATTCCGCCGTTGAGAGAAAGGAAGAGCGACATTATGGTATTCGCGCGTCACTTCCTGAACCTGACGAATGAGGAACTGAATAAAAAAGTAAAAGGTTTCTCTCCTGAAGTAGAGGAAATTTTTCAGAAATATGTTTGGTACGGTAACCTGCGCGAATTGAAAAACGTTGTGAAGCGCGCGACACTTCTCACCGATGGTGAGTATATCGAAGACAGGTCGCTTCCTTTTGAGATTGTTAACTTCAACAAGCTCAGTTTCGACTATGGCAGCGATCCATCGCCGGTTCCGGTACAGGCCGCTCCCGCGGTTCCTGCAACTGCTCCAACATCCCATGGACGAACAGTGCTCGATGAAACAACATTAAAAGCCGCAAGTATCGACGCTGAGTATGAAATGATTATTGAAGCGCTGAAACAAGCGAACTTCAACAAAAGCAAAGCCGCTAAATTGCTCAATATTGATCGAAAAACATTATACAACAAAATGAAACAATACCAGGAATTTAACAATCATTAGGGCTGATGGAAAAATCTGTGGACAATAATCCTGCTGTTAATGCAGGTAGAAGTGAACCAGATCTTTACGATTACAAGCAGATGGTTCTCGAAAAAGAGAGATTCCAGAAAATACTTGAGAATAAAGTAAAAGAGCTCGACAGAACAAATAAAGAGCTTGAAGAATTTGCTTACATAGCTTCTCATGACCTTCAGGAACCACTTAGAAAGATCACCTCGTTCAGCGAGAGGCTGAAAGAAAAACTTCCTGCTAACCTTGAGCCGGATGTTCAGCTGTACCTGAACAGGATGCTCGCTGCCACCGATAATATGCGTACACTGATTGACAACCTGCTTGAATTTTCAAGAACAAGCCGAATCAGTGAACCTTTTGTGAAGACCGACCTGAACAATATTATATCAGAAGTGAAGGCCGATCTTGAATTGAAGATTGAAGAAAGTGATACCGATATCGAATCCGGCATCCTGCCGACAATAGACGCGATACCTCTTCAGATGAGGCAATTGTTCACGAACCTGTTTACGAATGCGATTAAATTCAAACAGGACGGGCAAAGTCCGCGAATAGTTATTACTTCTCAGAAATTGACAGAGGATGACCGTGAAGCAAATCAATTGCGCAACAACGTAGATTACTATAAGATCACAGTAAAAGATTATGGTATCGGCTTCGAACCCGAATTTGCGCTGAAAATTTTCCAGATTTTTCAGCGCCTGCATGGCAAGGCCGAATATCCGGGATCTGGCATCGGTCTCGCCATCTGCAAAAAAATTGTTGAAAACCACAAGGGAGTAATCTATGCCCAGAGTGAGCCGGACAGGGGGGCCGAATTCATTATCATACTCCCTGAATCTCAATCATAGGCTCTTATGACGGAACAAAACGTAACCCGCATCCTGATCATAGACGATGATGAAGATGATTTTTTCATTACGAGTGAGTACATCAAAAAAATCAGCGACCGGCAATTCAAAATAGATTGGTGCTACAAGTATAATGAAGCCGTAAACTTCATCCGGAAAAAGGCTTACAATCTTTATTTTATAGATTATTATCTCGGCGCAAAGACAGGTCTCGACCTCATCAAAGAAGCTGTTGCAATGCAATGCGAAGAACCGCTGGTATTACTTACCGGAAAAGGAAACCAGACGATAGATGAGGAAGCGATGCAGGCCGGCGCGATGGATTACCTGGTGAAATCGGATTTGAACGTTGAAAAAGTAGAACGTTGTATTCGTTATTCTGTTGAACGCGCCGCTTCGATGAAAGAGATAAGGGCGAATGAAAGAAAATACAGGAGCATTTTTGAAAGATCTAAAGACGCTGTTTTTTTAGCGAGCGAAGATC
>JAEUVS010000135.1 GCA_016786745.1 Chitinophagaceae bacterium | reverse complement strand
ACACGACGCTCTTCCGATCTCAACAGCGCGAAGTTCGCCCCGTGCAAGCGCAGGTTTCAGGATGTTTGCGGCATCCATCGCGCCTTCTCCACCTCCCGCGCCGATCAGTGTATGTATTTCGTCGATAAACAAAATGATTTCGCCATTGCTGTCGCTTACTTCTTTTACGACTGATTTTAGTCTTTCTTCAAACTCACCTTTGTATTTCGCGCCGGCGATAAGCAAACCCATGTCGAGAGCGTAAATCACTTTCGATTTCAGGTTTTCGGGCACGTCGCCGTTCACTATTCTATGGGCGAGGCCCTCGGCAATAGCTGTTTTACCTACGCCGGGTTCACCAACCAGTATCGGGTTGTTTTTTGTTCTGCGCGAAAGGATGTGCAGTGTTCTGCGAATTTCTTCATCACGACCGATAACGGGGTCGAGTTTTCCTTCTCTTGCCGCCTCGTTAAGGTTGCGTCCGTATTTATTGAGCGCATTAAACGTTGCCGAGCTGGTTTGAGATGAAACGGTAGAGCCCTTTCTAAGTTCTTTTACCGCTGCTATGAGGTTTTTCTCGGTGAGACCTGCGTCTTTCAGCAGTTTTGCCGGGTTATCGTTCCCCTGCAGAATGGAAAGCAAAAGGTGTTCAACGCTCACGAATTCATCGCCGAAGGTTTTCAGCAAGCCACTGGTGCGCAGGATCACATTGTTAAGGTCCCTGCTCACAGACTGTGCAGGATCAGTGCCCTGAACATGTGGAAGTTTCTGAATTGTTTCATCGAGCTTTGCCTCGATAAACGGTACGTTTATATTGTTCTTTTTGAGTAGATATATAACCGGTGAATCGGGATCGTCGAGCAACGATTTCAACAGGTGTTCTGTCTCAATATTCGGATTGCCGTTGTTGAACGCAATCTGCTGAGCCTTTGCAATCGTTTCCTGAGCCTTGATTGTGAAATTGTTAAGATTCATCAACAAATTGTTTTAATTGTATAATTTCCCGCAAATCGTAATCCAAAGCACAAACCCTGTTAGCATGTCATCAAAATCACGTTCCATCTGCCTTTCCTTCATATTATGGAGCGTCGTGATGCTAAATTTTCAGCCTTCCTGGTCGCAGAATTTTAGCTCACTCGACGCAGTGGTCGAACAGAGTAAAAAGCCCTTTGGTGGCAAGCTCGCGGTGCTGGTTTGGAAGGATACGATCAAATACCAGAAAATAGTTGGGGAGGATATGTCGCTGAATACGCAACTGCCCATCGGGTGCGCGAGCGCCTGGCTAACCGCGGCCTTAGCCATGACTTTTGTTGAACAGGGCAAGCTCGACCTCGATGACCCAGTGTCAAAATACCTACCTATTTATGGCACCTATGCCAAGAGTTATCTCACCATCAGGCATTGTCTTGCAAATGTTACCGGCATAGAACCGGAGAAAGAAGGTATTCAGAAACTTTTTCAAAAGAACAGGTTTCCAAATCTTGAAGAAGAAGTAAATGCAATTGCGAAAAGAGAAATTAAAAATAACCCCGGCGAAGTTTTTTATTACAACAACTACGGTTCTAATATCGTGGGACGTGTGCTTGAAATTGTAGGAAAGAAAGGCTTCGACCGGTTGATGATGGACCGCATTCTCCGGCCATGCGGTATGAGGCGAAGCACATTTTCTCTTGATGTGTACGTGAACCCTTTTAGCGGTGGTTATTCAACGCCTGCCGATATGATAAAGTTCCAGGCGATGCTCTTGAATAAGGGCATGGCGGGAACGAAAAAAGTGTTGAGTGAAGAGTCGATTAAAGAGATGCAAAAATTACAAACCGGTGCGGCTAAGAATTTATTCGTTCCGAAGCATACAGAGGGGTATGTGTATGGGTTGGGTAACTGGATACGTAATGGCATCGTTACAAGCCCGTCACTTCGTGGAGGATGGGCTTATATCGATACGACTAAAGGTTATGCGCTTTTGATTTTTGGTGAAACAAAAGAGGATAAGAAGGAGTATTATGATGCCATTATCAACGCAGTACAATCGATGTTTTAAATATCGCTATCGCAAAATTTTTAAAACCCACCCCTATCCCTCCCTCAGGGAGGGGAATTCTTTTTTATTTTCTTTTTTTTAAAAAAAAATTAAATAAAATGATTAACCAAATTCTCCAACCACTCCTGCTTCCCGCTAATCTGCTTCGGCTCGCCGTTAGTCAACGCGAACTCGCGTAAATCTTCAAGCGAAAGCTTACCCTGCTCAAACTCACGTCCCTTCCCACTATCAAACGACGCATAGCGGTCCTTCAGAAAATCTTTCAGGCTCGATTTTTCGAGAATCTTCTCCGCGGAGATGGCAGCACGCGCAAACGAATCCATACCACCGATGTGCGCGAGAAATATATCTTCAAGATCAGTTGAATTTCTTCTCGTTTTTGCATCAAAGTTCACACCGCCACCTGCAAATCCACCGGCCTGCAAAATAACAAGCATTGCTTCGGTCATTTCATTCAGGTTCATCGGGAACTGGTCGGTATCCCATCCATTTTGATAATCGCCACGGTTTGCATCAATGCTTCCAAGCATACCACTATTTGCGGCAACCTGGAGCTCGTGCTGGAATGTATGGCCCGCGAGAGTCGCGTGATTTACTTCGATATTTATTTTGAAATCTTTGTCGAGTCCGTATTGTTTCAGGAAACCGATAACTGTTGCGCAATCGTAATCGTACTGGTGTTTTGTCGGCTCCATGGGTTTAGGCTCAATGAAGAACACTCCTTTGAATCCATTCTTGCGCGCATAGTCGCGTGCGGTTGCGAGAAAGCGGCCGAGATGATCGACTTCACGTTTCATATCGGTGTTCAGCAACGTCATATAACCTTCTCTTCCCCCCCAGAATACATAGTTCTCGCCATCGAGAGCGATAGTTGCGTCGAGGGCATTTTTTACCTGGGTTGCAGCACATGCCAACACGTGAAAATCAGGATTTGTAGCGGCGCCGTTCATATAACGCGGATGCGAAAACACATTAGCGGTTCCCCACAGCAATTTTACTCCCGTGTCTTTTTGTTTCTGCTTTGCGTATTCAACAATTGAATGGAGATATTTTTCGTAGTCCTTCAGGTTTCCGGGATCGTCGAACAGGTCTACATCATGAAAACAGTAATAAGGAACGCCAAGTTTGGTGATCACTTCGAAGTTCGCATCCATTTTATCTTTCGCCCGCTGCATCACATCGCCGGCTTCGTTCCAAGGAAAATTCTTTACGCCGGGACCAAAGGGATCGCCGCCGGTATTGCAGAACGTATGCCAGTAACACACCGCAAAACGGAAATATTCTTTCATGGTTGTTCCCGCGATCTTCCTGTTCTCATCATACCATTTGTATGCGAGTGGATTGTCGGAATCACGGCCTTCATATTTTATTTTGCCAATGGCTGGAAAAAATTCCTTACTGTTTCCTGTTGTGTAGTTCATGTTGGTCATTTTTAGATCTGCCGACTGCCGTTAGCCGACTGCCGTTTTTATTGAATAATATTTTTAAGCTGGCTGTTCCATTGTTCATACACTTCACGATATTGCTTTACCCTGCCAGGAGAGGGCTCTATTGTTTTTATTTTTGTCATCCCTTCGAAACTTTCGTTGAAGCTTTTGTAGATGCCCGCGCCTATACCCGCCGCGCGTGCCGCACCTGTTGCGCCATCAGTATCGTATAATTCGAGTACGGCATCGGAAGTGTTTGCGAATGCATCGGCGAAAATTTCACTGAGAAACATATTTGCATAGCCTGCCCTCACTCTCGACACCTGCATGCCCATTTCCTTCATGATTGAAATACCGTGATAGAGAGAGAATACAATTCCTTCCTGCGCGGCCCTCAAAACATGACCCTGGTGATGTGTATTAAACTGCAGATTTTTTATGGCCGCGCCGGGATTTTTATTTACAAGCACCCGTTCGGCGCCGTTTCCGAATGGATAGATCAACAAACCTTCGGAACCGATCTTTACTTCCCCTGCTTTTTTATTCATGTCGTTGTACGACGCACCGTTGAAGAAATTTTTTCTCAACCAGCTGTTGAGAATCCCGGTTCCATTGATACACAACAAAATTCCATAGCGCGGTTTATCTGCGGTGTTGTTTACGTGAACAAATGTGTTCACCCTTGAAGCACGGTCATATTCTACCCTATCGGTAACGCCATACACCACGCCTGACGTACCCGCAGTGGCTGCTATTTCCCCCGGCTGAAGAACGTTTAGCGAAAAAGCGTTATTGGGCTGATCGCCGGCGCGATAACAAACCGGTGTACCTTCTTTTAAGCCGAGAAATTTCGCCGCAGATGATGAAAGACGCCCCTGTTCGCTGAAAGTATTTACCACATCGCTTACAACCGATTTATCAATTCCATATTCGTCGAGTAGTTCTGTTGCGACACTTTTCCGGGAATAATTCCACATGATGCCTTCCGACAAACCGGGAATGGTAGTGACGGGTTCGCCGGTTAATTTCAATGCAATGTAGTCGCCGGGCAATAATATCTTATGTACTTTTTCAAATACGGAGGGTTCGTTGTCTTTCACCCATTTCAGCTTCGACGCGGTAAAGTTTCCGGGCGAGTTTAGAAAATTGCTTAAGCAGAATTCTTCGCCCAAATCTTTGAAAGCCCTGTTGCCAATTTCAACGGCGCGGCTGTCGCACCATATGATCGAGTTGCGTACGGGTTTGTTGTTTTTATCAATACATACCAGCCCATGCATTTGGTACGAAATGCCGATCGCAGCGATATCTTCTGCATTGTACGGGTGCTTTTTACGCAGGAGCCCCAATGAATTGACCAGTTCGTTCCACCATAGTTCCGGATCCTGTTCCGCAAAGCCGGGCTGTGCTGATATCATGGGCATTTCATCGGCGGGCGAGAATGTGGAGCAGACAGGTTTACCTGAATCTACATCCAGTAGGGCTGTTTTTACAGACGATGAACCGATATCTATTCCGAGCAGGTACTTGGTGGACATTATTTAATTTTGGGGCTTCAAATTATGTAAATAGTTGCAAACTATCGCTTCACATACCAGCATGATACGCGAATTCGCGCGGCAGCTCGGTTTTGAGCATTGCGGCATCGCCCGTGCCGTTAAGCTCGACGACGATGCACGGCGACTGGAGTCGTGGTTGAATAAAGGCATGCATGGAGGTATGAAGTATCTGGAGAACCACTTCGACCTTCGCATAGATCCCGCGAAATTGGTTCCGGGAGCGAAGTCTGTCATCACGCTGCTGATGAACTATTTTCCTGCTGAAGCACAGAATGAGCAGTCGTACCAGGTTTCGAAATATGCCTATGGCAGTGACTATCACGAAGTGATCCGGGCGAAGCTGAAACAATTTCTGCAATTGATTCACGAGAAAATCGGCGAAGTACATGGAAGAGGTTTTGTTGATTCGGCGCCAGTGCTCGAACGTTCATGGGCGCAGCGGTCAGGCGCGGGCTGGATTGGTAAGAGCGGCAACCTGATTACGAAGAAGGGAGGCTCTTATTTTTTTATTGCCACGCTCATTACAGACCTCGAACTCTACTACGACGATCCGTTCGCGAAAGATTACTGCGGAAGTTGTACGAAATGTATCGACGCCTGTCCTACCGATGCAATCCTTGAAGACAGAGTAGTAGATGGAAGCAAATGCATTTCGTATTACACGATTGAATTAAAAGAGATGACCATACCCTCCGACCTGCGCGGGAAGTTTGGCAACTGGATGTTTGGGTGTGATGTGTGCCAGGATGTTTGTCCATGGAACCGGTTTTCGCAACCCACAAAGGAAACAGGTTTTACTCCACTGCCAAGGGTGTTGAACTTTTCGACTAAAGACTGGGAAGAACTAACGGAAGAAACGTTCAGGGAAATATTCAGGCATTCTCCCATTAAACGGTCGAAGTTTGAAGGCATCAAACGGAATATAAAATTTCTCTCTGCTAAAGAAGCAACATCATTTGATGAACAGCTTCATATCCAGCCCGAATGACGCAAAGCTTTTGCTCGCTGAAACGTCTTTCTGCAAAATTCTCGAAATGTTATATCGTGCATAAGGTCCGATCCATATCGGGCGGCTGGTGTTATTAAGCAGTCCGAATGAAAGTCCGACTCTGGTAGCCAGTTGCGTTCGGTTCAGCAGTTTGTCGTTTTTATAATACACTCCTGTTGTGCCGTCGAAGTGAAGACTGTTTGATTTTATGAGTCGCGACACGGCGAGGCCGGTGTTGACAAACATCTGCACTTTCTGCGATTTGTTTACGCGCGTATGCAATTCAACTGGTACTTCCACGAAATGATACCTGTTCCGGTATTCCGATGGCTGGTCTTGCTGAAGTGTATAATAACTTGAAACGAAAATGTATCCGCGCGTACCGTTGTTTACCACCTGGCGTTGATTGATGCGGCTCCCAACTTTATTGCGTGTGTTGAGCTGAAGATAATTGAGGCCGGCCGAAAGTGAGAATTTCTTTGACAGATCTCTTTTTACAAATGCGCCCGCCGAGTATGTGAACCCGGATGAGATTGATGATGGTGTGAATGGGGGTTGCGGTGCGAACATCGCCACTGTGGCTACGTCTTCTACCTGTGCCTTGTTGAAGTTCAGGTTGAAGAAGTTGCCTTCGCTCACTGATGAGACGCCGGCTACTCCGTTGAGGCCCCACGACCATTTGGAAGAATTCTTTACAATTGGGTCTATGATTTTACCGCTTAGTTGATAGGCTGTTATTACGGTAGGATAGTGTAATGTTGGTTCAATAATTTCTGATTTTTCGTTTGTGAGATAGAGAGATGGAATTTTGTTAAAGGCGGTGATGTCGTTGTTTTTTGGAGTTTTCTGCGGTGCGGAAGCTAAATCCTTTAAAAAATTCCCGGAGGGTTTATTTTCTTTTTTTATTGAAGGCTGAAAGGCTTTTGCCTGCGGAGCAGAAGCAACATCATCTAAAGAACCCCCGGAGGGACTATTTTCTTTTTTTATTGAAGGCTGAGAGGCAGTAACCTGCGGGGCAGAAGCAACATCATTTAAAGATCCTGAGGGACTATTTTCTTTTTTTATTGAAGGTTGAGAGGCAGTAACCTGCGGAGCACTTTCCTCAACAGAAGATCCTTCAATAGAAGATCTATAGAATAAAAATCCCCCTGCGGTTAATCCCAACAGCAGTAGCGGCAGCCATAACACCGGGGCAAGCCGGCGCTTTTTCTCGCGCAGGTTTTGCTCTATGTTCTCCCAGGCTTCCGCCGAGGGCGTCATCTTCAGGTCATTTAACTTTTGCCTGACCTGTTTTTCAAATTCATGGCCGGACATAGGTAGCAGTTTTGTTGTGTTCTTCTTTCTGTTTTTCGAGCCAGGTGATTAACAATCCCCTTGCCCGTGCATATTGTGATCTTGAGGTTCCTTCGTTGATCCCAAGCATTTTCCCGATTTCAACATGTGTAAATCCTTCTACCGCGTAGAGGTTGAAAATAGTTTGATAACCCGTGGGCAACTGCCGCACCAGGTCCGCAAGATCACGCGCAAGTAATTTTACATCCGGATTATCGTCGGATACGGGGTGCATCCCGTTATCGAAAAATGACAAATCCGACTGGTAGTTCCTGTTTTGTTTCAGGTAATTCAATGCAGTGTTTACCATAATTCTTCGTATCCATCCGCCCAGCTCTCCCTCAAATTTGAACTGACCAATATTGCGAAAAACCTTAATAAATCCCTCCTGCATCACATCCTCGGCATCCATGATCGACTTCGTGTATCTGTAACATACTCCCAACATCACTTCTGAGAACTCGTCGTAAAGCTGACGTTGGGCCTCTGGCCTTTCCTTGATACAGTCTCTTACCAACCTGTGTGCATCCATGCGGTAGTGTACATTTTGATGACAATTCCAGGTAGCCTTCCGTTGCACTTGCAACCCTGAAAAACCTTTCCTTATCCCTTATCTTTGAATGCTATGGGTTCATCATTAACGGAACGGGACAAGAAAGTGATCTGGCATCCGTATAGCCCCCAAAAGTACGCTCCTGAACCCATACCAGTTGTTAAAGGGCACGGATCGTGGATTTTCGATGAAAATGGTCGCAGATACCTCGATGCCATCAGCAGCTGGTGGGTCACCATCCATGGACACGCGCACCCCTACATCGCCGGGAAAATTTACCGGCAGGCTCTTGAACTCGAACAGGTCATCTTTGCCGGCTTTACCCATGCACCAGCAGTGAATCTCGCTGAAAAACTGCTCGGCATACTTCCGGGAAATTTTTCTAAAATTTTTTATTCAGATAATGGTTCAACTGCCGTAGAAGTAGCGATAAAGATGGCTACGCAGTTCTGGTGGAACAAGGGCGAAAAAAAACGCAACCGCATACTCGCGTTCAACCATAGCTATCATGGCGACACATTCGGAGCGATGAGTGTGAGTGAGAGGGGATTGTTTACGCTCGCTTTTCACGACCGCCTGTTTGAAGTGAATTTTGTTGACCCGCCGCGAATTGGTGTTAAACAGGACATCTCTTCGCTCCTCGAACAATGTGTATGCGTAATATATGAGCCCCTTTTACAGGGTGCAGGCGGAATGAACGTGTACGATGCGAAGGCGTTGGATGAATTTATTGCTTTATGCAGATCGCATGGAGTGATTTGCATCGCCGATGAGGTGATGACAGGTTTTGGAAGGACCGGAAAAATGTTTGCTTCTGAAAACTGTGTAAACAAGCCGGATATTATCTGTTTAAGCAAGGGGCTCACTGGCGGAACGATGGCGATGGGTGTAACGGCGTGCAGTAAACTTATTCATGATGCATTTGTTACGGACGATAAAAAGAAAACTTTTTTTCACGGGCACTCGTTTACCGCCAACCCGCTTTCATGTGCGGCTGCACTCGCCAGTCTCGATCTCTTTAAAATAGAAAACACTTTCCAGCATATCGGGAGAATTGTCCGTTCACACGAGTCTTTTGCTGCACGGCTTGCCGGATACCGGAACATAAAAAATATTCGCCAGTGCGGGACGATCATTGCGTTTGAAATTCCCGACGAAGTGTCCGGATATACGAGCAGCATTCGCGATGTGATTACTGCTTCGGGGCTCGAGAATGGCGTTTATTTGCGGCCACTTGGCAACACTGTTTACCTGATGCCACCGTATTGCATGAGTGAGGAGGAAATGGAGAGAGTTTATGAGGTGGTTCTGGAAATATGTACGAAATAGGACAAAAAAAACCCGCCGGGCGGCGGGCTTTTGAACACAAAAAATTTAATTAACTCGATTGAATAGGCACTTCCACATGCGTTTGATCCCACTCTATCACCAGGCTGTTATTCGCATCGAAACTGAGCGTCAGTTTCTCTACAGGTGAATCAAGCTTTTTCGCCGGCACATTCACATGAGGTAAATCCTTACCCTTAATTTTATCATATCCATACGCACCCCACTGCTTAAGCTCCGGATTGAGAATTACTGTCCATTCATTTTCGTTGGGTATGGTAAAGAGCGTATAGGTACCTGCCTTAACGGGCTGACCTCCGAATGTCACATCCTTTTTGAAAGTGATCTCAGTAGCTTCGTTGGCTCCTGTTCTCCATACTTTTCCATATGGCTCAAGTTGGCCGAAAATTACCCTGCCTCTTTTAGAAGGCTGACCATAAGCTACAGACACATCTTTTCCCTCAGCTGAAACACGCGGGCTCTTTGGTGGCTGGCTGCTGCATTCCATAAATGCGGCCGATACCATGATTAATGAAAGAAAAAGTAATTGCCTCATACTATGTTTTTTAAATTAGGAATCGAATATATGAAGGAAGTATCTAAGTTACGGAGAGTTAGTTACCAGATTTTTAAGTTTTGTTAAAGATGTTTCCATGGCTTTTCCAAACTGATCCTCAAAGGTGATGCTGCCGAACTTTTCCCATGGGTACCATTTCAGCTGAAAGTCGAAGTACCATTGAACAACGGTCACTTCGCCGATTTTCTCCAACCTGAAAGAACCATGAACCGAACGTCCGCCGTAACTCCACCTGGTTTCAACAAGGTTACTGTCACTTCTCAACACTTCAATACTTATGCCCTCCCTGGCCAGGTAGTTCCAGTGCTTCCAGTTGGTAGTATCCGCTATCAGCGGATATACAGCCTGCTTTTCAGCTTCAATATTAATAGCCCGTGAAATACGCACGGTAGAGGGAAAGAGCAGTGATATCAGGAAGACGATCACAAATATCACAATCACACTAATAACCGAAAGTTTTACTACCCTGAGCATGGTGATTGTTTTATTCCCATTTGAAAACTCTTATAGCAATAGCATACGATGCCAGGCCCCAGATACCCAGCACGCCGAGTTGCGGTCCGCAATCAGCGAGGTGAGCGCCCTCGAAGGCCACATTTCGCATTGCGTCGTTCAGGTGTGTTAGCGGCAACACCTTGCAAAGCGGCTGCAGCCACGCGGGAAAATTATCAATAGGAAAAAAGGTGCCCGATAATAAAAACTGCGGCAGTGTAAAAAGGTTAGCAAATGGCGGTATCGAACTTTCATTTTTTGCAAGACCACTCACTACGAAACCAAATCCCATAAATACCGCAAGGCCTATAAAACTCAATACCAGTAGTTCAAGAAAGGTTACCCAACCATTTATAAGTGTAAAGTGAAAAGCGTAATGACCGATAAGCAATATTACCACAGCGGTGGTCAGCTGAAATATTACCCTGCTGATCGCTTCGCCAAAAACAATATAGGGACGCGCGATAGGCGTCGCGAAAAATCTTTTTAATACCAACGTTTGTCGCAGGCTAAAAAAAATAAACGCCACACCAAACACCCCTGCGCTCAACAACGAAAATCCCAACTGCCCGGGCAGTATAAAGTCTATCGTGCGGTACACTCTTCCCGGCACGCGCTCTACATTATTGCTGACAGTTGCATACGACGGCGCATGCGGAAAAACCCTTTCGTTCATCCCGTCAATCATTCCGCGCAGCATCGATCTGAGCACCTGTATATTCTGGGGATTGACGGCGTCTGAACTGGTGAGTACAATAGAATATTTTGGAAACGAGTCCGGCACGTTATTTTTTCGCAGACCGATAATAGCGTGCAGCCGGCCTTTTTCAAGATCGCTGCTCAACCGCTCTTCACTACCCGTCACCACTTTCACACCCTCCATTCCCGCTATGGCTCTATAGAGATCGCTGGTAGTGTCGGACTTGTTATCGAACGCAACGCGCACAGACATCCTGCTGCCTCCTCCAATAAATCCGAAGACAAGAATGAATATCAGCGGAAACGCAAAGCTGAAAATTATCGCACTTGGACTTCTGAAAATCGCCCTTAAACTCGCCCGGGTAATGGCAAACATCGCCCGGGTCTGACTGTAATTACTGGACATTTATGACTATTCTATTGTAATCCCGAAGGGCATTCGCGCCTGTACCGAGCCGACTAACTTTTTCATCGCCCGCACGGCCGAATATGTTTTATACCCTTCTTCACCTAATTCCTGTTTTATCATCGATTCTTTCTGTGGTTCGCTATTGAAAAACATCTCAAAAAAACTTTGTTTACCAGGATATTCTTTCAGCCGGTAATCTTTGAGTTTCGCTTTAGCCGCTGCTGCAGCAACCGCATCCTGGATACCACCGATCCGGTCAACCAACCCGAGTTGCACTGCTGTTGATCCACTCCATACTCTACCCTGTGCAATGTTTTCGATTTCATCGAGCGGGCGGTTTCTTCCTTTTGCAACACGCTGCTTGAATTGGATATACACCGAGTCGACCCCACTCTGAATATAACGTTTCTGTGTTTCGGTAAGCGGTTTGACTACGGTTTGCATTCCTGCGTCAGGAGAAGTATGCACATCGTCGAACGTGATGCCCAGCTTATTGTTGAAAAATTTTTGCATGTTGGGTATCACACCGAACACACCGATGGAACCTGTGATCGTATTGTTCTGCGCAAAGATGCTGTCGGCAGCACATGAAATATAATATCCGCCCGAAGCGGCTATATCTCCGAAGCTGACGATGACGGGTTTTACTTTTTTCGCGAGATCCACTTCGCGCCATATCTGCTCACTCGCTGCCGCGCTGCCGCCTTCTGAATTTACTCTCAGCACAATTGCCTTAACTGTTTTATCCATCCTGGCACGCCTTACATAATCACGGTAAGTGTCACCACCGATCGCCCCACGGTCGCCGGTGCCGTCGAAAATCATTCCCTCCGCGTATATCACGGCTATCTTGCCACTGCCCGATTGCACGATATCTTCTGCCTGCGCGTATTTCGATGTGCTTACAAAATTGATTTTTTCATCTGCATCAATTTTTAACAGTGAGCGCATTTCATCCTTCACTTCATCATCGTATTTCAACCCATCTACCATTTTACGACTGAGCGCTGCGCCGGCAAATTGTACTTCGTTCGAATCGGCGTAGCGGCGCAATGATGCTGTGTCAAGTTTTCTCGAAGTTGAAATGTCTGTGAGAAATTTTTGATAAATATCATTGAGTAGCGCTGTGCTTTGCAAACGGTTCGCCTCGGTCATTTCTGTTTCGCGAAATGGTTCGGTAGCGCTTTTAAATTTGCCCGCGTAAAAAATTTGCGGCTGTATTTCCAGCTTCTCAAGTGCGCCTTTTATAAACGGCATTGTGAGCGTTAGTCCGTGCCAATCCAGTCCACCGGTCGGGGCACAGTAAACTTTGTCGGCCACCGAAGCAACGTAGTAGCCCGCCTGCGGTATCACGGCGCCATATGCATAAACAAATTTATCGGAGGTATTGAAGTCGTTAAGCGCGTTCCTGATTTCCTGGAGAGTCGCGATCTGGTTGCTGTTACGTCCGCATTTAAGGAAGATGCCTTTTACAGAATTGTTTGTTTTCGCATGACGAATCAATCTTACAAGGTCGTACAGTGATGGTTTTGACGGCGCGCCGCCGAAGACTGAAAAAGGATTTGTTTCAGGCACTTCAGGATACTGATCGGCGAGGTCCACAACCAGTACAGCTTTCTCACCTGTCACAGCTTCCTTACCACTGGCAACTGCCGACACAAATATAACCCCGACAAACAAGGTAAGCACTGCAAATACCACAATGGCAAGCAGCGATGCAAAAAATATTCTGAAAAAATTATTCATAGAAGAATATTTAGCATTGAGCCCACAAATGTACCAATAGGCACCTTAATGATTGGTTTTTTATTGTTTAGGGGTTACTTTGCAGCGGATGAATTCAGCATATCTCGTTACAGGCGGAAACATGGGCAACAGGCAGGAACAGCTTTCCTTTGCAGCGAAACTGGTTGAAGAACGCTGCGGGCACGTTATTGATAAATCTTCACTGTATGAAACGGCCGCATGGGGAAAAACCGACCAGGCACCGTTCCTGAACCAGGCGCTCGTACTTGAAACATCGCTCAACGCCCGCGATTTACTTAATGAAATATTGTATATCGAAAATCTGATGGGTCGCGACAGGATTGAAAAGTATGGCCCAAGGATTATTGATATCGACATCATTTTTTTTAATCACCAGGTCATTAAAGAACCCGGTCTTGTTGTACCCCATCCGGAAATGACACGGCGCAGGTTTGTGCTGGAACCTTTGGCGGAAGTTATTCCCGCTTACATTCATCCCGTATATTACAGAACCGTTAGTGAACTCCTTGCCCAATGTGACGACACACTACCCGTGAAAAAAGTATTATGAATTATCATTTTATTGCTATAGAAGGAAACATAGGGGCCGGCAAAACAACCCTCGCCCATTTGTTGTCCAAACATCTGAATGCACGCATAATACTTGAAGAGTTCGCGGATAATCCTTTCCTCCCCAGATTTTATGAGAATCCGCAGCAATATGCTTTTCCGCTGGAGCTGTTTTTTATGGCCGAACGATATAAGCAGTTAAAAGAGCTTATTCATACGAAAGATTTATTCCAAAACGTAACAGTCGCGGATTATCTTTTTACTAAGTGCCTGCTGTTCGCGAAGGTTAATCTTACTGAAGATGAGTTTCGACTCTATCATAAATTGTTTGATATTATCAGGCAGCCGCTCATACAGCCTGATTTACTCATATACCTGCATGTTCCTGTTCAGAAGTTGCAGAAAAATATCAGGAAGCGAAACCGGCCATACGAATTGAATATTCCTGATGAGTATCTTTTCCGGATACAGGAAACGTATACGCACTACATTAAACAGCATAATTTGAAAACGTTGTTTATTGATGCGACAAATGCAGATTTTTTATCGAATGAGAAGCATTTGAGGGCGTTGCTGGATGCGTTGGAGATGGATTTTGAGGATGGGCAGCATTTTTTGGCGTTGCCTTAAATTTTTTTCCCGATAAACGAAATTTTCAGCTTTTTATCATCTGCTTTTCTCTATCAATCCAATCCTTCCAAAACATAATAAATTATTTTTTTATCTTTTCTTTTTCTAAATAAAAAACCTAAAAAAAGATAGTTGAGTTTTTATCTTTTTGTTTCAGGTAAAAAACTAAACAAAAGATCAAATTTTTTTACTTTTTACTTTTCTCTATCAATCCTTCCAAAACATAATACACAATAGGGCAAAACTCCGCATTCTTCAACGTGATGTTCTGCCGTTTAATAAACGTATCCTCATCCGTGTACGGAAACCTGTGACAATCAGAGGGCCGGCTTTCATATATCGCACAAAGATTATCACTTCCAAGAAAAGGACACGGCGACGTCTTCACCACATAATCCCCATCTTCATCCAACCTTAAATAAGTCTCGATAAACGCACCCTCCTTCATCTTAAGTTCCCGGGCAATCCTCCTGATATCGGGCGTTTTAAACCGCGGAGAATAATTTTTGCAGCAATTCGCGCAGGCAGTACAATCAATCTTCTTAAATGCCTCGTCATGAAGAGAAGGTAATTCCTTGAGCACTTTATTCTTATCAGCGCGCTGGAGAAATTGTTTAAATACTTTCTTTCTTTCCTTTGTTTTCTTCTCCCAGTTGTGAAGCACATCCATCCGGCAAAATTACCAAAAAGATGCCCTATCGCCGTTTCTCATGTGTCCACCCCGGGGGACCAAACACATAAAGAAATTTCTCCGTCCACGAAAGATCTTTCTTCCTCACATCTTTCGCGATGTTGATCCATTCATGAAATATCACCGTGAAGAGATTGGAGTCTTTCATGGGTTTCGCTAAACCATAGCGGATGGGTTCATACTCTTCAGGGGAAAGTTCACGCTGAAAAGTTCCGAACAGCCTGTCCCACACAATAAGTACCATGCCCATGTTTTTGTCAATATACCTGGCGTTTGAAGCATGATGCACCCGATGGTGTGAAGGGGTAACAAAAACGTATTCCACCCAACCCAGTTTTCCTACCATTTCAGTGTGCAGAAACATAGCCCATATCTGCGAGATCGAGTAAATGAGAAAGATGTCTATTGGTTTGAACCCAATAAAAGCTATAGGTATGAAGAATACAAAATCATAAAGCGGCCTCATCAACGAAGCGCGAACACCTACAGTCAGGTTCATATGCTCAGCCGAATGATGGGTAACATGCGCCGCCCAGAAGATCCTGCAGAAATGCTCGAGCCTGTGCAGCCAGTAGAATTGAAAATCCACCAAAATGAATAACAACACCCAATAAATGACAGGCTGACCAATATCAAAAAGGTGAAACTGAAATACAAACGTCAAAAGAACGAGGTATAATCCCCTGATGGCCAGGTCGAGCGCACCGTTGAGGAAGGAAAGAAAAAAGTTAATAACCGTTTCGCGCCAGGTGTAAAGCTTTTTGTGCTGGTAGTTACTGAAAAATACCTCCAAGCCGATGATTGCCAAATAAATAGACGATATCTCCCAACTCATTAGTCTTTCTTTAGGTACAATTCAGCAAAAATTAAACCCCCGGATAAAGTGTGGATACAAACAACCGTTAGGTGTGACTGAATCGCTTTAACTTTGCGGAACTTTTTAAAATTTCGTCACCTCTGTTATGAATCTCTCCGAAGAACAAAAGTATGAATTTCAGCACCGACATATAGGCCCGGATGAAAATGAAACAGCTGAAATGCTGAAAACAATGGGCATGGACAGCCTCGACAATCTCATCGAAGCAACCATCCCGAAAGATATCCTGCTCGATAAACCGCTGCATACTTCCGATCCGCTTAGCGAATACGAGTATTTACAGGAACTGAGGGCAATCGCCGCAAAAAATAAAGTATACAGATCGGTTATTGGCCAGGGTTATTACGGCACTATCACCCCGCCGGTTATCCTTAGAAATATTTTCGAAAACCCGGGATGGTACACCCAATACACACCGTACCAGGCTGAAATTTCGCAGGGCCGCCTGGAGAGCCTCCTGAATTTCCAGACGATGGTCACCGACCTGACCGCATTGCCACTTGCGAACGCATCATTGCTCGACGAAGCGACCGGGGCAGCCGAAGCAATGACCATGATCTATCATCATGTTAACAAAACCGACGAAATAAAACAGCCGAAGTTTTTTGTTAATGAGAACATTTTTCCTCAAACGAAAGACGTGATCATTACACGCGCACAGCCTGTTGGAATTGAGATTGTATTTGGCGATTACCGTTCGGCAGCGATAGATGAAACATATTTTGGCGCGATAGTTCAATATCCCGACAACAACGGAAGCATTGAAGATACCCGCGGATTTATTGAAAAGGTTCACGAAGCGAAAGGATATGTTGTAATGGCCACCGACCTTTTAGCGCTCACTTTGCTCACTCCTCCGGGCGAACTTGGCGCTGATGTGGCCGTCGGTTCGGCACAACGTTTTGGAGTGCCTATGGGATATGGCGGTCCGCATGCAGGCTTCTTCGCGGCAAAGGATGAATTCAAAAGAGGGATTCCCGGCCGCATCATCGGTATTTCCGTCGACGCAATGGGACAGCGCGCATTGCGCATGGCGCTTCAAACAAGAGAGCAGCACATCAAACGCGAAAAGGCAACATCTAATATCTGCACTGCGCAGGCGCTCCTGGCGAACATGGCCGCGATGTATGCCGTGTATCACGGGCCCGCAGGGTTAAAGAAGATTGCAACGCGCGTCACAACGCTCGCGCAGATTCTTCATACAGAATTAACACACGCAGGTTACAAACAGGTTAACGAATATTATTTCGATACACTCAAAATAAAAGCAGAGGATAGCGCTGCTATCAGGAAAATAGCAGAAGCAAAAGAAATTAACTTCCGCTATTTCGACAACAACTATATTGGCATTTCCCTCGACGAAACGACGCTTCCATCCGATCTTCTCGACATTGTTTCGGTGTTCAACGAAGCAAAAGGCAACGATACATCAAGTATTACAATAGAAACCGATTCTCCGACGGCTCATATTCCTGCTGCGCTTAAACGCTCGTCGGAATTTCTTACGCATTCTGTTTTTAATGCGCATCACAGCGAATCTGAAATGATGCGTTATATCAAACATCTTGAGAACCGTGATTTATCGTTGAACACTTCCATGATTCCATTGGGAAGCTGCACGATGAAGCTGAACGCGGCAACTGAACTTATACCGGTTAGCTGGTCCGAGTTTGCCAACCTTCATCCCTTCGTTCCCGTTAACCAGGCCGAAGGTTACAGGCAAATCACTGATGAACTTAGCAGTTACCTGTGTACCATTACAGGCTTTGATGCATGTTCACTACAACCAAACAGTGGCGCACAGGGCGAATACGCGGGACTCCTGACAATAAGGGCATACCACCTCGACCGTGGAGAAGATCACCGTAACGTGGTGCTTATTCCTATTTCAGCGCATGGTACGAACCCTGCAAGCGCCGTACTCGCCGGGATGAAAGTGGTAGTGGTGAAGAGTGATGAAGAGGGCCATATCGACGTGGCCGATCTTAAAACGAAAGCCGAACAGTATAAAGAATCATTGTCGTGCCTGATGGTTACTTATCCGTCTACGCATGGCGTGTTTGAAGAAAGTATCAGGGAAATTTGCAAAGTTGTTCACGACAATGGAGGATTGGTGTATATGGATGGCGCGAATATGAATGCGCAGGTGGGCCTTACCTCACCAGGAAATATTGGCGCCGATGTTTGCCATCTTAATCTTCATAAAACATTTGCGATTCCACACGGCGGCGGTGGACCGGGCATGGGTCCTATCTGTGTAACCGAACAACTTGCTGCTTTTTTACCGGGCCACGTTTCGATTAATAAAAAGGCGAAACACGCTAACGCGGTGAGTGCGGCGCCGTATGGTTCAGCGAGTATCTTGCTGATCAGCTATGCATATATCAAATTGCTTGGTTCAACAGGTTTGCGTCGTGCAACACAGTATGCTATTCTGAACGCTAATTATATGAAGGCGCGGTTGGAGAAGTATTATAAAATTCTTTACCTCGGCAAGAATGGAACATGTGCGCATGAATTTATAGTTGACCTGCGGCCGTTTAAATCGAGCTGCGGTATTGAAGCGGAAGATGTGGCGAAGAGGCTAATGGACTATGGGTTTCATGCTCCTACTATGAGTTTCCCGGTGCCCGGAACAATTATGATCGAGCCGACGGAAAGTG
Organism: Chitinophagaceae bacterium; assembly: GCA_016786745.1. Classification (GTDB taxonomy): domain Bacteria; phylum Bacteroidota; class Bacteroidia; order Chitinophagales; family Chitinophagaceae; genus Flavitalea. Next base: position 31,694 of record JAEUVS010000135.1, on the reverse strand, counting down.
AGCCTAAAGCTGAGCTCGATCGCTTTTGTGATGCGCTGATCAGTATACACGAAGAGATTACAGCGATTGAATCAGGCAGAGCTGATAAAACGGATAATGTATTGAAGAATGCGCCGCATACGATGGGTGTGATTTGTGCTGATGAATGGAGTCATAAGTATTCGCGGCAGGAGGCTGCGTTTCCGTTGGCTTATGTTGCCAGGAATAAGTTTTGGCCGTCGGTTGCGAGGATTAATAATACGTATGGTGACAGGAATTTGATTTGTGTGTGTGAGCCCACGGAGGCATATGCGTGATTTTGTTTTCTTTTTTTTATTTTTTATTAAGAAAAGAGAAAAATACTTCCCCTCCCTGAGGGAGGGGCCAGGGGTGGGTTCAAATAATTGCGTGGCAAACATTTAAGAAATCAGCCCAATAGCATGAGAGTGCGCGAGCGCATCCGCACTATGCACAAACCTGCAAACCGGAATACCCGCCGCTTCAATGCGCTCCACTGCCGCCTTTACCACCACTTCATTTTTATGGAAAACATTCCGCAAATAAACAGCCTTTACCTGCCCGGGAAAATGTTCGGTTAACGCCGCATAAATTTCAGGATCCTGTTGCGAATCATCACCAAGTAAAATAAAGTCCTGCGCAGGAAACGCTTCAAGTATCCTTGAAATTCTAAAAAATTTCGTCTTATGACGATTCTGACCCGTCTTCCACGCCTGTGAAACCCGCTTTAGTTTATTCAGCAAAAAAATCCCCTCCGGCAACTCATTTTTCTTACAAAATTCCCTGATATAATCATACAGGTTCCATTCACTGCTCGACACATAAAAGAACGGATTTGGCTCGCCGCTTTTGCTGCCGGCATAAGCCAATGCCTGGTAATGCTTCACCACACCATCGAACGGCTTGCGGCTATACGCGTTCTCTGTGAGCAAAACAAACAGCCGCTTTCGAAGATCAGAAGAATGTGAAATGAGAAAAGTATCATCAATATCAGAAATAATCGCGTATTGCCCACTGTGAGGAACATAAATGCTGCCCTCACCGGCAACTGTACCGTGATACCGTTGCACAACCCCCTCCGCAAGCACCACATTTACTTTGTGCCACCCTGGTGCAGGCATGGTATCCACCGCCCACTGAAATCGGAAAAAACCATCATCATCTGTCGTTTGTTCTATCGTTTGCCCACGGAATGTAAGCGACACTTTCGCCTTAGGTATCGGTTTCACAATAAATAAACGGATGAGGGCTAAAGTATTCGTCCAGAAATTCCTCCTGTATTTCACACGCGGCAGCGGACTTGTTTTCAGCACATGCCCCAGCACAACAATTTCGCCGTTGCCCCCGTAACCATGATACACTTTCACTACAGGCCTGTTGGTCAGCCGCATCCACCTGAACAAATTCTCCTTTATCCTTTTGATAAAAGGTGGGGAATAATTGTTGTTGGTTATAATGCTTTCATCCATATTTACCTTAAAACAAAATCCATTCTCATGCCAACGCCAGCATCTTCCGTAAACCTTTTTGTAATCAACCCCATATCCGGCGGTAAAACGAAGGTCGAATGGGAAAAGGTAGTGCGGGAATATTTCAAAAATATCGATGCCGGCATTGAGTTTTACATACTTACGGGCGAAAATGATCCGGATTCACTGAGGCACTGGATCGAGCGAGTAAAACCCACAACCGTGGTAGCGGTCGGTGGCGATGGTACTGTATCGTTAGTAGCAAAGGAAATTTTAGGGATGGATATCGGGCTCGGCATATTACCCGCGGGTTCAGCAAACGGCATGGCCCGCGAACTGAATATTCCACAAAACCTGAACGAGGCCCTCGAAACAATAGTAAAAAATAAAACGAGGAAGGCAGATGTGATCGACATAAACGGTCATATATGCCTTCATCTTAGTGACATAGGCCTCAATGCGCAATTGATTAAATATTTTGAAGAAGGGAAACTGAGAGGAAAACTTGGTTACGCCACACAGGTTGCGAAAACCTTATGGAGAAAATCGCCGATGACCCTTAAAATAAAGGTGCACGGCAATGAAGTGTCGATGAAGGCGCTTATGGTGGTGCTTGCCAACGCAAGGATGTATGGAACAGGCGCTGTAATCAATCCGGAAGGCGATCTGTACGACGGACAATTCGAAGTAGTGATTATGAAAAGGCTCGCACTTTCGGAACTGTTCAAGATGTGGCTGCGACCGCAACCATTCAATCCGAAAAAAATAAAACTATACCCGGCAACATCGGTGTCTATTCAGACAACAAAAAAAGTACATTTCCAGGTTGATGGTGAATATCTCGGGAAATTGCACACCGTAGAAGCGAAAATCGTTCCGGGCCGGTTGAAACTCGTTATACCTTAGATTGCGTATATTTCAGCATTATTTTCTTTCAAACATTTCTTTCAAATTAAAACGGGTCATGAGATTATTAATTTTAACTATCGCGATGATGACATCAGTTGTATTAAACGCACAGGAAAAAATTTTACTGGTAGGAACATATACCGGCAAAAAGAGCGAAGGCATTTATGTATATAAATTCAATACATCGAACGGCGAATTGCAGAAAGTGAGCAGTACGTTTTCAGAAAATCCTTCTTACCTCGCATTATCGCCCGATAAAAAATTTTTGTATTCGGTAAATGAAAACGGCGACGGCAAAGGCGGAGTGAGCGCATTTTCATTTGATGCTTCATCGGGAACAATAACACCGATTAACTCACAGCTTACCCACGGCGATCATCCTTGTTACATTTCAGTAGACAAAAGCGGCAAATGGGTTGTTGCAGGAAACTATACAGGTGGAAACTTCTCAGTCTTCCCGATCGCCGCGAACGGCTCGGTAGGTGAAGCTGCGCAAATCATTAAACATACCGGCAGTGGCGCAAACAAAGACAGGCAGGAAAAACCTCATGTACATTCCTCAGTATTCAGCCCCGACGGAAAATATCTCGCAATAACCGACCTCGGTACCGACAAGATTTACATGTATCCTTTTAATCCGGGGGCTTCAAAACCAGTAGCCGAAAAAGCAATCGAAACGAGCACTGCGCCCGGAGCGGGACCGCGGCACATTATCTTCCATCCTTCTCTTCCTTATGCCTACACCATCGAAGAGCTGTCGGGCAACGTGAGTGCATACAGTGTTTCCAAAGATGGTTCGCTGAAAAACATTCAAACTATCAATGCGCATCCTCAGGATTACAAGGGCGAGATCGGCAGCGCAGCCATTAAGATTTCCGCAGACGGAAAATCTCTATATGCATCCAACCGCGGAGGATCGAATACGATAGCGGCATTTTCGATTGACCAGTCTTCGGGAAAAGTTAAGTTGAATAAAATCGTATCCAGTGGTGGCGATGCCCCGCGCGATTTCACCGTTGATCCGACAGATAAATTTATATTGTCAGCAAACGGTGACTCAGATAACATCACCATATTTAAAAGAAATGCCCAGACAGGTGTACCGGAAGAAACAGGAAAAAAGATTTCCATCATTCAACCAGTGTGCCTTTTATTTTATTGATTAAGTAATTATTGATTAAGTAATTATTGATTAAGTAACATCAAACATCGCTTCAAGCTTGCAGCCTTTTTGCGGGGAAGAAATGACTTCTAATTTTCCGTTGAACAGCTCAAGCCTGTGGCGAATGTTTTTTAAGCCCAGGCCCGATTTTATCTTCTTCGGGTCGAAACCCACACCATCATCTTCGATTGTAAGTTGAACGGTTTGACCTGTACGGCTGAGTGTTATATCGACATGCTCAGCTTTTGCATGCTTAAGGATATTGTTGAGCTGCTCCTGCATAATGCGGTACAACATCAGCTTTTGATGATCGGTAAGAGATTCTTCTGAAAAATTATTTCTGTACACCTCGATCTCCATGTCCCTGATTTTAACGATGCTTTCGATAAGTTCTCTCAGAGCTTCAAGGAGGCCGACATCATTTATCGTGGGAGATATAAGCGACTTAGAGAGACCCCTGATCTCGTCTATCACCTGTTTAATATATTCCGAGCTCTTTTTGAGCATTTCATTCTGGGCCGCGGGATTTACCTGCGCATGCTCAATGTAGAGTTTCACCACACCAAGAAGCTGGTTCACGTTGTCGTGCAGCTCTTCGCCGATTTTTTTACGTTCCCTCTCCTGCGCGTTGAACACCTCGAGAGCGATTTCATTTTTATAACGAAGGCGCTCGTCATTTAGTTCCTGTTGCAGCACATGCTGACGAAAAAGAATTTTCCTTGATACAAAAAAAATGAACACCGCCGCGATGCACATGAACAGTACACCCTTGTATGTTTGCACGCGCGAAAGAAACGACAGGTTGTTCCTGGAAATGTTGATGATAAGCAGGTCAGTAAGAACTATCCAAATCGTACCGAATAGCAGAAATACAAGCGCGAGCTGCATATGGGGTGATAATTTGGACTTTATCATGGATTTAAGTTAGGTATTATTTTAAAACTTGGTTAATTAACTTCGCGTCATGCATTATGTTTCTGCAGAGGGATTATCGAAGTCGTACGGCATAAAACCACTTTTTAGAAATATTTCATTCAACATTGAAGAGGGCGACAAGATAGCGATCGTTGCCCGCAACGGTAGCGGAAAATCAACACTTCTTCGCATACTCGCGGGCAAAGAAACAACAGATACAGGCAATATCTGGATCAATAAAGAGGTTACAGTGGCCCTGTTCGAACAGGAACCCGTTTTTATTGAAGACAGCACTATTCTCGATAATATCTTTCATCACAAACATCCGGTAACAAACGCCATCAGGGAATATGAAGCTGCGTTGGATAGCGGAAATGAAGCCGAAGTTGGAAACGCAATTGTGGCGATGGATGAGCTGGCCGCATGGGATTTTGAAAATAAGGTGCACCAGATTTTCGGGAAACTCAACATACACCACCTCAATCAACAGGTATCGACACTTTCAGGCGGCCAGCGGAAACGTGTGGCACTCGCGAAAACGCTTGTGGATATTGGATTTGAGCATAACCACGTTCTCCTGATCATGGACGAACCCACAAACCACCTCGATGTGGAGATGGTAGAATGGCTCGAACATTACCTATCGCAGGAACGCGTAACCCTCCTGCTCGTAACCCACGACCGCTATTTTCTCGACAACGTTTGCGACGAAATATGGGAACTCGACGATAGCAACATGTATGTGTACAAGGGCGACTATGAAAATTATCTCGAGAAAAAAGCCGCGCGTGTTGAGAGTGACGTCGCGAGTATTGACAAGGCAAAGAACCTTTACAGGAAGGAACTCGAATGGATGCGTAAACAGCCTAAGGCGCGTACCACAAAGTCGAAAAGCCGGATCGACGCGTTCAGCGATGTTGAAGCGAGGGCAAAGAAAAGGATGGAGGACCGCCAGTTGCAGCTACAGGTGAAGATGAACCGCCTGGGTGGGAAAGTGGTTGAAATGAAGAAAGTTTACAAGAGCTATGGAGAGAAGACCATATTGAAAGGATTCGACTATACTTTCAAAAAAGGCGAAAGGATCGGTGTTGTGGGAAGAAACGGCGCCGGCAAGTCGACGTTCCTGAATATTGTGCAGGGCATTGAACCGCCTGATAGCGGGAAAATTAACATTGGCGAAACGGTAGTATTCGGCAACTATTCGCAGTCTGGTTTGCCGGTTAAGGAAGACATGAGAGTTATTGAGTATGTAAAGAACATAGCGGAACACTTTCCGCTTGCCGATGGTGGAACACTGAGCGCCTCGCAATTTCTCAACCTTTTTTTGTTTCCGCCGGAACAACAGTACACGCCGCTGTCTAAATTAAGTGGTGGCGAAAAAAGACGACTACATTTGTTATCGGTACTTTTTCGAAATCCAAATTTTTTAGTACTCGACGAACCCACCAACGACCTCGACCTTCCCACGCTCAATGTGCTTGAGAATTTTCTCGAAGACTTTCCCGGTTGCCTCGTAATAGTTTCGCACGACCGTTACTTTATGGACAAGCTGGTGGATCATCTTTTTGTGTTTGAAGGGGATGGAATGGTGAAGGATTTTCCGGGCAACTATTCAGATTACCGTTCGTCACTAAAAGCTGTGCAACCTGTTGAAGAGAAAGGAAAAATTGTAACTTCCGTTAAACCCCAGAAGCAGAAAAGGAAAATGTCGTTTAATGAAAAGCGTGAGTGGAACAACCTGCAGAAAGAGATAAAACAACTGGAGGATGAGAAAAGTTTGCTCACCGTTCAGATGGCAGATGCTTCACTGCCGTATGAAGAGCTGATGAAGGCTTCGGAACGAATCGGCATAATCAATCAACAACTCGACGAGAAAGAAATGCGATGGCTCGAATTGAGTGAAATCGAGGAACAATAAACCCCGGAACCAATGACATTGTTAAAGCAAAAAATTTCTTTGTTTTTTATACTGGCGCTAAGTTACCTGCAGGCATTCACGCAGGTGGAGAAATTCGCTAACACAATTACATCTTCAGATCTTAAAGATCACCTCTATAAAATTGCCTCTGCCGAAATGAAAGGAAGGGAAACCGCGACAGAGGGACAACGTACCGCCGCCGCATACATCGAAGAGCAGTTTAAGCAATATCACCTGCTGCCGGGATGGGAAGGTGGTTACCAGCAACAATTTCCCGTGTTCCGGGATTCGCTCGTGAGGGCATCACTAAACATTAACGGCAGGGAGCTGGAGTTTGATTCCGAATTTTATGTTACTTCAAATTCAGGTTTTAATATAGCTTTTCAATCGGGTGAAATTGTTTTTGCAGGACTTGGTCGCAGTGATACCTCTTCAGACGACTATAAAAATGTAAATGCACGTGGAAAGGTTGTGGTGGTTTGGCCGAAGGCGGCAGATTATTACAGCCTGCAGAGAGCGGCGAAAAAAAATGGCGCCGAAGCATTGCTGATTGTGCAGTCGCGTTTTTCGAAAGGTAATGCACCGCGCGAGGCGAGAATGTATGTACGCGACTACAGGCAGGATAGTTTGCCCAACACATTTGTGGTGTCAGATAAATTACTGCCGGTTATTTTTAAGGATCATCTCGCCGGTATAGATAAGGCTATGAAGGCGGGCACAGATGTTTCGAAATCGTACCCGGTGCCGGTAAAGCTCGAACATGCGAAAATTACAGAACACCTGCAGAGCAGTAATGTAATCGGCGTGATGGAGGGCACCGATAAAAAGCAGCAGGCTGTTGTGCTGACGGCGCACTATGATCATCTTGGAGCGAGGGATTCTGTAATTTATTATGGCGCTGATGATGATGGCTCCGGAACGGTGACGGTTCTTGAAATAGCACAGGCCTTTTCACTGGCTGCCGGGGCCGGAATGAAACCCCGGCGCACTATTATTTTTATGACTGTTTCAGGGGAAGAAAAAGGCCTATGGGGTTCGGCTTATTACTCCGACCATCCTGCGTTTCCGATGGACAGCACTTCGGCCAATGTGAATATTGATATGATAGGAAGAATAGAGAAAGGTCGAAAGGGGGACTCACTGAATTATATCTATGTGGTGGGCGACAACAGGCTAAGTTCTGATCTTCGACCCATTAGTGAGGGCCTCAACAGTAAGCACCATAAACTTCACTTCGACTATAAATATAATAGTCCGGATGATCCGGAAAGGATTTACTACCGCAGTGATCATTACAACTTTGCGAAAAAGGGCGTACCGGCAATTTTTTATTTCAGCGGCCTGCACGAAGACTACCATCGTCCCACGGATACGCCTGATAAGATACGTTATGATCTTCTGTCGCACCGCGCGCAGACTATTTTTTATACCACCTGGGAAATAGCGAACAGGGATGAGATGCTGAAAAGGGATTTACCTTAGCTGCCTGCCGAGCGAGTTTTGCTAAAGGCAGCCTCTTGTTAGTATCTTTTTTTAAAAATAAAATATTTACGAGCCGAAAACTTTCTTCAGAATATCTGTCACGCGCGCTGCCGGATCTTTCCTAATCTTCTGCTCTTCAAGAGCCACCTGGTAAAACATACCAGTAAGCGCTTTGTCGGTCACGTAACCAGAAAGATCAGTATTCACTTTATTAAAAGTAGTGGGCAACTTATTATATGTTTCAAACACATCCTTCCAATACTTAGTCGCATTGGTTTTCTCGAGCGCCTTGTCAATAACAGGCTTGAACGCATTGGTAAGGCTCGCGGTAGTTTTCCCTTTGAGGTAAACTGTAGCCGAGCTATCGCTGCCTTTAAGAATTCCAAACGCATCCTGTATACTCATTGAAGTAATTGCATCAACAAAAATCGGAGCCGCTGATTTCGAGGCTTCTTCCGCTGCGCGGTTCATGGAAAGAATCGCATTATCCACCATATTTCCAAAACCGAGGTTTCTCAAGGTCGATTCAACCTTTTTCGCTTCTTCGGGCATCAGCACCTTGATAGCCGCATTCGCAAAAAAGCCATCAACCGACGATAACTGGTTCGCACTGTTACGGGCGCCTACAGAGAGCGCCTCTTTCAAACCAGCTACAACATCTTCATTCGAGAGGCCACCGCCTCCCTTTTTGCCGAAAATGCTTCCAGCTTTTTTTAATATATCACCTGTTGAATTTTTTTCCTGCGCGCAGGAAACTATCGAAGAAAACACTAAAAATGATAGTAGTACTTTTTTCATGGAGAGAATTTGAACTAATATAACGCCGGATCTATTAAATTATTTGTTAACCTTTAGCCCAGCCTTCTTACTTTTGGCGTTGAATTGAAAATCATGAAGAAAGCGATATTTTTTGTTCTTTTTGCGGCTATTGGAATTGCTGTGTCTGCACAGACGAAACCCGCAGCTAAAAAAGTTGCAACACCAGTAAAAAAGCCAGCGGTCGCCCCGGCACCCGTTATGAAAAACGCCCTCGACTCGTTCAGCTACGCGCTGGGTTTAAGCATGGCAGGGTTCTACAAAGAACAGGGTATAACCGATATTAATTCAGCGCTTGTTACCAAGGCGCTCAAAGATGTAAAGGAGGGCAAACCGCTGCTCGATGAAGCGCAGATTAACAATTGCATCGTCAGCTTCATGCAGGTTAAAAAAGGTGAAGCCGCTGAACCCAATAAGAAAGCGGGCCAGGCATTCCTCGATGCCAATAAAAGCAAGCCGGGAGTGACAGCTTTACCCAGTGGTCTGCAATATAAAGTAATAACAGAAGGAACCGGCGCCAAGCCAACCGCAAACGACCGGGTAACCGTTCACTATAAAGGCTGGCTGATAAATGGAAAAGTATTCGACAGTTCCATTGAAAGAGGCGAGCCTGCAACTTTCGGCGTTTCGGAAGTGATTGCTGGTTGGACAGAAGCGCTGCAGCTTATGCCCGTAGGAAGTAAATGGGAAATTTACATGCCTTCCGACCTCGGATATGGCGATGCAGGCTCCGGATCAGCTATTGAACCCGGTTCTACGTTGATTTTTGAAGTTGAGTTATTGGATATAGCTAAGTGACAGCGAAGCTGTCATTCCGAGCGTAGCGAGGAATCTTTTGCAGATCCTTCACCCCGCTGGCGGCAGGGCTCAGGATGACCCTACGGGTCACTTATACAACTTATCATAATACTCCGCCGCCATACGGCCGGACTCAAATTCCAAACGCACATCCCTCATACCATTCCTGGCAATCTGCCTCCACGTGTCGTAACTATCGTAATAAAGCGGCAACATCTCGCTTTCAAGGATCTCGTATAACTTATCGAGGTCATACTGATCCTGTTGCTGCACATTCATATTCGCGTAGTCGGCTTTTGGAATAACGAAGCCATTGTTTCCGTGCTGAATAAATTCAGGTATCCATCCATCATCGGTAGAAAAATTCACGGCGCCATTCATAGCCGCGGTCATACCGCTCGTACCCGATGCTTCACGCGGTACACGCGGATTGTTGAGCCATACATCAGCGGCCTGCTTCAGTCGCTTTGAGAGCGCCAACTCATATCCTATCAACACTGAAATATTCTTAAATCCCTTGCTGAGATGAACGAGGTTGTTAAACTCATCGATAGCAGGATAATCCATCGGGTATGGCTTACCCGCCCAGATGATCTGTATGGGATACTTTGTGTTGCTCATTAGTTTTTCAAAGCGGGCACCGTTTTTCGTAATCAACTCTGCACGTTTATATCCTGCGAAACGTCTTGCCCAAACAATCGTAAACACAGAGGGATCGTACAATTTACCAGTTTGATCGGCGACGATCTCAAAAGAACGCCTCTTCAAATACTTTTTCCTGTCATCCCATTTGGCATCATCACCATTGTCGGAGGCTTCATACAGTTGTTTATCTGCCCAGTATCTCCAGTTCTGCGAATTGGTAATCGAAATGATCGGGCATATGCCGGGATATTTTCCCCACATCGCTCTCGATACTTCACCATGCAGTTGCGACACCCCGTTGGCGAGATGCGCGAAGCGAAGCGCCACAAGTGAGTGATTGAACGCACTATCTGTGATGCCTGTGAGCTTTCTTACTTCGTCGAGACCGATACCACAGAAGTAACTCATCTTTTCACATAGATAAATATCGTGTTTCTCATTTCCTGCTTCTTCAGGCGTATGAGTGGTAAACACGAGTCGCTTTTTAACTTCTTCTACGTTGCCAAATTTTTTATACAGGTAAAAAACCGACGACACCGCATGCGCCTCGTTCAGATGATAACGATCGGGATTGAAGTTCAACTGGTCAACCAGTTTGGCTCCTCCTACTCCGAGCAAAATGAACTGCGCGATTTTGGTGGCAACATTCGCATCGTATAAACGGTGAGTGATAGTTTGTGACACGTGATCGTTCTCCGGCAGATCGGTGCTCAGGAGAAACAACGGAGCCGTTTTAAACGTTTCGGGATTGAGATATAAAACTTTTACCCAAACAGGGTGGTCATGAATCGTGATCTGGTATTTTATGCCTGTATCTTCAAGAAAACTATATAACTTCTCCATCCAGGTAACCTGCAGGGTTTGATCCTGGTTTCTTGCCTGGTCGTAATATCCATATTTCCATAATATACCAATGCCGATTAAATTCTGCCTCAATTCATATGCACTGCGTAAATGTGAGCCGGAGAGAAAACCGAGACCACCGCTGTAGATTTTGAGTGGCTGGTGAATGGCGAACTCCATGGAAAAATATGCAACCTTCTTCGAATACCTGTCATCAATTTTGTAAGGAACCTGGAAATTACTAAAACTCATAAGCTATTAAATCTTTTTACAACTTTGAAACAACGATTTTAAATTCATCTTCGTATCTGCTAAGCTTTCTTTTTCACGGGCTTACTTTTTTTCTTCGGATATGTTCCTTCAAAAAAGCATTTAATGTCCCTGTACGACCCGCATCCTTCAACTTCTTTCATAACAACAGAAGATGTTGTAAATGTAAATTCAAGCGAGCAGGGATTGCCCGCTTCTTTGTAAACGGCCTTTTTCGACGACACAAATCGCGCTGTGCCCTTTAGTTCCCCTACGCACTCGCCTTTATCTTTTTCAAAATGCGTAAAAAATAAAATCTCCGACGCATTCCTTCCGTCCCTGAACGAAACGAAATTCTTTTTGTTCACGGGGTAATCGCCCGTGTAGCGGTTCTTCTGACTAAGTGTGTCGATAGGATTGAGCACATCTTCAATCAATTCATCGTTTGGCTCTGTAAGTATCAGCGTAAAATCATTTGAAGCGCTGTTATAGATATAAATATTTCTTTTGAATGTCGACTCACCCGAACTTTTTCTTCTTTCACGATAAGTAGTGATCTGGAACTTCTTATCCAGCGATCCATACACATAGGTATAATTCTCACCTGTTCTCACGAGCCTCAGCGTATTCAGATAATTATTTTTATTGTCGAACGTAATGAGGTACCCTACCCGCTTTGTGCCCTGCTGCGCCTTCACAAAAAGATATGTCTCCTTACCCTTCTCCTTTGTTCTGCCAAGCGGATAAATTTTTGGCGTTGTCTTGCCAAAATCTTTCTTCAATACCGAGTCGGGAATAAATTGATTAAAAATGGCATGTGAAATAACAAGCGAGTCCGATATTTTTTTCGTCAGCGTTGTATCCGCTACAACGAAAGGCAACTTCACTTCAGGAAAAAATTCAATAAAATCTTCTACTTCCACTGGTTCCTCGCCAGATAGAGAAGTTTTCTTGTCATCCTTACAACCCGCTGCAATACAACCAAACAAGCACAGAGCCAGGAGCAATCTATTCATACCGAAATAGCCATTAAACGGTTAAAAGTAGCGATTCAGAGGCATCAATGAAAATAAAAAATAGGGCATGAATGAAAATAATTTTTTAGATTTGTCTAAATTTAATTTTAGAGCGACTAAACATTTTACGTTAGGGTTATGAAAGTGTCGTCAAGCAAAGAAGATTATATCAAAGCCATCTTCCACCTCCAGGAGGAAGATGGAATAGTAACCACGAATGCGCTTGCGCGACAGCTCGACACCAAAGCTGCCTCGGTTACAGATATGCTGAAAAAGCTGAAAACACAGAAGTTTCTTTTATATGAAAAATACAAGGGGTTCAGGTTGAGTCCTGAAGGAAGGAAAATAGCGCTGCAGATCATTCGCAAGCACAGGCTGTGGGAACTGTTCCTTGTAAAAAAATTAAGGTTTGGCTGGGAAGAAGTTCACGAAGTAGCAGAAGAGCTCGAACACATCAGCAGCAAAAAACTTATTGACCGGCTCGATGAATATTTAGGATTTCCAAAGTCCGATCCGCACGGCGACCCGATACCCGACAGCAGCGGAAAAGTGCCGGTGAAAAAACAAATGAATCTTACAGAAATGAAGCTGAACATTCCCGCTGTTGTAAGCAACATCAGCGATCAGTCGACCGAAATGCTCGAACTGCTGAGCGACAAAGGGCTCGCACTCGGAACTAAAGTGGAAGTAAAGAAGCGGTTCGCGTTCGACAATTCAGTTGAGTTGAAAATAAAAAATCTTCCAGCCATCACTATAAGCGGCAACGTAGCAAAAAATGTTTTTGTAACCCATGAGGAATAATTACGCAGGCGATACATCATTAAGTGAGGTTCACCAGACGGTGGACGTAAATAAACCAAATAGTGGGCTCAGAAAGATCCTGGCTTTCTTCGGACCGGCTTATCTCGTGAGTGTGGGCTACATGGACCCCGGCAACTGGGCCACCGACCTGGCAGGTGGAAGTAAATTCGGATATACGCTGATATGGGTGCTGCTGATGAGTAACCTGATGGCGTTGCTGTTGCAAAGTCTTTCCGCGCGACTTGGTATCGTTCGTCAGCGCGACCTGGCTCAGGCTAACAGGGAAACCTACCCGCGGGCTGTAAATTTTATGCTTTATGTGCTCGCTGAGATCGCTATCGCGGCAACTGATCTTGCTGAAGTGCTGGGAATGGCTATCGGTATCAATTTGCTGACAGGTCTTCCCCTGGTATGGGGTGTGACCTTCACAGTACTCGATACTTTTCTTCTTCTTTTCCTGCAAAAGCTCGGCATGCGGACCATGGAAGCCTTTATCATCACGCTCGTAGCGATTGTCGGATTGTCGTTTCTTGTTGAAATTATTCTTGCGGGCCCGAAGCTGAATGAGGTGGCGGGTGGACTTGTCCCTTCGTTGCCGAACGATGAAGCATTGTACATCGCAATTGGAATAATCGGCGCTACCGTGATGCCACATAATCTTTACCTGCATTCTGCGCTTGTGCAAACACGGAAAATTGATAAAACAGAGAAAGGAATCAGGCGCGCATTGAAATGGAATTTTATTGATTCGGCAATAGCGCTAAACATCGCGTTTCTTGTGAATGCGGCGATACTTGTGCTTGCAGCCGCGGTATTTTTCAAATCGGGAAGAACTGACGTTGCTGAGATAAAAGACGCGCACACATTACTTGCTCCACTGCTGGGTTCGGAAATAGCGCCGGTACTTTTTGCGGTGGCATTGATTGCAGCAGGACAAAGCTCAACAGTTACGGGTACCCTGGCGGGGCAAATTGTTATGGAAGGATATCTTAAGCTGAGGCTGAGCCCGATACTGCGACGATTAATTACGCGTTTGCTTGCGATTATCCCGGCTGTTATCGTAATATGGATTTATGGTGATGAAGAAGTGAACCGCCTGCTGATATTCAGCCAGGTGGTGTTGAGCATGCAACTTGGTTTCGCAATCATTCCTTTAATTCATTTTTGCAGCGACAAAGAGAAGATGGGGCAATATGCTATCAAACCTTTTACACAGGTGATTGCATGGATCATTGCTGCGATCCTTGTTTATCTTAACGTAAGGTTGCTCGTTGCCGAAGCGGTAGATTTTTTTGAGAGTTCACAGAATGTTATTTGGAAGGGAATGATTGTTACCGGCGGGTGTATTGTAGGGCTGCTGTTGGTTTATATTGTTGTGTTCCCGCTGATAAAGAAAAAGAGATAAAATATTTTCTATTTTTTTTTAGAAAAACATACAAAGACAGTCGTTCTCCGGAGCCGCCTAAGAGTGCCGAAGGCTTATATATTATTTTTTAAAAAAAAATTCCCCTAAAAATTACTTCAACAAATGTTTCAACCTGCTAAACGTCTCCGGCTTAATCTCAAGGTAAGAAGCTAAAATTTTCTGCGGCACCCGCTGCATCATTTGCGGATGGTTCTTGATATAGTGAAGAAATCTTTGGCGTGTAGTATGATTCAACTGCACAAAATATCTCGCATCTTTTTTTATAAAAAGATAAGTCATCATCTCGCGGCCTATCTGCTCTGCTACAGGAATATTATCGAGCACGTGCTGCACTTTATCGTACCGCATCGAAACAAGCACCGACGGTTCAAGCGCTTCGATAATTACGGTCGACGGAATGCGTTTGTGAAAAGAAAGTTCTGATTGTATCACTCTTCCCTCAATAGCGAGTTGAAGTGTTTTTTCATTTTTCCCAACGAGCACATATTTCCTGACCAGCCCTTTCACAACAAGGTTCAGATAATCGTCGGTTTGACCATAGCGGAGCACTTCTTCGCGCTTGGAGAACGTTCTCACTTCGAAAAAAGGAAGAAACTGGTTAAAATCCTGTTCAGAAATTTTAACGTATTGCTGGACGAACTTCAGTATATATCCGGCGTACTGGTTTATATCAGTCCCGTTTGCCTGCATTTCTATAACGATATCGCAGTGTTGGTGGTGTTCCTGGTACGCAACAAATGCTTCAGACGGCTGAACGTTTCTGGTTGGATATTCAGATAAGATGCGAGGTATTTCTGAGGAACGCGTTGGAAAAGATTTGAATTGGTGCTGAGAAAGCGTACGAAACGTTCCTGCGTACTGTACAGGATTCGTTCGAGATCCCATGATTCTTTTTGAAGGAAGAGGTCGGTAATGATAAGCCTGCCGAGCCGCTGCCATTTTTTATCAGCGGCGTAAAGCTGTTCGATGCTTTCCCGGCTGAAAGAAAGAAATGTAGTGGGCTCTATTGTTTCTACAACGTAGAGTGATTTTTCTCCTGAGAGAAATGATACGGAAGAACTGATGAGTTCGCCTTCTTTCGCGAGTTGCGTGATTATCTCTTCGTCGCCTTTGAAAAAGTATTTACGTGCGAGACCCTTAATGATGAAATTGAAGTAATTTTCGTATTCGCCCTGGTCAATAAGTTTTACCTTTTTATCGTAGGTTCTTACTTCGGCGATACTCGTTAAATATTCAATTTCTCCGTCAGTCAGTTCTACAAATTTGGCAAGATATTCCTTCAGTGCCTTTACCATTGATGCAAGTTAAATTTTATATATGAAAAACCGAATCCCGATGAAATCATGCCGAAAGGTTAAGGGTTTTCGCCTATTCCCGTAAGTGATTTTTCTTACTTTTGCGTCCGCATGAACACTATAATTTAAACAGAAACGGATGAAACCGAGCTATTAAAGCTCACATCGCAGGGTGTAACCGCGAGGTTCCATACGACCTTTAAAAACATTATGAACGGATGAAAACAAAAATCAAAGTAGCAAATCCAGTTGCAGAATTAGATGGTGATGAGATGACGCGCATCATCTGGAAATTTATCAAAGACAAGCTGATCCTCCCCTATATTGAATTGGACATCCGCTACTTCGATCTCGGCGTAGAACACCGCGATGCCACTAACGACCAGGTAACCATAGACGCGGCTAATGCTATAAAGGAACTCGGCGTTGGTATCAAATGCGCCACTATCACCCCCGACGAAGCAAGAGTAAAGGAATTCAATCTGAAGCAAATGTGGAAGAGCCCGAACGGAACCATCAGGAACATTCTCGACGGAACCGTTTTCAGGGAGCCCATCGTTATCAGCAATATTCCCAGGCTGGTAACCAACTGGACAGCTCCTATCATCGTTGGCCGTCACGCTTTCGGCGATCAGTACCGCGCCACAGACACCGTAATTAAGGGCAAGGGCAAACTCACCATGACGTTCACCCCTGAAGGCGGCGGGGAGCCCCAGACTTTCGAAGTCTACAATTTCAAAGGCGACGGCGTGGCCCTCAGCATGTATAACACCGACGAAAGCATCAGGGGTTTTGCGAGAAGCTGCTTCAATGTAGCGCTCAATAAAAAATGGCCACTCTATCTTTCTACAAAAAATACTATCCTCAAAAAATACGACGGCCGGTTTAAAGATATTTTCGAAGACATCTACCAGGCCGAATTCAAACAGAAATTCGCCGACGCAGGTATCGTGTATGAGCACCGCCTGATCGACGACATGGTAGCAAGCGCGCTCAAATGGAACGGCAATTTCGTGTGGGCCTGCAAAAACTACGACGGCGACGTTCAGAGCGACTCTGTTGCCCAGGGATTCGGTTCACTTGGGTTGATGACTTCGGTGCTGGTTACTCCCGATGGCAAAACCCTGGAGGCGGAAGCAGCGCACGGAACAGTAACGCGCCACTACCGCGACCACCAGGCGGGTAAACCTACTTCAACCAACCCGATCGCGTCGATTTTCGCGTGGACAAGAGGTTTGGCCTTCCGCGGCAAACTCGACGGCAACCAGGAGCTGATTAAGTTCTGCGAAACGCTTGAAAAGGTTTGTATCGAAACCGTGGAAAGCGGAAAAATGACAAAGGATTTAGCAATAGCAGTTCACGGGAATAAGGTGAAACACGGCGAGCATTTTCTTTATACGGAAGAGTTTTTGGATGCGATTGATGAGAATTTAAAGAAGAAGGTTTAAGAAAGAAGAGGGGAAAGGGAAGAGGGGAAAAGCAATAAAATCATACACCTCTCCCTTCTCCTCTCCCCTCTGTTAAGAAAAAGGCCTTCCTGGGAACAGGATGGCCTCTAACGATTGCTTGCCATATAAAGCTCTTACTTGCTCGCTGAGCTGTCTGCCTGCGTAGCTGAAGTGTCAGCCGGAGCCGCAGTTGCAGTATCAACCGGAGCAGTTGTATTTGTGTCTACTGTTGAAGTAGCGTCTGTCGAAGTAGATTCATCTGTTGTGCCTTCATTACATGCTACGAAAGCACCGATGGCTAATACAAAAAGAAGTTTTTTCATTGTCCCAGTTTTTGTGTTTTAATGATATATTTCGTGTTAATACACTTGCTCTCAAAAGGTAACCCGCCATCTTCCCGAAAAATTTAAAATCTTTTTACAGGGGTTACTTTATCCTAAATTCGGTATAAATAAAGGCTTAGCGTGAAACCAGACCAACAGGAATTAAGCTTGCTCGAAGGATTGGCCAAAAATGACAGAGAGGCAGTGGAAGTCATTTACGGCAGGCATTTCCCGATGGTTCAATCGCTGATAATCAATAACAACGGATCATCAGAAGACGCAAGGGATATTTTCCAGGAGGCGATGATAGTGTTGTATGAAAGGTCGAGGACGCCGGAATTCGAGCTCCAGTGCCAGTTAAAAACATACCTGTATTCGGTTTGCAGGCGTTTATGGCTCAAAAGGCTGGCCCAGGCACAGCGCTACATACCGCAGGTAAACGGACTCGAAGAAACCATCCCGGTGGAAGAAGATGTTGAGCTGCACGAACAGAAGAACCTTGAGTTTCAGATGATGGAAAAAGCGCTGTTGGGTCTCGGCGAACCATGCAAAAGCCTCTTGGAAGCATTTTATATCCAGCGAAGGAACATGAGTGAGATAGCGAGCTCTTTCGGGTACACCAACCCCGACAACGCCAAGAACCAGAAATATAAGTGCCTTCTCCGATTGAGAAAACTATTCTTTTCGGAATATAAAATCAATACTGTGTAATGGATAGGATTCAACTACTGGACGACATTGAAAGATACCTCCGGAACGAAATGACACCGGCCGAGAAGTATGCTTTTGAGGAACTGCGCCAGGGCGACCCTGATGTAGACCTTATGGTCGTGGAGCATAGCCTCTTTATGCACCAGCTCGAAATGTTCGGCGACCAGAAAAACTTCCGCACCTCACTTCACGAAATCCATACCGACCTGGCCTCAAAAGGCGTGATCAAAGAAACAGCTCCAAAGGCCATCATTGCACAGCTTTGGAAGAAACACCGCCGCGTAATGGGCGTTGCAGCGTCAATCGCTGGTATCACTACCCTCCTCATCGCAGGCATTTCAACATACTATTCGCGCAAAGCCAGCACCGCTGAGCTCCAGGTACTGAGTAAAAAGTTTGAGAACACCGAGAAAAAAGTTAACGCTTTAAGTCAACAGGTAGAAAACAAAAAAGTCGAAGAACCGAAAGCGCCGGCCACTCCAATAAAATCAGGCGGCACCGGGTTTCTTATTGACGGCAAGGGTTATATCATTACAAATGCGCACGTGGTGGAAGGATCCCAGGCCGTGGTGCTTCAGAATAATAAAGGAGCAGAATTCAGGGCCTCTCTCATTCATTTGAATGCGCAGAACGATATCGCTATTTTAAAAATTGAGGACGCAGACTTCAAGGCGCCATCATCCTTACCATATAGTTTCAGGAAAAACGGCGCAGAGCTGGGAGAACAATTGTTTACGCTCGGTTACCCGAGAGAAGAGATTGTTTACAACGAAGGTTATATGAGCGCACTGACTGGCTTCAATGGTGATACCCTCTCCTGCCAGATTGGTGTATCGGCAAACCCTGGCAACTCGGGCGGGCCGGTATTCAATAAAAACGGTGAAGTGATAGGAATTATCAATACACGTCAAACGCAGGCAGAAGGTGTAGTGTTTGCAGTGAATGCGAGAAATATATTTAATGCCGTTGACAGCATTGTTAAAATAGATTCATCGGCAAATCATCTCAAGCTGCCATTGAATTCACAGCTGAAAGGAATGGATCGCGTTCAGCAGATCAGGAAAATCGCGGATTGCGTGTTTATGGTGAAAAGCTATTGACGTGAGGCGTGAAGCGTGAGGCGCATAGAATTGATTCACGATTGACGATTCCCTACCTCCACAAATTGGTTGGATACTCACCCTTACTTACTAACGCATCCAATTGTTTCTGCACATCAGGCGCATCTTCTTTGTATGTAACACCGAACCATTGCGCCGAAGTTGGAATTACTTCTATTTCACCGCCTTCTTTAATAAACTTGTCGGCTACAATGGGAATAAAAAATTCTGATTTGGGTTTTTCGATATTCTCGTCGAGGAACTCGTTGAAAAGTTTTTCGCTGTAAGGAAAAATGGAAGGATGAAAGTTCCAGAAATTCATTGATACTTTGGAATCTCTCGGAAGTTCATGCGGCTCCAGGCCATCGTCGCAAACGATTTTACCGTCTTTATCGGCAATGTTTACACGTTCAGCGATCGACGTAAGGTTTCCTTTTCCATCAACTTTACAAACTCCCCTGTTTACTGTTCCGTTTTCGGAAAGTGTTTTTACAAGATCATAACCGATGATGGAATATACTTTTTCGCTGCAGTCACCGGTTAAAAACGCATGCGCCTTTACAAACGCATCTCTTCCGTAAAAATCATCTGCATTAATAACAGCGAAGGGTTCGTTTACCGAATCCTTTGCGCAAAGCACGGCATGTGCTGTTCCCCATGGTTTTGTTCTGTCAGCGGGTATTTGCCGGTTACCTGTAAATGATTTGAGGTGTTGAAAAACGTAGTCGGTCTGAATTTTACCCTCCAGTTTTGGCTCAAAGATTTTTTTAAAATCTTCCGCGAATTCTTCACGGATAATGAAAGCAACTTTTTTAAACCCTGCTCTTATCGCGTCGTAAATCGAATACTCCATAATGGTTTCACCGGAAGGCCCAAATCCCTGTATCTGTTTCATACTTCCATATCGGGAAGCCATACCTGCCGCGAGTATCAAAAGAGTTGGCATTATTGTAATTTTAAAATTTTGGCGAATGTATAAAAATATAGCGACACAAACTCTACGCAAACCTTTGCTTAACGCAATGAAAATTAGCGCTGATGTGTTACGGCTCGACAAGATACATCGTGATATTTCCGGAAACAAGTGGTTCAAACTAAAATATCACCTGGAAGAGGCCATGCGCCTCGGGAAAAAAGGTATCGTGACATTTGGCGGCGCATATTCCAATCATCTCGTGGCGACCGCGGTCGCCGCACATGAACACCGACTCCTTTCTACCGGCATCATACGAGGCGAACAAACTTCTCCCGAAAATGAATCTATTAAACACATGAGAGCTGCGGGGATGCAGATAGTCTATGTGACCCGCGAAGAATATCATCACAAAGATGAAATAGCTGCCAGGTACCTGGCAGAGCACACCGACTTTTATTATGTACCTGAAGGCGGTCGAAGTGCCGAAGGAGTTAAAGGAGCAGAAGAAATTCTCAGTCGTGCAGGGAATGATAACTACACTCACATCATCTGCCCGGTCGGAACAGGCGCCACACTCGCGGGATTGATTAATGCCTCTGCTCCTCATCAGCAGGTGATTGGCATCAGCGCATTAAAGGTGGCGAATCAAAATGACAACGAACTGGCAGGTTTCCTCCATTCAAATACGCTTAAAAATAACTGGTCGATCAACTACGGATATCATTTCGGCGGCTACGCTAAGAGAACGAATGAGCTGATAGAATTTATGAACGCATTATACCTCGAAGAAAAAATTCCTACCGACTTTGTATATACCGGAAAGATGTTTTTTGCCGTTTATGATCTTGTCGCGCGGAATTATTTCAAGCCAGGATCAAAATTACTGATCATACATACGGGCGGATTGCAGGGAAACAAGTCGCTGCCCGAAGGAACACTGGTTTTTTAAACTGCCGCCGATTATCTTTGTTCACAAAACCCAATATTTGAAGTAAACCACTTCCCGGACCATGACACGAATCGCTGCTGTTCTCATTGTTATTATTTCCGCCCTTTCGGTACAGGCTTTCGCCCAGGATACGCTTCCCAGGTTCACCGTTGTAGGCAGGGCGAACAACCGCAACGTGATCAGCTGGACCAACCCTTTTAAAAGCATTACCCAGATTGGCATTCAGCGATCGACAGACAGCACCAAAAATTTTAAGACCATCATCACGGTACCGGATCCCTCTGTACAGCAGAACGGGTTTGCGGACACAAAAGCGCCTTCTTCGCCAATTTTCTACAGGCTCTTTATAGCGCTCGACAGCGGTAAATACCTGTTTACAAATTCCAAACGCCCCGGGCCAGATAACGGCTCAACGGATGAATCGTACCTGTTCGACGACAACCAGCGTGTAAAGTTCTCAGATAGCCTGAGTTCGAGCCAGGTGAGGGATCTGAAAGGCAAACCCAAAGAAAAAATGTACGTCGTGAAGAGAAGGGAGGTTTACATGAATATCCCGGAAAATGGATTTAAAAAATTCCGCGATTCGTTGCTGTACCTTACAAAAGACACGATGTTATATGTGTCGGCCGATTCGATATTGATTAAGCCCTACTTTCAGAAGGATATTTTCCTGGCCTCTAAATATGTGTTCACTGAAAAATATGGCAACGTGATGATCGTGCTACCCGAGACGGATAAGAAAAAATATTCGGTTTCTTTCTTTGAAGAAAATAAAAAGCCGGTGTTCGATATTAAAGAAATAAAAACAACGCCGGTGGTTGTTGATAAAACCAACTTTGTTCATTCAGGATGGTTCTGGTTCGAACTTTTCGAAAACGGCGAGCTGATTGAAAGGCACAAGTTTTTTATTCCGAAGGATTTTTAGTTCAGATGATTGTTTTCTCCGCTGATCCCTCACGCGATGCAAAGCATCGGTTCGGGATGACTAAACTCTACTGTCTTCCCAAACCGAGCGGGATGACCAAGCTGTACTGTCTTCACGAATCGAGCGGCGAAGCCGCGACTACTGTGTTCTGTCTTCCCGAACCGAGCGGCGAAGCCGCGACTAATGTGTACTGTCTTGGCGAACCGAGCGGCGAAGCCGCGACTAATGTGTACTGTCTTGGCGAACCGAGCGGGATGACCAACGCTGTACTGTCTTCCCGAACCGAGCGGCGTAGCCGCGACTAATGTGTACTGTCTTCCCGAACCGAGCGGCGAAGCCGCGACTAATGTGTACTGTCTTCCCGAACCGAGCGGCGAAGCCGCGAGCGTGAGGGATCGGCCGGGACACTAGACTATCTCCACATTAAACACTTCTCCAAAATACTTCTTCACTTTCTCCTTCACTTCAATCATATTCATCTCGCGCGAGAGTTCACGGTTCAGCGACGTCACCTGTTTGTTCTGTATTCCACATGGAATAATATTATTGAAATAGTCGAGATTGGTGTTAACATTAAACGCAAGCCCGTGCATGGTAATCCATCGACTGCAGCGGATGCCAATCGCGCATATTTTTCTCTCCTTTCCTTTAATACCCGGGTCGAGCCAAACGCCGGTTTCTCCGGGTGAACGATCGGCGCGAAGACCATAGTCCCCAAGTGTGCGAATAATTACCTCTTCCAGGTCGCGCATATACCTGCCGATGTCGGTATAAAACTTTTCGAGATCGAAAATGGGATAAGCAACTATCTGCCCGGGACCGTGAAATGTAATATCCCCTCCCCGGTTGATGCGGAAAAATGCGAGTTCTTTCTCTTTTCTTTCCTGTTCGCTGATGAGCACATTTTCTATTTTACCGCTCTTGCCAAGCGTATAAACGGGAGGATGTTCAACAAAAAGGAGGTGATGCGTGGTATCGGGTTCAATAGCTGTCAACACTTCCCCTTCGGATTCATTGCGGCGCTTCTGTGTTTTTATTTCGACATTTTTCGCGAGGAGTTCTTCCTGGTAATCCCATGCCGCCTGGTATTCCATCTTTCCAAGGTCGCGGAAGAAAACATTTTGTGATGGCATAAGATGCAAATTTAGCATTTTTGCGTAATGTCATCCGACCAGCCATACGACGACCAGCCCGAAGAGCAGGCAGAAGGCAGCGACACGCTGTACGAGCGTGTCAGCCTTATTGTCGACCGCGGACAGGAGCCCATGCGCCTCGATAAATTTCTTACCGCACGAATTGAAGGCGCCTCGCGAAACAAAGTGCAGCAATCGATTGAATCGGGAAGAGTGCTTGTAAACAACAAGAAAGTACAGGCCAATCATAAAATTAAACCGGGAGAAGAGATTGTTGTGTACTCCGACAAAGAGGTGCACGCCGAAGAAATTATCCCGGAACAGATGCCGCTCAATATTGTTTATGAAGATGATGAAGTAATGATCGTTAACAAGCCCGTGGGCCTGGTTGTGCATCCGGCCAGTGGCAACTATACAGGAACTCTCGTGAATGGTATTGCCTGGTATCTTCTTCAACAGAACAGTCACCTTACCACCGCAGAGTTGCCGCGTTACGGATTGGTGCATCGTATTGATAAAAATACGAGCGGACTGATGGTGCTCGCGAAGACAGGAAAAGCGGTGGCGAGCCTCGCACGCCAGTTTTTTGATCACACCGTTCACCGGCAATATGTTGCGTTGGTATGGGGTGATGTGGAAAATGATTCAGGAACAATTCGTGCGCATGTTGGAAGGCACAGGCGCTTCAGAAAATTATTCGATGCATATCCCGATGGTGACTATGGCAAGGAAGCAGTTTCCCACTATAAAGTGCTGGAACGTTTTGGTTACGTAACACTCGTGCAGTGCGAACTTGAAACCGGTAGAACTCACCAGATAAGGGTGCATATGCAGCATATCGGGCATCCACTTTTTAATGATGAATTATATGGGGGTGATAAAATTGTGAAAGGAACAGTGTTTACTAAATACCGGCAGTTTGTTGAAAATGCTTTCGCTATTTGTCCGCGACATGCGCTACATGCGAAAACGATCGGGTTTATACATCCGAAAACGAGGCAGGAGGTGAGGTTTGATAGTGAGCTGCCGGAAGATATGAGGTTGGTGATTGAGAAGTGGAGGGATTATTCGAAGGCGACGAGGAAGTCGCTTTAGCCGGCCGCGGACCAATTAGAGGGCCAATTATTTATTAAAATCAAAAAGTGTCGCAGTAAAAATCCCGTTTTCTCTTTTCTTAAAAATCACATCCCAATTTCCATTATACCTCATCACTTTCGGAACAAGGTATTCGCCGAATTTTGTCATTTCAACTTCTATGTGAACATCAAAATCGTAAACACCTGCCTTATAACTCAAATCATAATTGCGCCCACGAATTTCCCAGGTATTCGTATCAAACCATGTAGTCATTTCATTGATCACAATCCTATCTTTCTGCACGGCATCGAGGGTAGCCATCGGCGCTATATGAAACACATAACACATCTCTCCCTTATACTCCGTCATGTCGATTGTAAAATCATACAGCGCGGCGACATCTTCATCGAACAAAGCAATTTTATTCCCGATAAACGGCAATCCCGGAATCCTTTTACCCGGGTTGAAGAACAACATCTTTAACTGCTCTTTATGTTTGGCTATACCACTTTTACCCTGCGTGGTGAATTTCGTTCCTGCTACGATATTCGATTCGCCGCATACCGTGTCGTGTGCAAGAAAAATAGATGAATACAGTTGTGCCGTATAGTAGTTATATGAATGATTTTTATCGAAGATGTCGCCGGTCGATTTCTCCTCGAGTGTTTTCATCCACCTGCAACCATTACCAGTTTCCTGCCGGGTTCTGCTGATGAGCGTGGCTTTCGGCGTGTTCTTTTTATCGAGCATCCTGATATCGTTGAGTGAAGTGTATCCCAGCACTCTCAGGTTGAGAAACGCCTTGTGAAAAGTAGTATCGTCTTTCACGCGCCTGATAAACGCGGGCACGTTGAGGTTGCTGCGAACAACCACTTCTTTGAGCGTTACTACTTTCCTTTCAAAATTTACTGATGAATCCTGCGCGATCGAAGCTAACGTCGCGCAAATTAATATGGAGCATAAGGTGAGCCATCTCACTTTACAAACATCATTTTGTAATCGACTTTCACCTTTCCTTTCGTAATGTCGTCAAGCTTTCCTTTCATCAGCTTGCGTTTGAGCGGCTTCAGGTAATCAATGAACAGCTTGCCTTCTATGTGATCATATTCGTGGAGAATAACCCTCGCGGTAAGTCCATTGAAAGTTTCGGCGTGTTTTTCAAACTGTTCGTCCTGGTATTCGATGGTTATTTCTTCATTTCGCGAAATATCTTCCCTGATCTTCGGAATGCTGAGACAGCCCTCGTTGTATGTCCACTCGCTACCGTTCAGCGATTTGATCCTGGCGTTGATAAACACTTTTTTTACACCGGGTTCGTCAGGATACTTTCCTTTGTCTTCCTCTTCCTGGTTGGCAAAAATTTGACCGCTATCTACCACGAAAAGACGGATATCCCTGTTTACCTGGGGGGCTGCCAGGCCCACGCCGTTGCTTGCATACATGGTTTCCCACATGTCTTCGATGAGTTTATCGAGTTGCGGATAGTCTCTATCGATTTCCTTTGCTACGGTTCTAAGAATTGGAGCGCCATATGCCACGATCGGTAGTATCATAAGTGGTGCAAATTTACTGGATTTTAAGGGATCGGGCGTAGTGGATTGGTTTCTCCGCCGATCCCTCGCTTCGCTCGGGATGAAACTGAGCGCACCATCCAGCTGTCATCCCGAACCGGCCGAACGGTCGCAATGCGTTGGCTGCTCCGCCGATCCCTCGCTTCGCTCGGGAGGACAGTGCGAACCCGGGATGACCGGAATGTCATCCCGAACCGAGGCGCAGCCTCGCGTGAGGGATCTGCGGAGCATGTACGTCATTCCTGTGACCTCAGGTACTCCTGCAGCATAATCGTAGCGGCTATTTCATCCACCAGCGCCTTGTTCCTCCTTTGCATCTTCTTTAACCCCATATCAATCATAGCCTGGGAGGCCATTTTTGAAGTGTACCGCTCGTCTACTTTCTTTATGCGCATTTTCGGAAATTCCTTCATCAGCTTTTTTACCATCGCATTAACAAGTGGTGTGGCGTGAGTGGCCGTATCATCCCAGTTTTTCGGCTCTCCTACAATTACCAGTTCAACTTCTTCTTTTAGAAAATAGTCTTTTAAAAATGATATTAATTGGGGGGATGGAATGGTGGTTAAACCTGTGGCAATAATCTTCAATGGATCCGTAACAGCAATGCCTGTTCGTTTTAGTCCATAGTCTATCGCTATAATCCGTGCCATAAGTAAACGATCATGTCGGAAATTACAAAAACCGCAAAGGCCACACTCGCGACGCCATTCGCGGTCATAAAAGCGATATTAACCCGTGAAAGATCCTTTGGCTTTACTATAGAGTGCTGGTAGATCAGCATACCACAGAAAATAGCGGTGCCGATCCAGTAGAGCCAGTTGAATTGAGCATATAGGCCGATGACGATCACGAGCAGCGCCGAGATGGCGTGTAAAATCTCAGAAAAACGCAGCGCATTCTTTTTTCCGAGCCACACAGGAATGGAATGAAGATTTTGAGAACGGTCGAAGTCTTCGTCCTGCAGCGCGTAAATAATATCGAAGCCGCTCACCCAGCACAATACAACGAAAGAGAATAACACGGGGATCAGCGAGAAAACACCGGTAACCGCCAGGTAGGCGCCAATGGGTGCGAGGGCGAGACCCACCCCCAGCACAAGGTGACAAAGTGGTGTAAACCGTTTTGTATAGCTGTAAAAAAGTATAACGAACAAGGCAACGAAAGAAAGATAGAAGCAGAGTAGATTGATAAACCACGTGGTAATCACAAAGGCAATGCAGTTAATGATTACGAACACCAGCGCTTTGTTTGCTGATATGATGCCAGCAGGAATTTCACGGATCGCTGTTCTCGGGTTGGCGGCGTCGAAGTTTTTGTCGAGCCAGCGGTTGAAGGCCATGGCGGCGCTGCGCGCGAAGATCATGCAGAGCACGACCAGAAGAAGTTTCAGCCATATGTTTTCCAGTACGGGAACACTATAAACACCTAACACAAATCCTATCATCGCGAAGGGCATCGCGAAGATGGTATGAGAGAATTTTATTAGACTTAGATATTTCTTTATCATAAAAATTTATGTACAATCTCCCACAACACAATCCCCGCCGCCACCGATATATTCAAAGAATGTTTCATCCCAAACTGCGGAATCTCCAAAGAACCATCACACAACCTTAACACCTCCGGGTCAATCCCCGTCACCTCGTTCCCAAAAATAACAGCCAGTTTTTCGTCTTTCTCAAAAGAAAATTCCTGTAAAGGAACACTATTTTCCACCTGCTCTACCGCGAAAATGCGGTATCCTTCATCCTTTAATTCCTGGACCGCGTCAATCGTTTTTGCCGCATACTGCCAGTTCACCGTTTCAGTGGCCCCAAGGGCCGTTTTATGAATATCACGGTGCGGCGGCCTCGGCGTATAGCCACAGAGCCTTATGCCACTTACGAGGAAAGCGTCGGCGGTCCTGAAAACACTACCCACATTATGCATGCTCCTGACATTATCGAGCACCACCACGAGGGGGAATTTCTCCGCCGTCCTGAATTCATCCACAGTTTTACGGTTAAGCTCTGTGTATTTCTTAATTTTCAAAGTTCCCTCGCTTCCTTTAATTTGGCCACAGTTTACATTTAATTTCTGAATTGGCACTGAAGACCGCAAACGATACCCCCCTGATGCAGCAGCACAGGGCAATCAAGCAAAAATATCCGGATGCGATACTGCTTTTCAGGGTCGGCGATTTCTATGAAACGTTCGACCAGGATGCTGTTATCAGCTCCCGAGTGCTCGGTATTACCCTCACTCGCCGAAATAACGGCGCCGCCAGTTCGAGCGACCTTGCCGGTTTTCCGCACCATGCGCTCGACACCTACCTTCACAAACTCGTGAAAGCCGGCTACCGCGTGGCCATCTGCGACCAGCTCGAGGATCCAAAACAGGCCAAGGGAATCGTGAAACGCGGCGTAACAGAACTTGTTACCCCCGGCATTGCCACCAATGAGAAACTGCTCGATTTCAGCAACAACAATTTCCTGGCCGCCATTCACTTTACCGACAAACAAGCCGGTATCGCGTTTCTCGATATTACCACCGGTGAATTTTTTGTAGCCGAAGGATCGCAGGAATATATCGACAAGCTGCTGCAATCACTGAAACCGGCGGAAGTTATTTTCCAGCGCAGCTACCAGAAATATTTCAAAGAGCAGTATGGCACCACATTCTATACATACTCGCTCGAGAGCTGGATTTTCGACGGAAAATATGCGACCGAAACATTATTAAAACAGTTTCAAACACATTCCCTCAAAGGGTTCGGCATAGAAGAAATGCAGGATGCGATCGTCGCGGCCGGCGCAATTCTTCACTACCTGAAGGATACGGAACACCCGAACCTTCAGCATATCACCACCGTACAAAGGATCGACCGCAACGATCACCTGTGGATGGATAAGTTTACCATCCGCAACCTCGAACTGCTTGGTAACGGCACCGACGGCAACCAGTGCCTGTTGAAAGTACTCGACAACACCATCTCGCCAATGGGCGCAAGGTTGCTGAAGCGGTGGACCATCATGCCACTGAACGAAGAAAAACGCATCAACGAAAGACTCGGCCTCACAGAATTTTTTATAAAAGATATCGACCTCCGCAATAAAATCTCCATACACCTTAAGCAGTGCGGCGACGTGGAGCGGCTCGTGAGCAAAATTCCCATGAAGAAGATCAACCCGCGTGAAGTGATGCAGATCGCGCGTGGACTCGATCATATTCAAAAAATAAAGGAACTCTGCGCCAACGCGGGTAACGACTATCTCAAACGATTGGCTGATACACTCAATCCGTGCCAGTATATTTTAGGAAGAATTGTTACGGACCTTATAGAAAATCCTCCCGTTACCGCCGCAAAGGGAAACATGATCAGGGAAGGCGTTTCAGCAGAGCTCGACGATCTCCGCTCAATTGCTTCAGGAGGAAAACAATATCTCGTGGCGCTTCAGCAGAAAGAACTTGAAAACACCGGTATCTCCACCCTGAAAATTGGCTTCAACAATGTATTCGGCTATTATCTCGAAGTAACGAATTCTCACAAGCACAAGGTGCCCGAATCGTGGCTGCGCAAACAAACACTTACAAACGCGGAACGCTATATTACTCCCGAACTGAAAGAGTATGAAGAGAAAATTGTCGGCGCGGAAGAAAAAATCATCACGATTGAATTGATGATTTATGAAAAATTGCTTTTAGAGTTGCAGGATTATATTTCACCGATACAGGTGAATGGAAATATTCTCGCGATACTCGATTGCCTTATTTGTTTTGCCGGCAATGCGGTTCAATACAATTATCACAAACCCGAAATACACCAGGGCAACCAACTCGACCTGAAAGAAAGCAGGCACCCTGTGATTGAAAGAAATTTACCCCCGGGCGATGCATACATTACGAACGACATAGAACTCGATCCTTCAACGCAACAAATCATTATCCTTACCGGTCCCAATATGAGTGGTAAAAGCGCGGTGCTGCGTCAAACGGCGCTTATCACGTTGATGGCGCATATGGGAAGTTTTGTTCCGGCCAAACAAGCGCGGGTGCCCCTCACTGATAAAATTTTTACACGCGTCGGGGCGAGCGATAACCTCAGTGGCGGAGAATCAACCTTCATGGTCGAAATGAATGAAACCGCCAGCATCATCAATAATATCACTTCCAGGAGCCTCATACTGCTTGATGAAATTGGTCGCGGCACCTCGACTTACGACGGTATTTCAATCGCCTGGAGCATAGCTGAATATCTTCATAATTCACATCACGCGCCAAAAACGCTTTTTGCCACGCACTATCACGAGTTGAACGAGCTTGAGAATAAATTGCCCCGCGTTAAAAATTTTCATATCACGAATAAGGAGGTTGGCAATAAAGTAATTTTCCTGAGGAAGCTCGCGCCTGGCGGCAGCAAGCACAGTTTCGGCATTCATGTGGCGAAGATGGCAGGAATGCCTCCTGAGTTAATCGCACGTGCAAATGAAATTTTGAAACAGCTCGAAGAAAAGCACGTGGACGATACCATCCGCGACCAGATGAAAAAAATCGCAGCGCCGAAATTACAGCTGTCTATTTTCGATGCGCATAGCGAAACCTTCAGCGAAATTCGAAAACTGCTTGAGAATATCGACATCAACAGGCTCACTCCCGTTGAAGCATTGATGAAATTGAATGAAGTAAAAAATTTGCTTAAATAGCTGATTCCACGGCATGACCGCCAAATTCATTTCTAAGCGCTGCCACTACCTTGCCTGAAAAAGTATCTTCTCTTTGAGAGCGGTAACGCATTAAGAGTGATAATGCGATGACCGGTGTCGGTACTGATTTGTCGAGCGCGGTTTCGAGCATCCATTTTCCTTCGCCGGAAGAATGCATGACGCCTTTTATTTTATCGAGATCGCCGTCTTTTGAAAATGCGTTGTTCATTAGTTCCATCAGCCAGCTTCTGATTACCGAACCGTTGTTCCATAACTTTGCAACCGCCGCGTTATCGTATTTGTATTCGCTGTGATGCATCAGTTCGAACCCTTCCGCAATCGCCTGCATCATTCCATATTCAATTCCATTGTGCACCATCTTCGCGAAATGTCCGCTACCCGCACCGCCGCAATAGAGATAGCCATCCGGTACCGCGATGGCCTTGAAAACGGGTTCGCAATAATCAAAAACATCTTTCTTACCTCCTACCATGGCGCATACGCCGTTGAGGGCGCCGCTGACGCCTCCGCTTGTACCGCAATCCAGGAATTCGATGCCTTTCTCCTTAAGCGCGTCGTATCGTTTTACAGAATCTTTGTAGTTGGAGTTCCCGCCGTCGATGATGATGTCGCCCTTTTTTAATAATGCCGCGACCGTTCCGATTGTATCTTCCGTAATTTTCCCGGAGGGCACCATGAGCCAGATGACTTTTCTTTCCGTCATCGCGGCGGTCAGTTCTTTTAGTGAGTTGTAAGTGTTGATTCCTTCTTTAGAAATTTGAGCGCGTGTTTGTTCGTTTATATCGAAGGCCAGGACGTTGAAAGAGTTTCTGTGGAGGTTGAGGGCGAGGTTGTAGCCCATTTTTCCAAGACCAACTACAGCTATTTGCATGACAAGTTTTTATTTTTAATTTTTTATATTTTCACTCCCCGCCGATCCTTCGCCCTACGGGCTCAGGATGACAGTTGTCGCCATCTCACCTCTCACCTCTCACTTCTCACCTCTTAAATTTCTCATACAAGGTAGAATAAACCGCATAATTACGCATGTAAACCTCATGATCGCTCATATCCGGCTCATACGTTTCCTTAACTGAAAAAAACGATCTCATCTCATT
>JAEUVS010000092.1 GCA_016786745.1 Chitinophagaceae bacterium | reverse complement strand
CTGGAAAAAACGTGTGCGGTAAAACTGCGGACCTCGCCCGTCATCGATTTTGTTCTCGGTATTGTTGCCCTGCCCGAAGAAATTAATTGTATTGTTCGGCGCCCTGACGTCTACAGACGCCAGCAGGTCGGTACCGCCAATAGCATCCGTTCGTTCAAGGTTATACCGGAACCTCCAGGCTTTGGTCAGCAAGGATACAAAGCCGCGAAACTCCTGCTGCATTTCAAAAGGCTCCTTCCTGAATCCGTGTGACGTGTGCCTGATCCCAGCACCCAGGAACAGCCCGTCGTCGCGGTTGTATGCAACGTAACCTCTCGGTTGAAGAATATCATACTGAAAATTTCTCCGATTATAAATGTTCACCGATGGATTTTCAGGAATATGCTGTTTGAAAATCCCTTTATACCTGTCGCTGTCGCCTTTGAAATCGTATGTTACTGTTTGTTTTCTTGGAGAATTGGTCTGGTTTTCATACACATCTTTGTCTTCTCCACCTAACAGCCGGATTTTTATTTTTCGCTTATCCGATCCCGTTATGAGAAAACTATCTGTGTTATTTAATCCGTAAAGGCGGATTTCATGTGTTTCTTTAGGACAAAACGTTCGCTGATAGATAACCCTTTCTCTCTTGTCATCGCTGTTGATTTTATAAACTGTTACATCAACAGAACCATCCTCATTATTTTTTATATCGAACGTTTCTTTTTTATCGCTTCCCGCAATCTCCACCTGCCTGGAAAGGAATTTATAATACTGAACGGCTTCATCTTTCAAATACTTTCTTCTTTCCCTAAGTGTTTGGATAATTTTTGGTCCCGAATATGGAAAAATTTCAGGTGGTTGTTTTTTTATCGCGGCTTCTATAACCGAATCAGTCATTTCCATAATGAGCGTATCAGCCTGCTTTTCCCAATCCTCCCTGGTAAGAGAGTTCAAAAAAGTCCTGTCGAAATAACGCGCGTTGAAATTGAAAGTATTTATGTTGATGGCTTTTGCCCTGAATCCCTGGAACTTTGGTAACCGCCACGGACGCCGGATGTAGTGTGGTATCTGGCCCATGTTTACAAAGAAAGCCTGGTCGCGGTCGCGGGGTAGTGGATAATACACCTTTCCTTTGCCAGTGTCTTTTGTGTTCCATCGCCACTGGTCCTCATGCCTGTCGAAGTCCATGATGAACATGTCGAGCAACCTGGCTCTCAGTACGAGCTGTTGATCTATCCTGTCGTCGTTATCCTCCCTGAGTTTTTCGAGAACCTTTTCTGTTGATTTATTTTCTCCATACCTGTCGGGCTCGCGTTCTTCAAGCAGGGCAAGTTTGTTTGCAAATTCCTTCTGGTAATAACCGAGTCGCGGATCATCGGGAATATAAACGAGCTTAGGACTTGCATACGGCACACCGGCCGCCCTCGAAAGGATCGGAACCGACAGCGCCGCAAAAGGATACGAAGCGGAGATGCCATCTACCACCGCATCTTTTATTATTGTTTGCCGGAATTCTTCGGGCAACGTAGCGTCGGGAAATTTTTCAACGGTTCGCAACGCGAATTCTTTCTTGTCTTTATCCTCCAACCTCAGCGATTTCGTTTGCATGCCGCCACCTTTTTTTGTGATCTTGAAACCGCCCATATCCTTCGCGATGTCGAATACTTTTACTTTTACCGGTTCCGTCCACTCCTTCCTGTAGTTTTGGCCCAGAAGCCATCTTTTAAACTTTCCTGCCTTGTAATAAGGTGCGGCAACAACTGTCACGGAATCGGGAAACACGGGTTGCTTTATTGCTTGCTTTACAAGTCCCGATGAATCGATCGGTGGCAGGGCCTCGGTATGTAGCGCATTGGTCGCCGTATCATTTTCCGAAGAAAAAAATCTTACATAAACATTATCGTTCTTCGTAACGTCGATTGTTGCAAAGCCGCTTTTCAGCGATGAAAAAATGAGCCTGTCGTCCTTGGTGATCGCAGAATGTTTAGAGCCCGCTCCCGACACGATGTAATAGTTCTTGTTTTCTTTTATCAGCTGCAGGTTGTGCTCATGACCCGCAACCCTGATGCAGTTGGGATGTGTGTTAAGAATACTGTCGACCGCTGCGCTGAAATTTTTGTAGATAGGATGCTTGGTGTCCTGTATATTTCCAAATACACCCCGTGCGATAGGATAAATGGACCCCAGCACCGGTAACGGTATGTATAATTTTGGATTAAGATCGGTAAATGGAAAGATGTGCTGCTTTAAGTTATAGTAGCCTCCATGCCTTCCAAAGGTAATGAACGGATGATGCGCGGCGAATATCAGCAGCTTATCTTCATTCCTGCTCACAATGTCTGTCAGCGTACTCAACAACTCCGACTCCGTATTACATTCGCACCCCGAGCGTACCGTTGGTTTATCAAATCTATGCAGCCACCATTGGCTGTCTATCACCACCAGCGTAATCTTTTTCGAAATAAAAATTTCCTGCGGGCCGGGACATACGTCTGCGGGCACGTAATGTACATTGGGCCGGTTAAGCGATGTAATATAACGGTACTGGTTAAGCACCTGCTGGTAACCGTTCTTGCGGCCCTGCATCCAGTCGTGATTGCCGGCTATAAAGTACGCGGTGGCCTG
Organism: Chitinophagaceae bacterium; assembly: GCA_016786745.1. Lineage (GTDB taxonomy): Bacteria > Bacteroidota > Bacteroidia > Chitinophagales > Chitinophagaceae > Flavitalea. Next base: position 65,339 of record JAEUVS010000092.1, on the reverse strand, counting down.
TTTTCCGAGAACAACATTAATCTGGCTGTCGAGAATTTGTTTCTTTTCAAGGTAATTTGATGCGTAGTGCGAAGGCAGCCCCTGCGGGTACACGTTATCCCCCAGGTAAACAATGGTTGTGCGTTTATCAAGATCGAATGATTTTTTAATAAACTCCAGTTCGGGATGAACATTATTATGCTGCTCGCCGGCATCTCCCACAAGAATAATGCGGTTAGCCAGCGAATCGCGTTGCGCGAACCCCTTCCCGTGGCAGATAAACAGCCACAGGCCAATAATCATAAATATTTTAGTGTACGCCACCATATGGAAATTTCAGGATAGTGGCTTTACCTTCTGCACCTTCATTCGAAATAAACATGTCGCCATTAGTTGCAAAACTTATACCCTCCGGTTGCGAAAAATGAGTAGGATTCAGCTTATAAATATGTTCCAATTTGCCATTGGCAGAACATTCGAGCAGTACCATGCCCACGGCGGCGATAATGTAAAGCTTTTTGTTAGCGGGGTTCAACGCCGCGGCCGACGGCTTACACTCGGTGTTATAATTGGTAAGAATTGTAAAAACTTCCTTAAAAGATATTACGAAAAACGGTTTCGGATCGAATTTTTTCTTTGCCAGGTCGAAGGAATAGGCCGCGATGCCTTCTTTACGTTTTTTCCGGTCTTTGATAATCATCACTAACTTTCCACGATCGGGATAATAAACGAGCGATTCGAATTCCATGTTCTTTTTGCTGAACTTATACGTGGTTTGATCGGTGTACGGCGGATTTACCTCTATGATATCACCGGAGCTTTCAAGCACATAATACGTACTGTCGACCTTTACAAGTTCTTCATAATCGCCTTTCCCTTTAAACCTGGTTTTTGTTATTGAATCCCTGGCGAGGTCAATGAAAAACAATTCGCCCTCTTCGTCGTTGACGGCGGCAAACCGCAGGTCGCCGAGATTTACCAGCCCTGATATTTCAAGGAGGTCGTCGTTAAGAATATACACTTCTCTTAATTTGTCATTATACCCGGGCACACCGGGCACAAACGACTTCCCTGATTTGGAAGTACAGGAAGTTATGAGAACGAGTATTAATGCAACGCCGGCGCAAATTAGCCTGATTGCTGGCATGGATTTATATGGTTTGACCTGTAAATTAATTAGATTGTGAAACAATCGTACCAGCATGAACGATTCGTATAAGGCCCTGATCTCTGCCGCCGAACAATATGTGGTAAGTTTCTTTTCACAAAAAATCGGGAAAGAATTCCTTTTTCACTCCTTTGAACATACGCGGGATGTAGTATCGCACACCGAACTGATCGCCGGAAACTATGAGCTTTCCGAAGAAGATCACACTGCGGTCATGCTGGCGGCATGGTTTCACGATACGGGTTATTCGATCGGATTGAAAAAAGCACACGAAGAAGAAAGTCGCAAAATAGCAACGGAATTTTTACGTCAGCGTAACGCTTCGCCACAGTTGGTAGACAAAGTTAACGGATGTATCTCTGCAACGAGGATGCCGCAATCGCCCACAACACTTATCGAACAAATTATTTGCGACGCCGACCTGTTTCACCTCGGCACAAAAGGATTCAGGGAAAAAAACAAGCTGCTCCGCCAGGAAATAAATAACATCGAAAAAAACGAAATAGGAAAAAAAGAATGGATGAACCTCAATATCGAATTTTTGTCGAGGCACAGGTATTTTACAGAATATGCACGTGAAATGCTTGAGCCTGTGAAGCAGGTTCACCTGAATGAGTTGAAAGAAAAGGCAGGAAAGAAAAAGAAAGATGCCTTGCCGCCTTCCATTAAGGAACCGGTCCTGGCAATAAAGGCCATGGATACTCCCAAAGAACAAGGCAACGCACCCAAAAAAGAAGGAGAGAAAAAAGCGAAGGAACTAAAAACAGAACGCGGTATTGTGGCGATGTTCAAAATTATGTCCGAAAGCCACAACAACCTCAGCCAGATGGCCGACAGCAAGGCAAACATCATGATTTCGGTAAACACGATCGTACTCTCCATTATGGTGTCGGTGCTGCTGGGCAAACTCCAGTTTTATCCTGAATTTATCGTTCCTACTGTTATACTTGTTTGTGTGTGCCTGAGTGCGGTAGTATTTGCCATCCTCGCGACACGCCCCAATATCAGCAGTGGCAGGTTTACACGCGAAGACATCGTGAACAAACAAATCAACCTGCTGTTTTTTGGAAATTTCTATAACATGGACTTACCCGATTATGATTGGGCGATGCAGGAAATGATGAAAGACAAAGATTACCTCTACGGAAGTATGATCAAGGATATTTATTTTCTTGGTGTGGTGCTCGCGCGCAAGTACAAACTGCTGCGCATTTCGTACAGCATTTTTATGTATGGCCTTATAGCCGCGATTATCGCGTTTGGTATAACGTTTATTTTTGGAGGAGAGTAGAAATCTGTTCCTTCATTTCCCCCTTGGTAATCGGCACTCCCATAATCTTATTATATCCTTTCGCATCAACCAAAAACTGATCCCTTATAATTTTAATTAACTGCCCGTTGTTAATTTCCGGAACGAGTACTTTCTTAAAGTTCCTTAGAACATCTCCAAGGTTCCTGGGGAACGGACGTAAATAACGCAGATGCGCGTGGCTTACCGACACACCTTCTTTCTGCAATTCACTCACCGCGCTTTTAATCGCGCCATAGGTACTGCCCCAGCCAAGCACAAGTATATCACCCGTTTCGGGGCCGCTATCGAGTTGTTGTAACGGAATATAATCTGCTACCCTGTCCACTTTCTCCTGCCGGATTCTCACCATCTCCTGGTGGTTTGCGGGATCGTAGCTGATATTTCCGGTTATATTTTGTTTTTCCAACCCTCCTATGCGGTGTTCAAACCCTGCCGTACCGGGAATTGCCCACGGTCTCGAAAGTTTTTCATCGCGCACATAAGGTTGAAATTTTTCTTCGTCGGCAGCGAGTTCTTTCTTAAACTCAACTTTTATCGCCGGCAGGTCGCTTGATTTAGGAAATTTCCAGGGTTCTGCGCCATTTGCGATATATCCATCGCTCAGGAATATTACAGGCGTCATGTGTTCTACCGAAATCCTTACGGCCTCGAATACCGCATCAAAACAATCGCTCGGTGTTGAAGCGGCAACCACGGGCATCGGGCACTCACCGTTCCTTCCGTAATATGCCTGCAGCAGGTCGCTCTGTTCTGTTTTTGTAGGCAACCCGGTTGAAGGGCCACCGCGTTGAATATTGCAAATAACCAGCGGTATCTCGAGCATTACGGCCAATCCCATCGCTTCTGCCTTCAGTGCCATACCCGGACCCGAAGTGGTTGTAACGCCTAGCGAACCACCGTAGCTTGCGCCGATAGCGGTAGTAATAGCAGCGATTTCATCTTCTGCCTGGAATGTGCGAACCCCAAAAGCCTTATGCCTGCTTAGCTCATGCAGCACATCAGAGGCGGGAGTGATAGGATATGAACCCAGGAAAAGCGACAGGCCACTTTTCTGCGAGGCAGCGATCAAACCGTAAGCAAGGGCCTGGTTACCCATTATCGAACGATAGGCGCCGGGTTCCATCTTCGCCTTCTCAACTTTGAATCGTGTGGTAAACGTTTCTGTAGTATCGCCGTAGTTGAAGCCAGCCTGCAATACTTTGATATTGCTTTCCATGATCTCAGGCTTCTTCCCGAATTTCTCACGTATAAAAGTCGTGGTATTATCCATGTTGCGGTTGTACATCCAATAGAGAAAACCCAGCACGAACATGTTTTTCGCACGGTCCTTCTCCTTTACGCCCATGGTAATATCTTTCAGCGCCTCGCGCGTCATTTTGGTCACATCCATCTTAATGACCTCGTAATTACTCAGGCTGTCATCCAAAAGTGGATTTACTCCGTCGGGGTAGTTGGCGAGCCGCAGGTTTTTCTGGTCGAATCCGTCTGTATTGGCAATGATTTTTCCACCTTTTTTAAGGCTGCCCAGGTTTGATTTCAACGCAGCCGCATTCATTGCCACCAGCACATCACATTCGTCGCCGGGAGTAAATACCCGGTCGCTCGAAAACCTCAGTTGGTAGCCACTCACACCGGGCAGGGTACCCTGTGGCGCGCGTATTTCGGCAGGAAAATCGGGGAAGGTTGCCAGGTCTATTCCGAGCAAGGCGGTATTATTCGTGAACTGGCTGCCGGTCAGCTGCATACCATCGCCGGAGTCGCCGGCGAATTTGATGACAACATCCTGCAGCACTTCTTCTTTACGGGTCATTATCTCTGTTTGAGGCGCAAAATTACTACATCTTTTGTGTATCGTTCATAGCAGTTGAATAGTTTGGCGCCGTGGCGTTCTGAAGCGATTGATAAATAAGCTCATGCACCTTGGGACGAACGTTCATGCGAAGGAACCGGTTTACATCACCATTATTGTACACCCTGTTCGAAAGAAAGATGTAAATAAGGTTACGAGCGGGATCGATCCAAACGCACGTACCGGTAAAACCGGTATGACCGAATGTTTGTGGCGACGCGGAAAGCGTAGGGTATGGCTCGGGACGGATATAGTTATCGCGCTCAGGCTTGTCGAACCCTAAACCTCTGCGGCTATTTGCATGATAACTGGTGAAAAAGTCTACCGTTTCTTTTTTAAAGAACCTGATGCCGTTCATCTTACCTCCGTTCAAAAGCATCTGGCAGAGTACCGCAATATCATAGGCGTCGCTGAATAGGCCCGCGTGTCCTGATACTCCGCCAAACATCGCCGCACCGGGATCATGCACATCACCGCGTAATAATTGTTGCCTGAAAATTGGCTCAGCCTCGGTAGGAGCGATATTATTCAACGCAAAGTGATTGCGTGGCAGGAAAGCAGTCGAAGACAGGTGAAGAGGGCCATAGAAAGTTTTCTGCACGTATTGGTCAAGCGTCATGCCCGTGATCTGTTCGACTATTTTACCGAGAAAAATAAAATCAAGATCACTGTAAATGTAATTGCCGATCATTCCAACAGGACTCGTCAGAATTCTCGCATACATCGTATCGGCCCAGTCGCGGCGCATATACAGATTCTCCGCGACGCGCGTCATATGTATTGAGTCGGGTGCGACAGCGTAAATAGAGTCCGAGGCTTTTCTACCCTGAAGGGAGTCAAGGGTTTCGAGGTAGAAAGGAATCCATCCCCGCAATCCTGCCTGGTGTAGCAGCACGTCCCAAAGCCTGAGACGCTCTTTATTGGTGCCACGCGTCCATGACAGGTAATCTCCCAAAGTCTTATTGAGTTTAAGCTTGCCCTCATCATAAAGCTTCATCACCGAAAGCGTTGTTGCCATTATCTTGGTAACTGAAGCAAGGTCATATATCGTTTCAGGATAAACGGGTTCCATACTGTCGTATCCCATGTAACCGAAAGATTTTTCGTACGCTATTTTTCCATCCTTCGCCACGAGTACCACGCCTCCCGGAATAGCATGATTTTTTATCGCGTCGTTTACAATAGAATCAATTTTTGTGAACCTGTTCATCGAAAATCCCAGGTCGGCGGGACGCATGCGTTGCAGCAACCGGTTAAAAACGATTCCAGCGCCCGACTTAAAATTTGAACATACCGTTACAGGCAACTTTCCTTTTGCAAGAAATCTCCCACCGAGAAGATCGATAGCGGTTTGATGCGTTACCTCGTCATCCTGGTAGCAGGCCACGAGTATCCTGCTGTCGCAGAGATCCTTGATTGCATAAGGATTTCCGAACACCATTGTGATCGTTCGGTTTTGTCGCTGTACTGAATCAATCAACGAAAGCGCCGCGTTGCTGATGCCGAAATTATTTGCAGGAAAGCGGTTATACTTGTGTACACCAATGATTACAACATCGTACCTGTTTTTCAAAACATCGAGCGTTGGTTTTATCATTTCCTGTTTCAGACTATAGTCGAAATAGTAAACATGCGCATCATATTCTTCGCGTACCTGTTTCGCGAATTCATTGTCTTTATTCAGCCCTATACCCAGGTACGCAACCCTTCTTCCTTTAGCCAGCGGAAATATGGCCTGGTCCTCATTACGCAGTAATGTAATAGAACGCTGCGCGATTTGCCTGTGCATTTCCACTGTCTTCGCATTCAGATCGTGCACGAGGTTGTTCAGGTTAACCGGCTTTACTGCCGAAAGCCCGTACTGGTATTTTGCAGCAAGCACTCTCTTTACATGTTCGTTGACCTGTTGCCATGTGAGGGATTTATCTTTAATAGCGTCTTTAATCTTTTTGATGCTTCCGGGAATGTCACCGGGAAGGCACAGCATATCATTTCCTGCTTCGAGCGCTTTCACTGAAATTTCTCCCGCCGGAAAATATTTGGCCACTCCCTGCATGTCGAGCGCATCGGTAATAATAAGTCCTTTATGACCCAGGTCGTTGCGGAGAAGGTTTGTTACACTCGCAGCAGAAAGCGACGACGCTATATTTTTCCTGTTATCAAGCGCGGGGATTGAAAGGTGCGCAACCATCACTGAACCTATTCCTGCTTTAACAATTTGCCTGAAAGGATATAGCTCGAGGGAGTCGAGCGCAGCTTTGGTTTTTGTAATTACCGGGAGATCATGGTGCGAGTCGACGCTAACATCGCCATGACCGGGAAAATGTTTCGCGCAAGCCATCACGCCCACGTCCTGCAGCCCACGCATATACTGGATACCAAGCATGGCCACTTTGTGTTTGTCTTCCCCAAACGACCGGTCGTTGATCACCGGGTTAGCAGGATTGTTGTTAACGTCAACCACGGGCGCGTAGTTGATCTGTATACCTATGCGACGGCATTGCTCACCTACGAGCCTGCCATATTGATAAATGAGCGACGGATCGTCGATAGCGCCCATCATCATTTGCCTGGGCAGCGGAATGATGCTGTCCATACGCATTCCGAGTCCGTTTTCCGCGTCAATCGAAATGAACAGCGGTGTTTTGCTCATCGCCTGCATTTCGTTGATCAGGGTCGCCTGCTTGTTGGGACCACCCTGGAACAGGCAGACACCACCGATATTATATTTACTAATCGCTTCTTTTACTTCCTTCTCATAAAAAATTACGCGACGGCCGTCGAGCGAGGCCATTCTCACCACCATTAGCTGCGCGATGCGCTGATCTTCGTTAAGAGAGTTGAAAACGCTGTCTACCCACTTCGCGGCGCCGATATTCGTTGCCTGCTGTGAAAAACATTGAAGTGATACAAATAACAATACAAGGGTCAGCGGTCTCTTCATAATTTACGGGATTTAATAACGATGCTTATTCGCTGTAAATTGCATCACAAAATAAGTCAGAATTGGGAGACATCATCCATTTATTGCCTGATAATATCGCCAACCAGATCGCGGCGGGTGAAGTGATACAGCGGCCGGCGAGTGCTGTTAAAGAATTGTTGGAAAATGCCGTTGATGCCGGCGCGACAGAAATACAGCTTATAGTGAACGACGCGGGCAAGCAGCTTGTGCAGGTCATCGATAACGGGAAAGGGATGAGCGAACTCGATGCAAGAATGTGTTTCGAGCGCCATGCAACCTCAAAAATAAAAGAGATTGAAGACCTGTTTCATATCCGCACGATGGGTTTCAGGGGCGAGGCCCTCGCGTCTATCGCCGCCGTGTCGCAGGTGGAACTGAAAACCAAAAGAGCGGGCGACACCACGGGCACATATCTCGAAATTGATAATAGCACCGTACGCAAACAGGAAATAGTGGCATGCGCCGACGGAACAAACATAGCGATGAAGAACCTGTTCTTCAACGTGCCCGCGCGCAGGAACTTTCTGAAAAGCAACCCGGCAGAGATGCGCCACATCGTTGATGAATTCATCAGGGTGGCGCTTTCCTTCCCTCATATTTTCTTTTCACTTACGAGCAATGGACAGGAAGTATTTCATCTCGACAAAGGATCGCTCAAACAGCGCATATTGCAGATAATAGGCACACAATACAACGCGAAGCTGGTATCCGTCCAGGAAAAAACCGATTACATGAACACGTTCGGATTTGTTGGTAAACCGGAAACGGCAAAGAAAACGCGCGGCGATCAATACCTTTTTGTAAACAACCGTTTCATCCGCAGCCCTTACCTGAACCATGCGATCATGAGCGCGTACCAGGAGCTGATACCCTCCGACAGCTTTCCCCTTTATGTTCTGTTCCTCGAACTCGACCCTGTCCAGGTAGATGTGAACGTGCATCCCACAAAACAGGAAATAAAATTTGAAGACGAAAAAATTGTATACGCGTTTGTGCAGGCTGCGGTGAAACATGCACTCGCGCAATTCAGCATTACTCCTACACTTGATTTCGATCTCGATCCTTCCATACAACACCTTGATGCGGTATCAAAACCGGTAACAGAAGAAAAGAAGGCGTCGGTGGCATCGTCGTCGCTGTATCAGTCATTCACGCAAAAACACCAGGCTCACTTTATTGAAAGTAAAAGCAGCAACCTGGGTGACTGGAAAAATTTTTTTACGAAAGATGAAAGTGTTGAACCGGCGTCAACAGGATTTGAATTCGAGAAACCGGTTGGCGTGGGAATTTCTCTAAAAGAAGATTGCACCCTGATCCAGGTTTTTCAAACGTATATTCTCGCGGCCACTAACCGGGGATTTGTGCTGGTACACCAGCAACTTGCGCATGAGCGGATTTTATATGAAAAACTTTCCGCGGCCGCTTCGGGCAGGCCCGTCACTTATCAGCGCAGCCTGTTTCCCGCGACCGTGGAGTTGTCAACGCAGGACGCAGTGTTGCTTGAGGAGTTACTTAGTGATCTTCTTCACCTCGGTTACCTGGTTGAGCCGTTCGGCAAAGATACTTTCGTGATACAGGGTAGCCCGGCCGATCTTGAACAGGGTAATGAAAAAATGGTGATTGAAAATTTGCTCGAGCAGTTTAAGCATTTCAGCAGTGATCTTAAGTTTTCGAAAAGAGAGAAATTGGTCAGGTCGTTGGCACAGCAGCAGGCGATAAAATCAGGTAACAGTTTAAGCTCTGCTGAGATGGCTGCGTTGGTGAATGAGCTTTTCGCCTGCAGCCAGCCGGGAGTTACTGCTAACGGAAGCCCGACTTACATCGAGTTTCAAAAGGAGTATATTAATAGCTTGTTTAGGAAATAAGAGACGCTACAGCAACGCTTTTATAAACTTCTCTATTCGCCTGCGCGCATCCCTGTTCAACCCATTATAATTATTCACCAACACGGAAAAAATCAGCAACCTTTTTCCCTTACCATACAAATACCCGCTCAAAGCAATCACCCCACTCATAGATCCCGTCTTCGCATATATCTTACCGTTATCCGCAACATAATACCCCTTCAGCGTTCCCGAATCACCCGTTGGAAATATCTCCTTCACTCTATCCATTCCCACTTCAAGCCGTATCGAATCAAGTATCTCAATAAAAGTATTCGGCGAAAAAAGATTATACCTGCTCAGTCCGCTTCCATCCACCCACACAGGTTTATTTTTAAGCCTCAGCACCATTGTATCAATTATCGCCGTCGCATTCATCACTCCTGTTTTCGCCTCCGACGCCAACAATAGCAACTGCTCAGCAAAAAAGTTATCACTCCTGTACATCATCGGCCGCAATACGGAATCTACCGGCTGCGACAACACCACATGCTGCTGCGGATCAGTTAAAAAGAAATTGTTGTTTATTTCTATCTTTTTGCCCAGCGTATCAGGAAGCAACTCGAGCGCCGATGAAAGTCCATTCAGGATAAATGGCACCAGCACCTCTTTGTTCGGCTCTCTTCCTTCTGTGATCACGAACACATTTGATAACCGGTCGCGGGTAACCTTGAATTTTCCTGTGCCCGAATCGGGTTCAAAACGCACTTTCCAGTTCACTTCCGGATCTGAGTATATCGAAAACGACTCCTCCGTACTCATCGCGTTGCTGCGCACCTTCTCCTGTACCCATTTAAGCGTATTGCCATACACGGGAAAAGAATTTCTTTCCACCATGTACTCATCATTATAATCATCCCACGACCAACCCTGTCCCAATTCTTTGTCCTTCCAGTTGCTATCGGTAATGAAAATCCTTTTATTGGTTTTCTTTAAAAAGTCAAAAACCGGCTGATTCTTATAATCACGATGCAGAAATGTAGGGTCACCGGTGGGAACAAGGTAAATCGCCGTGTCGTTCTCAAAATATTTTACTCCGGGCAGAATATGACCGAGATATTTCATTACAGTATAACACGTAGCAATCTTCACATTCGAAGCGGGAACAAAATATTTATTTGCCTGGTAGCTGTACAAATATTTCCGTGTCGCGGGATCATAAACACTTACACCGATGTGCGCGTTTCGAAAAGTGGTATCACTCAACAGATCATCGAGTGGCGATTTTTTTTGGGTCGCCTTTTGAGCAACGCAGGAGCAAACGAACAACAGGCACGTGATATGAAGAAAAAATTTCACCATTGTCATGAACTTCTTTCCTGCGCTCTCAGCCATCTCTCGGGAATTTCGTTGCTGCTCGCCTGTATGTAGTCGTTATAGGAGCAGGCTATATATTGCTGGTCGGGCAGTTGCATCCACCAGCGGCCGGTGCGTTTGCTTTGCAAAAAAGTTGTTGCCACTTCGTTGAACGCGGTATGATATTCATTGAACGCTTCCTTCTCATGAATCCTTGCTTCGCGTGTGCCGCGACTTTTGCCATCAATAAAATACCACAGCATCTGCCCTATCTGTTTTGCAGTAATATTCTCACGGTCCTTCTCCGGATCGTAGCCATAAATTCCGACAGAGGTCATAGCCGGCGCGAGCCCCGCATAACGCAATAATGCGCACGCCTCATCACCTGTAAAGCCATTTGGTGAACTGGTGTTCGAAGGAGCATATGCATGCGCTACCGCGGAAATATCGAAACTGAAAATATCCGCATTACGAACCACCGGTTCCATTTCTTCAACATTTTCTCTCACTTTTCCTACCCTGTAACAATCGAACCGCAGTTTGTCGAGCGTTTCAAGCATGTGAGGATGCACCAGGTAGCTCTGAAAGCCAATGTGATTATAATGCCTGATGAAATTTGGCTCTGAAGTGAGCATCTCCATTAAAAAATTATCGTTCCGTGCCGGCGAGTTCATATCGAGGTCAATCTTCGCGTCAACACAAACGGCTTCAATAATTTTTTCATCATCGGCGTGGGCATAATATTGTGCGAGTGTAAGGTCGTGTGTACCGCCTATAATTACAACAGCTTTGTTGTGATGGGTCAGCTCCCTTACTACCGTCTTCAATGCTGCATATGTATCGTCGAGGTCGGCGCCACTTCTGATGTTTCCCGCGTCGGCGATTTTTAGTGAAGCATGCCAGTTATAGAACCTGTAAAACTCCCGGCGAACCACATCGGGCGCATTATTTCTTTTTCTCGGTCCCCTGCCCCTTTGCTCAGCGCAGCCAATAATTACTACATCCGCTGCAAGTAAATCGGGAAATTCGTCATCATACACCACGATATTATTTCCAACCTGGCCATCGTGGTAAGGTTCGTCGTTCGAGATTTCTGCAAGCTTCACAGGCTCAAGGAAGTCGGCTAAGTGTAGGCTGTCGGACATGGTACAAATGTATTGCATCTCCCTATCTTTGCCGCATGGAACAATTACTACGGCAGATTGAAAATTACAGGAACGAAATCGAAAGCATCGTACCAAACGGCGCCGAAGCTTTGGAAGCATACCGTATTAAGTTCCTCGGCACCAAAGGGATCGTAAAATCGCTGTTCACGGAAATAAAAAATGTGCCGGCCGACAAGAAAAAAGAGTTCGGCCTGGTGTTGAACGAATTCAAACAACTCGCCGAAGCCAAATACGAATCATGGAAATCGCAGGCAACAGAATCCGGACCAGGCGATAAATCAAAACCCGATCTTACTTTACCCGCCGATACTGCGCCGCTCGGCAGTCGCCACCCGATCAGCCTGATGCGCAACAATATTATCGCCATCTTCCAGCGACTCGGGTTTTCGGTTGCGGAAGGGCCGGAGATCGAAGACGACTGGCACAACTTTACAGCGCTCAATCTGCCGGAACATCACCCTGCGCGTGATATGCAGGATACGTTTTACATCCATCAAAATCCCGACTGGCTACTGCGCACGCATACCAGTAACATCCAGATCAGGGAAATGGAGAAAGGAGTTTTACCGCTCAGGATAGTGTGCCCGGGCCGCGTTTACCGCAACGAAACAATCAGCGCGCGTTCGCACTGCTTCTTTCACCAGATTGAGGGATTGTATATAGATGAAAACGTTTCCTTCGCCGACCTGAAACAAACGCTGTATTATTTTGTCCAGGAGATGTATGGTACAGATGTGAAAATCAGGTTCAGGCCAAGTTATTTTCCGTTCACCGAGCCAAGTGCCGAAATGGATATCAACTGCCAGATTTGTAATGGCGCTGGCTGTACTGTTTGCAAACACACAGGATGGGTGGAAATTCTCGGATGTGGTATGGTGCACCCAAAGGTGTTGTCGAACTGCGGTATCGATCCCGAAAAATATACCGGTTTCGCTTTCGGCATGGGAATCGAACGACCCGCATTGCTAAAATATGGCATAAACGATATTCGTCTTTTCAGTGAAAACGATATTCGCTTCCTCAAACAATTTACCCCGGCGATTTAAACTTCGGTGACGTGAATAACCATCCCACGATATGTGTGTGTGGAGCAGGAACCATGGGCAGTGGTATTGCGCAGGTGTTTGCACAAAATGGTTTCCAGGTTACCCTTTTTGATGTGAATGAAAAAATGTTGCACACCGCGAAAGCAAGGATTGAGAAGTACGCGCCGGGTATTTCAGCTGAAATAAAATTTACTTCTTCGCCAGTAGAATGCGTTGCAGATGTAATAGTGGAAGCCATCGTGGAGAATGCCGAAGCAAAAGTGACTTTATTCAATAAACTTATTGCGATCAACGGTCCCGAAACAATTTTTACTACGAACACGTCTTCATTGTCCGTTACAGGGCTTGCTGAAAAAGCTGGTGTTCCGGGGAGGTTTGCTGGCCTGCATTTTTTTAACCCGGCACCTGTAATGAAGCTGGTGGAAATTGTGGTTACTTCTTATCTACCGGAAGAAAGAGCAGCATTCCTTTCTAACCTTGTGACTCGTGCCGGTAAAATACCGGTAACCTGTTCCGACTCACCCGGCTTTATCGTTAACAGGGTTGCGCGGCCGTACTATCTCGAAGCGTTATATCTCCTCGAAAAAAATGTAAGCGATGTAGTAAGCATTGACAAACTGATGGAAGCAACCGGCTTCAGAATGGGACCATTTAAATTGATGGACCTGATTGGCAACGATGTCAATTATTCCGTAAGTTGTATCGTTCACGAATCACTTGGTAAACCAGCGCGTTTGAAACCTTCGGCGATACAGGAGAATAAAGTAAAAGAAGGCGCGCTCGGACGAAAAACCGGTAAAGGTTATTATGAGTATCCCGTCGTATGACATAAACTCGCAGGGCATACACCCACCCGCTACTGTGCTTGTAACAGGAGGCAGTGGATTTGTTGGCGCATATGTAACCAGGGATCTCGTGAGCGCAGGATATCGCGTAAAGGCGCTCCGCAGAAAACGTGTTGTTCCGTTTTACATTCATCCCGATGTTTTGAAAGAAGTGGAATGGATCGATTGCGACATCCTCGACACGTTCGCGTTGTGGGAAGCAATGCGGAACACTGATGCGGTTATTCATACCGCAGCGAAAGTTTCTTTCCACGCGAAAGACAGGCACGAACTGTTCAGCACCAACGTAGAAGGTACCGCCAACGTAGTGAACGCAGCGCTGGAAAACAATGTGCGTCGTTTTATTCATGTTAGTTCTGTGGCCTCACTGGGCAAACGAACGAACGGAACGGTAGTTAATGAAGACAGCAAATGGCAGGAAAATAAATTAAACACCAACTACGCAGTAAGCAAGTATTATGGTGAGATGGAGGTATGGCGCGGCATCGCCGAAGGGCTAAATGCGGTGATCGTAAACCCGTCGACCATTCTGGGCTATGGTGATTGGAACTCGTCGAGCAATGCATTGTTTAAAAACGCCTACAATGGATTTCCGTGGTACACCAACGGCGTAAACGGGTTTGTTGACATTGAAGATGTGTCGAAAGCCATCGTAAAACTACTGGCAACAAACATTCGTTCCGAACGTTTTATTCTTAATGGAGATAACTGGAGTTACCGTAAACTGCTGGATACCATTGCCGACAGTTTCGGCAAGAGAAGGCCCTACAGGAATGCCACCCCGCTGTTATCGTCGGTGGCATGGAGACTCGAAAAATTCAAATCGTTTTTTACGGGTAAAAAAGTTCTCCTTACCCGCGAAGCGGCAAAGGTCGCGCAATCAAATACCAACTTCGACAATAATAAAATACTTAACGCTCTTCCAGGCTTCTCTTTTACCAACCTTGAGCAGACCATAAAAAAAGCGTGCGTACAATATTCCAAATAATATCTTTTATGAAGACCATTGGTGCAGTTGCGCTATTGATGTTGTTTTTCATCACGACACAGGCGCAGAAAACCTTTCTTGTAGGAGGAAAAGTAATTGATTCGGCTACACTTCAACCGCTCGCGGGCGCGTCGGTGTTTGCGCAGAATACCACCCAGGGTACTTTAAGCGATTCAGCGGGAATATTTATCATGCGCCTGCCAAACGGCGGCTACGACCTCGTTATCTCTTACACCGGTTATGAAACCAAATCGCTTCGTATCAGCAACACACAACCTCCCGGCGATTCTATCATCATATTACTTGCCCAGGCTAACAAAACACTTGAAGAAGTGGCCGTAGTGGCCAGCAACGAAGTGGAAGATGGCTGGAACCAGTTTGGGAAATTTTTCATCGACAACTTTATTGGCACCACACCTAATGCCGCTTACTGCACGATACAGAATCCCACGGCATTGCGGTTTTTTTATACAAAGAACAAAAAGAGACACAGGTTGAAGGTGATAGCAAAAGAAGATGTAATCGTTCAGAACGATGCACTTGGATATACCGTGCGCTACCAGCTCGACTCGTTCAGTTACGACTATAACAGTAACATCAGCCAGTATACCGGCTATCCCTTCTTTATAGAAAAAGATACCACGCCGGAAGTGAAGGATGAATGGAAGAAGAACAGGGCACGCACGTATCTCGGATCGAGGTTGCATTTTATGACCGCGCTGTACGACAGCATAGTAACCGACGAAGGCTTCAGCGTAGAGAAGATGGACGCGAACATGAAAAACAAAGGCGATTTGATTACCGATTTATACGACAGCACGCTTTACCGTACCGATAGCACAAATACTGTTGAGATAGCATGGGATGGCAGCTATCGCGTAAGCTATAAAAATGTGATGCCCGATCAGAAATTTCTTAAGGAGTTTAAGCTTCCCGCTAATTCCAGGATGCAGGTTACGCTTCTCGATGTAACCGGGGGATTCTTCATTGAAGAGAATGGATATTTCTACGAACAATCCGATGTTGTGAACACAGGTTATTGGGCGTGGAAAAAATTAGCAGAGGCGTTGCCGTATGATTATGTTTATGAATAGTTAACCCTACGGGGTCATCACCTTTTTCCATAACTCCGGGATTCTCTTCACCCAAACGAGCTCTTTCATTTTCTTACTCGCCTCTTCAGCGGGACTGCCGAAATACGCTTTTCCTCCTTCGAGCGAAGAAGGCACACCGCTTTGCGCATTCACTACTGCGTTATCACCAATGGTGAGTGTTTTCGAAACGCCTACCTGTCCCCAGAGCGTTACTCCATTACCGAGTGTTGAAGCACCCGCGATACCCACCTGTCCCGCTATCAGGCAATTTTTTCCGATCACCACATCGTGGCCGATATGAACGAGATTGTCAATCTTGGTTCCCTTTCCTATACGGGTATCATGAGTAACTCCCCTGTCAATAGTGCAACCCGCTCCGAGTTCTACAGAGTCTTCTATTACCACCCTTCCGCAACTGTCCATTTTCCTGAACCATACTTCGCGGTTCTTTTTGGTATTGTAATAAAAGGCATCGGAGCCGATTACTGTTCCCGCCTGGATGATTACGTTATCACCAATGATACAATGATCGAGAATAGTAACATTCGGATGAATCATACAGTTTTTACCAATGGCAACACTGTTTCCGATAAATACATTGGGATAGATATAAGTTCCTTCGCCAATCACCGCCGAGCCGCTTTTCATTGACGTCTGCGGAATGAAAGGCCTGTAATGTCTTACAATAGCGAGGTATGCTTCGAACGGCTGATCGTGAATCAGGAGCGCTTTTCCCTCGGGAATATCTTCTACATTTTTATTGATGATAATGAACGACGCTGCCGACCTTATGCATTTATCATAATACTTGGGATGATCAACAAATACAAGGTCTCCTTCCTCAACTTTGTGAATCTCATTTATTCCTGTTGCATGCCCCGCGGTGTTGCCAACAATTTCTGCGGATATCAGATCTGCTATTACTCCTATCGAAACCGGTTCTGGAAATTTCATGAATGATGGTTTGAAGTGACTACCTTTTCCACAAGGTCAAAAAGTAAATGTTAATAAAATAAATGAAAAAAATTTTTTGGAAAGGAAAAATTCTTTTTAATATTGTGTAGGGAAATTTATTTCCTGTACTTACTAACCCATCCACATAATGATCCCTCCGAATTTTCGGGGGGATTTTTCTTTTAGAAATTTCTTCACCGCTACTCTTCTTTTTTATCAATTTTCCCTCGAGAAATAGGTAGGAATTCTGATAGTGAATATTGTTCCGTTCTCTTCATCCGACGTCACAGCAAGTGATCCCTTGTTCAATCCAATGATGCGTTTGGCCAGGGCCAGGCCAAGACCAAAACCGCTTTTTCCCTCTGATGTAGAAGAACGGTAAAAAGGCTGGAAGATCTTTTCAATGTCGTCGGGGGCAATTGGCTTACCCTTGCTTCTTACTTCAATAATCGTATTGTTATTCCGGAAGGAGAGGTCTACCCTCGAAGTATGATCCGGCGAATACTTACATCCGTTTTCAACAATGTTCTTTATGGCGATATACAAAAGATCAACGTTGCCGAATACGAGGAAGTTGCTTTCAAATTCTCCCGGATCGCTGAAATTGAGTTCCACCTGGTACAGCGAATTTGTCTTCTTCATATCCGCCATCACCTTGAACAAAACTTCATCAATACGTATTTCGTGAAGCTCAATGCTTCCCTCAGAACCTGTTTTGGCAATCTCCAGCAAACTCTTGGTTAATTGCCGCATTTGAACAACATCCTCGTGCACCGATTGCATCACCTGCTGGTATTCTTCGGTTGACCTCGTTCTCTGCATAGTTACTTCCAGCTGGCTCGATATCGAAGTAAGCGGAGTCGAAAGCTCGTGCGACGCATTTGAAATAAATCTTCGCTGCGCCGTAAAATATTCCTGCAACCTGTCGAGCAGATCATTGAAAGTATTCGCAAGCTGATTCAGTTCATCCTGCGAAGCCCCCGCTTTAATACGATGCGAAAGGTTATGTG
The DNA here is from genome assembly GCA_016786745.1 of Chitinophagaceae bacterium. Lineage (GTDB taxonomy): Bacteria > Bacteroidota > Bacteroidia > Chitinophagales > Chitinophagaceae > Flavitalea. The sequence continues at coordinate 47,784 of JAEUVS010000092.1, read as the reverse complement.
AAGAAATATCATTAACCTCTGAAATGATCTGCGCCACCGGTTTCAACAATTGAAGAGAAAAGAAATGACCTGCAAGAAGTGAGATGATCATGCCGAGCAGCAAGCTGATAAAAAAGATTCTTTTCAAACGTTTCAGCAGCGTCCAACCATCAACATCATATGCTGCCACCACCACCACGAAGCGCTCGCCCGAATCAACGAAGTTCACTGCAACCGCTTCCCTGTATCCCACCTTATAAAAATACCGCCCGTTGTTCATTGCAGAATTGATTACATCTTTGGTTACTCCCGCGGAATCATGGGGCGGAGTAGTATAGTGATAACGCAGCGTTCCCTGTTTATCGTAAATCTCCACGGTTTTCTCAGGAAGTACCTCCATCGAACTCTTGTTGATCCGGTCGAGGAACTCGTGGTCGGCGTTTGACATATACGAATAAACCTGCGCGTTGTTATTCGCGCGGCTGTTAAGGCGCTTTATGAAAATGTCCTGCCTTACAAGAAACGTGAAGTAGTAAACAGTTATACTTACAACTAAAAGTATGGCAGTAACAAGAAAGGAGAAGAGGAGTGTTATTTTGTGCCTGGTTTTCACTCAGGGTGCTTTTAGTATATAACCAACGCCAATCTGGGTATGTATGATTTTCTTATCATAGTCATGATCCAGCTTTTTGCGAAGGAAATTTACATAAACATCTATAACATTCGTTTTTGTATCAAAATCTATATCCCAAACGTTCAGGGCGATGTCGGCGCGCGACACTACCTTGTTCCTGTTCCTCACAAGGTATTCGAGCAGCTGAAATTCTTTTGCGGTGAGCGATATGCCATTGCCACCGCGCGACACCTCTTTACTATCGAGGTTGATCACCAGGTCGCCAACACGCAGGATGTTACCCACGGGAATATTCGTATGGATTCTTTTAAGAAGCGCCCGTATTCTTACAAGTAATTCTTTAAAATCGAAGGGCTTAACAATATAATCATCGGCGCCGGCGTCAAAACCCTCTATTTTATCATCGGTGGCACTGAGCGCCGTGAGCATTACTATAGGTATGGCAGGATTCCTGTTCCTGATCTTTTTACAGAGAGCGTAGCCGTTCATCCCAGGCAGGTTAATATCGAGAATCACAAGATCAAACGGGTGCGACTCAAATTGCCTTCTTCCTTCGTTACCATCATATGCAACCTGCACTTCGTAACTCTGTTCCGACAGCCCTTTTTTTAATGAATCCGCTATTTTCTTTTCGTCTTCGACCAGTAAAATCCTGATGTCTTCCATTTGACGGGTTGATTGCCAAAAGTCTTAAATGTTGGCGCGGCATCTGGCAAAAGCGAATTAAAAAAAAATTAAAATGAATGGGTATCACGCTGTGCCACTTCTATTTAGCTCCTTCATTTACAAGATCTTCATAAAATTTGCGGGCCTTGTCGTAAGCCGCTTTTGCCTCCGTTTTGTCTTCCGCCCTGATGTTCGGTTCCTTCATTTTCCAGCATTGGTCAACAGCCCTCATACACCATTCCGCACTCTTCGGCTCCGCAATCTTTTTGCCATCCACTGTCACAAATATGGGATTCGAATGCAGCGCCCCCAATATCCTTACCGCCACCCAGCACGACCTGTCCGCATCATATTTAAAGTTCAGTTTCTTCACCTTTCCATCAGCAGCAATCTGTACGGTATCAACCGGCCTGCCATTCACCACCAGTTCCACATTTACGTTCTGCGTTTTTTCGATCCTCGCATTTAAAATACTCCAGAATACCCTGTTCGACTCGGGCACCAGCGAATTTGAATCAGTAACAGGGGGAAGAAACGCGGCTACATCCGCATCAATGTTTAACGTTTGTTTACCCTGAAGTTCCAGTTCGCTGTCATTTGTGCCCACCTCGTTTCCGTTCACTGCAAATTTCAACAGGTGCGCCCTTCCTTCCGTCACATAACTCGCGCCACTTTTTATCGCAGCTACATAGTCATTATAATTAACTGCTTTGCCCGATTTAAAATAACTTCTCGCCAACCCAACCCTGAAGTCGGATATGCACGGAAAATCCGTTTCTCCACTGAGCCGGGTCCTAAAGCCACAGTTCAGCGAGTGATAGTACATATTCAGTTCGGGGTTCAGGTATGTGTCGCCCGCACTATAAAAATCTATTGCGTTCTGGGTTACCGTCACCACGTACTCGTTGGCGCCAATCCCATCCATTTTCGGTAACACATAATTAGGCAGCTCATCTGTTGGCTCCATTGGTTCCAGTCCCCAGCCTGAATGTGCATATCCAACAACACCGCCCTGGTTTTTCGCCCATTTTAAAATAGGCAGCGTCCAGCTCGGCCACTGCTCGATAGTAGTCGTACCCGGATAATCATCTTCCCTGAGGCGCAACAGAACTATATGGCCCGCGTGCGACGACGGAAATCCCGATACCTCCACATCATACCTTATTATATTGTTGCGGGTCGACATGGAGTCATCCTTACCCGTAAAAAATTGCTTTTGGTAGTACCAGCTCGGTCCCCATGTAAGTACCGCCGAAACATCGAGGTCTTCACCTAATGCCTGCCGGAACATATCGCGCGAGAGCACACCTTCCTCGGGACTATCATAATGGCTGCAACCTGCCGCATGCACGTGATGATCTGCGCTGTACCATCCGAAGTCTGAAAGATCAATCCATCTTTTCAGCTTAAAGGACAGAGAAACCGAATCTTTGCCTTCCGGTACAAGTATTTTTTTTGTCTGTGGGATATATTCCGGGCCGCGTGTGTAAGTAACCGTATAACTTCCCGGTGCCAGGGAAATATATTCGCCATCCTTCCTGTAAACCTGTTTCTGGAAAAAGAAATCGGGATATTCATCAAAAGCGGCAACTCTGCGCGACGGTAATGGGTACACATTCGAAAACCTGCCCTTGCCCCTGAAAACGCTGTCTGTTATCGTGAATGAAGCCATCGCCGGTTTACCATCGTCATCAAGTACATTCAGTTTCACTTTTACCGCGGGTTTTATGTCGAATAGAAAATGCGTGGCGTTTCTAAACCCGATATCCTCGGTGCCCTGTCCCACATTGAAAGACAATTCAGCTTCGCGGGTGCCCGCATCTTTTGAATACACCTGCAAAACTGCGTATTCAAGTTTCTGGCCGGTTAAATTCGGATTTAATGGACGCCCGGTGTACATCGCCAAATCAAGAAAACGGTTTGCCGACTCACCGGGTTGAATCACATCTTTAGGAAGTACTTTCGAACTATTCGAAGTGGGATGAATAGGTAATACCGCATTCGGGCTTGTAGCTTTCAGTTGTGAGGTAACTCCGGCGTCGTTCACCACCTTTACCAGGAAAATTGTCCATCCTCCCTGCACCAGTTTTGTTTCAGCAACACCTTTGTCAACTTTCACTCTCGCTTCAGGATTAATTTCCACAACAGCGATGCAATAAGGATCCAGGATACTTTGAACTTCCTCCACAACCTGTGGTGAGGGCTTTTGTTGCTGCAGTTGTTTAAGTCGTTTTTGATCACGGTCAGCAAGTGCACTGCCGGCAAATTTCAGCGCCTCACTTACACGCAACGCGTGCGATATCAGAGGCTGCGGTTCAGTATTTATTAACTTTTTATTCCCATGACTTGCATGATCGTGATGCTGCGCACTGATTAACAACGAAAATAAAATCAGTGGCAGAATGAGGATAAATTTTATTCTTTTCATTGCAACTTTAATGATATATGAGATAAGTAAAACGTTAACCGTTCAGACTTAAATTTCCAAAAAGTTATTCAAATCCGGACAGCATTAATAAAAGATACCCGGTAATGCTTTTCATTTTATCTTCATCTGATGAAACTATACGCTCTTGCAATAGCAATTTTTGCCATCTCATGCTCACAACCTACAGAAGACACCAATGAAATTTTCAACGGTAAAACACTGGAGGGCTGGAAAGTACTCGGTGGCGACGCCACATTCAGCGTTGAAGACGGGATGATCGTAGGCACTACAAAAACAAATACAGGAAACACGTTTTTGTGTACCGGGCAAGAATACGGCGATTTCGTTCTTACACTCGATTTCAAAATAGAAGACACTGCAAATAATTCCGGCGTAATGATGCGTAGCCATTTCGATTCAGCCGGCAAAAAAGTGTATGGCCGCCAGGTGGAGATTGATCCTTCATCGCGCAGATGGAGTGCAGGAATATATGACGAAGCGAGGCGGGGATGGCTTTATCCGTTGCCTTTAAACACTCCTGCGATGGATGCATTCAAAGCAGATGAATTCAACAATCTTAAAATTGAATGCATAGGCAACGAAACAAAAACGTGGCTCAATGGAAAACCCGTCGCTTATGTAGTAGACACGGTCGACAATACCGGCTTCATCGCATTGCAGGTGCATGCCGTCGATGATGAGGCACACGCGGGAAAGAAAGTATATTTCAAGAATATCAACCTCGATACGAAACCTTCGCCTGCATCTTTTGGTGATAATATTTTCGTGGTAAATATGCAGGATAACCAGCTTACTGGATATGAGCAATCGAACGGATGGAAATTATTGTTCGATGGAAAAACGTCTGCGGGTTGGCGAAGTGCACGTTCAGATAAATTTCCCGGAAAAGGTTGGGCGATAGAAAACGGTACGCTTTCCGTTCTTTCTTCACAGGGAAAGGAAAGCGCGAATGGTGGAGATATTATCACGACAGATAAGTACGGCGCGTTTGATCTCTCGTTTTCTTTCAAAATATCACCCGGTGGAAACAGTGGAGTAAAATATTTTGTGACGCTGCAGGAAAAAACTGATGGGTCTGCGATCGGGCTCGAATATCAGCTGCTCGATGATTCTCTTCATCCTGATGCGAAGTTTGGCATAGCGGGAAATCGTACGCTCGCTTCGTTGTATGATTTAATAAAAGCTGAAAAGCAAGAGCGGTTTATTAAACCTCCCGGTGAGTGGAACCAGGGCCGCATTGTGGTGCATCCCGATAACAGGGTTGAACATTTTTTGAATGGAGTGAAAGTATTGGAGTATGTGCGTGGTTCCGAAGATTACCGCAAGCTGGTTGCGCGGAGTAAGTATAAAGTTTGGCCGGCTTTCGGGGAGGCCAAAGAAGGGTTTATCCTGTTACAGGATCATGGAGATGCAGTAAGTTTCAAAAATATTAAAATCAGGAGGCTTTAAAATTTTATCGTCTGCGGCAGATATTTGCCCACCAAATCTTCATAATAGGATTTCAACTCACTCCACACCGGGGGCTTCGGACTCTTCGAATACAAATCATATGGATTAAAAAGCTGCACCCATTTCAACATCTTTTTATCATGTTCATCGAGAAGATAACCATACTCGCCCTCACGATGCCATGCATAAAACGAATGATAACGCAGCATGTAAAGTCCTTCTTCAGGTAAATGATCCTTCATCATCTGGTACACATATTCATCATGGCCCCACGACATATGAACATTCCTGAGCCCGCATCCTTTTTCATACACACCTGTTTGCGTTTGAAACTCCGGCCTGTTGTAATCAGGATTATTTTTAAAATATTCAGGATACACCACTTTATCCGAATAAGCACAACCTACAGGGAAAGTATCACCGACAACCGCCCACTGGGGTTCACCAAACAGGCACAGCACCTTACCCATGTCGTGCATCAAACCTGTCAACACCATCCAGTCGGGGTGACCGTCGGCGCGGATAGCCTCAGATGTTTGAAGTAAATGCTGAAACTGATCGAGGTCGGTATCGGGATCTGAATCATCTACCAGCTGGTTCAAAAAATCAAAGGCGTTCCAAACCGGCATTTCTTTTTTATCGAACTTCAGGTAATTCGCTTTCTTGTCAAGAACAAAATCATATGTCTGGTAAGTATGGTTCAACCGGTAAAATTCACGCACAGTATCCCGTCCCGGCTGCTCGTAATTCCTGAAGTCTTCTTTCGTTTTGGCCGGAACACCCGGCTCTGGATATCTTTCCAGTACAGCATCTTCCCATTCATCCAGGCTGGCCAGGGGATTCTTTTCGTGCGCCGTAAATTCCTTCTTTACTGCAGGCATGTCAATCAGTTTTTATTAATGATGAGTGTGTGTTTTAAAGTTACACAAATAAAATATATTGCGCCAGTAACGTCTCCTCCCACTTAACGATTGCTATGAATTTACAAGCGCCAGACTACCTGATTATTATAGTTTATTTCTTATTTGTTATCGGCGTAGGATTTCTCATTAAAAGAAAGATTAAGTCGAGCAACGACTTCCTTTCCAGCAGCAGGAACATCCCGTTATGGATCACCAGCCTCGCCTTTATTTCGGCTAACCTTGGCGCACAGGAAGTTATCGGCATGGTGGCGTCGGGAGCGAAATATGGTATCATGACCGTTCACTTTTATTGGGTCGGCGCGATATTCGCCATGGTGTTCCTTGGCGTATTCATGATGCCGTTTTATTATGGGAGCAAAGCGCGCAGTGTACCGGAATACCTTTCCCTGCGATTCGATGAAAAAACACGCGGACTCAACGCGATATCGTTCGCAGTGATGACGGTATTTTCATCAGGCATATCGCTGTATGCCCTTGCAAAAATGCTCGAGATCATCCTGAAATGGAACTTCGATGTTTCGATCTGGGTAGCGGCTGGCATTGTGATGGTCTACACTTTTCTCGGAGGTCTCACCAGCGCCGTTTATAATGAAGTGCTTCAGTTCTTTCTCATCGTGCTTGGCCTGTCGCCATTGGTTATCGTTGCACTTCATGATGCAGGTGGATGGGAAAATGTAAAGGCCCAGCTTCCTTCTTATATGACCCATGCATGGAAATATATGGGCGACCCCGATGCCAATCCAATGGGATTGCATTTTATGTCGCTCATATTCGGTTTGGGATTTGTCATGTCGTTTGGCTACTGGTGTACCGACTTCCTCGTGGTGCAACGCGCGATGATCGCAAAAAATATGGGCGATGCGCAGCGCACACCTATCATTGCCGCTATTCCTAAAATGCTGATGCCCCTGATTGTTGTACTGCCCGGCGTAGTGGCGATCGCATTGATGCAACCCGCACTCCAGGCGAATGGCTACCGCATACCTGTTGAAGCTGATGGACAACTCAATTACACTATGACGCTGCCATCACTCATCGCACATTACTATCCGAGCGGACTTCTTGGCGTTGGTATCACGGCGCTCATGGCCTCGTTCATGAGTGGTATGGCAGGGAACGTTACGGCCTTCAACGCAGTGGTAACTTACGACGTTTACCAGGCATATTTTGTAAAACGCAGATCCGACAAACACTATCTCGTATTCGGAAAATTCGTAACAGTCGCGGGTATATTGATTTCTATCGCCACCGCATATATCGCGAAGGGCTTCAACAACATTAACGACTTCCTGCAACTTGTTTTCGGATTTGTGAACGGACCTCTCTTCGCAACATTCCTTCTCGGCATGTTCTGGAAGCGAACAACAGGTCATGGCGCATTCTGGGGACTTGTATTCGGCACACTTGGCGCCGCAATCACTCATGGTCTTACAATCGCGGAAGGAAAAGGCGGATGGATAGCGCCGTTATTTCCAATAAAAAGTGGCATGGGGCAGGCCTTCATTGTTGCAGCCGTATCGTGGATCGTAAATTTTGTGCTGACCATTGTGATCAGCCTCGCCACGAAACCAAAGCCGGATAAGGACTTGGTGGGATTGGTGTATTCACTGACAGAAAAACCAAAATACACTTCGGCGAAATGGTACCAGCGCATCGTGCCGTTGGCCATTTTGCTACTGGCCATTACGATTATTCTCAACATTATTTTCTTCTAAATTGAACACGATGTATAAAAAGCTAAACAATCTTTCTTTTGTGATCGGCGCATTCTTTACCATCGTGTCGCTGATATTGTTCGCGAATATTTTAATAACGGGAAGAAATGACGCGCTCAGCCTTTATTCTGCTTCGGCATTCTTAATATTCGGCGTCGTGATGATGTTCACCAGCTAATTATCCGGCTTCTCCAGAACCGGAAATCCAAAAAGTGCTTTTCGTGTGCTGTCGGTCCGGGTAGCGACCATCGCATAGCCATGACTGGGATGCATGAACACTACTGTACCTGAATCTAACGACGGCCGCAATGTTGAGGGCAAATTGAAATAAATACTTTTTCCCGACGAAATATTCCTGGCGGTCACCCTGAAAACAGAATCCGGCATAAGCGTGTCGAGTTTCATCACAACACAGCATGAATCGTTATACAAAGGTTCCAGCAGGTCGTATGTTTTTGCAACACCTTTTACCGACACCACCTTCATTGAATCGAACTTCACGTCGACCGAATCTCCTATTTTTAATTCGGCGCCTTCGAGAGCGTCGGGCTTAAACAGTTGTATCCTTCCGCTGCGACTATCGCGTATAGTGAATGTACCAGCCTCTTTGGCCATATCAATGATGGTACAACATTGCCCGTTTGCGCTTTGTAGCGATGACGCAGCAGCGAGCAACCCGAATAGTTGAAGTAGTATCTTTTTCATACCGGTACACGTTTGTCATACCATTTCTATGCCTCACATGCCATGACTCCGATCAACAAGCGTTTAATATCTTTTATACTCTTTTAATATCAGATATTAAAGTTTATATTTATTTTACACTTCCAATACTAACCGCAGAATATTTATGAAAAATCCATCCCGGAACATGGCGCATGTTCAGGAAAAGCCGGCAATTAGTGAGTTTCCTATCAAAACTTCCTTCTTCTCTGGCTCGCCCGGCTATCTTCATCAGTATTCTAATTCTCTGCGGAACATCTTTTTACCCCGCCATATTACTACGTTTTTCGATAAAATTCAATCCCTCGGCGTTACCGATCAGCTCGAAGACTATGAACGCCGCAAGCTAAAGGTGTTTAACCTGCTTAACTTTTTCCAGTTCATCTTCGGTGTAGCGATACCAATAAGCGCATTAATAAGCAGTCATAAAATTTCTACACTCGGCTGGGTGGCAGCATGCATGCCCGCGTTGGTGAGCCTGCTTGTGTTATTTCTCAACAGCAAAAGAAGTTACGAGGTAAGCACATTAAGCTATTTTATTCTTTACCCCGTAATCACAAGCATCGTGTACCTGAGCGGGATGAACCTGGGAATAGAACTGTTCTTTATACTGTACGGAATTCTCGCCGTATTCTTCATCCAGGATATCGGCCATATGATCTTCACGGTCACACTTTCCATGATCAGTTATTTTGTGCTTACCGTTGTATGGAGAAATTACCAGTTTCAGCTTGAAGTAAATGGCGTGCTCTATCTCTTCAATCACCTCATCGCGATCGTATTTATTTTCTTCGGGCTGTTTCTTGTTAAGAAAGAAAACGCCAACTACCAACAGACGCTTGCGCACAATGCCGCACTGCTCGACAAACAGGCAGCTGAACTGCGCGATCTCAACAATCTTAAGAATAAACTCTTTTCAGTAATCGCCCACGACCTGAAATCACCGATGTATGCGTTAAGAAATATCTTTCACAACATCGAGAAATACGACATGCCCGCAGAAGATATTAAGGCAATGGTTCCAGAAGTGATGAAGGACCTCAACTACACCACCACTCTGATGGAAAACATGCTGCAATGGGCCAAATGCCAGATGCAGACACTTGATGTTTCACTGACCACTGTCAATGTGCGCGTGTTTACACAAGAGATATTTAGCCAGATGAAAAGCCAGGCCGAGGCAAAAAATATACGGCTTATCAATACCATCAAAAACGATGTGCTCGTTCACGGTCAACAGGAAATGCTGCAGCTGGTGCTACGCAATCTCGTATCGAATGCCATCAAATTCACCCCTGAGCAGGGCTGCGTACAGATTGGCGCCGACACCCATCCCGATGCGGTAGAAGTGTATGTAAAAGATAGCGGCATCGGCCTTTCCGGGAGCGCCCTTCAAAAAATAAGTCACAACGAATATTTCACCACACGCGGCACCGGCAGCGAAAAGGGCACGGGTCTCGGACTGATGCTTTGCAAGGAGTTCCTGGCCAAAAACAATGGCGCTCTGCATATTACAAGCGAAGAAGGCGTCGGTAGCCGTTTTTCGTTCACCCTCGAAAAAGCAGGTTCAGAGGCTTAGAAACCAGCCGCATCCCGTAATATTCCGGTTTTTTCTGCGTTATAATCGTTCGAAATCCTTTTTTAAATCCAATAGTGATCTTATGAAAAAGATGGCCGTAGCCCTTCTTTTGTGCGCAGGCTTTTTCACAAGTGCAGATGCACAGCTCCGTACAGCACTCACAGGTGGCATAAACAGTTCCTCAGTACCAGGTAACAGCAGTCCGCAGTGGGACAGTCTCGATTACAAATATTCATCGCGAACTGGTTTTCATGTCGGCATCCTCGCTGAAACACACCTCTTCAATTCCAACACCCTGTATTTTCAAACAGGGATGTCGTATATCAACAAGGGGCGTAAATTTTCAACACAGCTCGATAGCAGTGTATCAGGGATCACAAAAGTTACAGGCAGCCAGTTTGTAAACTATATGGAAATGCCGTTGAACATCGTCTTTAAAAAAGATCTTGGAAAGAAGTCGAGATTTATTATTGGTGCAGGTCCGTATGTTTCTTTCCTGTTTAGCGGAAGAGAGTCTACCAGTGTTTATTTCGACAACGGTAGCGTACAGGCGTCTGAGAACACAAGTCTAAAGGTGCCCAGGTCGTCGGGAAAATATAAAAATGTTGATTTCGGTGTAAACGCGCTGGCGGGAGTCGAATTTGGTCAGCTCTTCCTGACCGCAAACTATAGCAAAGGTCTAAGCGACTTCTATACTGCAAACACCAATACGGGTTCATTCAAAAACCAGGTAATAGGCGCCACCATTGGCGTATTCCTCAACAAGGATAAGAAACGTGAAGCAAAGAAGAAAGACCGCGACGGCGATGGCGTTCCTGACCTCGAAGATGAATGTCCGAAACTTAAAGGCAGCGCGCTTGCAAAGGGTTGCCCGGACCAGGATAACGACGGAGTGCCTGACAAAGACGACAACTGCCCGAACCTCGCAGGTGCCGCTAAACGTAACGGTTGCCCTGCCCCGGATACAGACCAGGATGGTGTAAACGACGATGAAGACAAATGTGTTGACGTGAAAGGTGTGAAAGAAAATAATGGTTGTCCTGAAATTGACAAACAGTTAAGAAGTGAAATTGACAGGTACGCGAAACGAATCCAGTTTAAATACAAGAGCTCGGCTCTTACAAAGAAATCGAAGGAAGTGCTCGACGGAATTGTAAAAATCCTGAATGAAAATACATATCTGCATGTGTTGATTGAAGGATATACCAGCAGCGACGGACGCAATCACATGAAGATTTCTCAGTCGAGGGCTGAGAGTGTGAAAGAGTACCTTGAACTGAATGGCATCAAAGCAGAACGTCTTAAAGCAGTTGGTTTCGGCGACACGAATCCGCTGAATGGTAATAATACTGAAGCTGAGAGAGCGGCCAACAGGCGTGTTGAGTTGAAAGTAACAAGCAATTGATGAAAGTGGCTTCTCCGCCGATCCCTCGCGGAGTTTACCCTGAGGCGTAAGCCGAATGGGCTCAGGATGACATCAATGCTTCCTCGTTCCGCTCGGGATGACATCAGGCGCTCGGAATGACATCAGTGAGTTTGCTGTCATCCCGAACCGAGCCCGCAGGGCGAGTGTGAGGGATCAGCAATAAAACCATCCTCCAACCATATTCTCAATCCCCCCATTTTGGGGGGATTTTTATTTAATTTCACCGCGCTAAACAAAAACTTGCAGCGGCGACATGTCAGGAAATTGGCTTACGGGTAAAAGGCTGGTGATAATGGGCGGAACATCCGGAATGGGATTATCGGCCGCACTTGCCTGCATCCGCGAAGGCGCCCGCGTAGTGGTAACAGGCAGAAATGAAGAAACTGCTGCCGCAGCCGTGAGCCAGCTGAAAGAAAATGGTAAAGTAGCCATCGCCGACGCTTCCAAAGAAGACGCGGCTGAATCCGCGATCAGGATCTGTACAACAAGCTTCGGCGGTTTCGATGGCATTTATCATGTTGCCGGAGGTAGTGGCAGAAAATATGGCGACGGCCCGCTTCACGAAATGTCGCTTGAAGGATGGGAGCAAACCTTAAACCTAAATTTATCTTCATTGATGCTCTCGAATCGTGCGGCTGTAAGGTATTTTCTCGAACACAAACAGGCCGGCGCTATCCTTAACATGGGTTCGGTGCTGGGCTATTCGCCTTCTCCCAAATACTTCACCACGCATGCTTACGCAGCGGCAAAATCCGCAGTTATTGGTTTTTCAAAATCAATAGCATCGTACTATGCGCAAAATAATATCCGCATAAATGTGATCGCCCCCGCGCTCATTGAAACGCCAATGTCTAAAAGAGCAGCGACCGATGAAAATATTATGCAGTTTATAAAAACCAAACAACCACTCGATGGCGGCAGAATCGGCGTTCCCGACGACGCCGACGGCCTCGCAGTATTTTTATTGTCCGATCACGCGAATTTTATTACGGGACAAGTAATAGCTGTAGACGGTGGATGGAGCATAACAGAAGGACAATATTAATTTCAATACATGTCGAAAATTGCAATAGGAGTTGATCTTGGAGGGACGCGGATAAAAACCGTTGCTGTCGACGGACACGGAGGATTACTCTACCAGGAATACACACCCACCAACGATGGTTACGAAAACTGGAAGCAAACAATCCAGGGTTCGATAGAACAGGCAAAGGAAAAACTTGGCCTCAGCAATTTCGTTGTGGGTATTTCAGCGCCCGGAATTCCGGATCAGAATAACTCGGTGATTGAGTTTATGCCGGGCCGCCTGCATGGACTTGAGGCTTTTGACTGGTCGAATTTTCTAAGTCGTAAAACGTGGGTGTTGAATGATGCGGTGGCCGCATTGATGGCCGAGTCAACACTCGGTTCAGCAAAAAACCGTAAAAACGCGGTGATGCTTACACTTGGCACCGGCGTTGGCGGAGCAATATTAATTGATGGAAAGCCATACCAGGGAAACTTTCAGAAAGCCGGACATATCGGTCACATTTCTTTGAATTGCGAAGATCCTGCGGATATCACCGGCATGCCGGGGAGCCTTGAGGACGCGATCGGCAACTGTACAATACAAAAACGTTCGTTAGGTCAGTATAAAGACACACATTCATTGCTGGAAGCATACCGCGCGGGCGACCATTTTGCAAAATGGGTTTGGCTCGCATCGGTGAGAAAACTGGCCATCGCTATTGCATCCATTTCCAATATGATTTCACCGGAATGTGTGATTCTTGGAGGAGGGATAACAGAGGCAGGAGCCGACCTCGCCGAACCACTGGAAAGATTTCTTTCGCTTTATGAGTGGAGGCCTGGTGGCAACAAGGTAGAAATTGTAAAGGCACAATTCAACGATATGGCCGGTGCAATAGGCGCCGCGTGTTTTGCATCGGTGCAGGCTTAAGGCGTGAAGCGTGAGGCGTGAGGCGACAAAATCCAAAATCACGCCTCACACCTCACGACTAGAGATTCCGAAAAAGAAAAAACTAAAATGAGTTTTACAAAACAATACATCGAAAAATGCCGCGCAATCGCAGATAAAGTCGAAGCGCAGGAAAAGGAAATCAAACAAGCCGCAGCATGGTTCGCCGAAAGCATTCTCGCAAACAGGGTGGTACATGTATTCGGCACGGGCCATAGTCGCATAATGGTCGAAGAAATGTGGCCGCGTTACGGATCATACCCCGGTTTCAATCCAATAGTCGAATTGTCACTTACGTACCATAATAATGTCGCAGGCGCAAATGGACAGCGCCAGGCTATGTTCCTCGAAAATGTTCCGGGGCTTGCCGAAAGAATTCTGAGAAATTTTGGCCTCGACAAAAAAGATACAGCGCTTGTCGTTTCTTCAAGCGGCTGCAATATCGTTCCAATTGAAATGGCAGAACTGTTCAAAGCGAAAGGTATAAAGGTGGTAGCCCTGGTCACAAAAAGTCATCTTTCACAATCTCAAAGCAAGAGAAGCGACGGAAAAAAATTATCCGACTTCGCCGATCTTGTACTTGACAGCGGCGCACCGGTTGGCGATTCAATGATAAACATTCCGGGTCTCGAAACACCCGTCTCGCCCGGTTCAACCGTCGGTGGCATAATGGTAATTAACTCCATCAAAGCAGAAGTGGCAGCGATTTTGACAGCAGCGGGTAAACCACCGAAGGTATTAACCGCAAATGCTATTGTTGGCGCCGAAAAAGCTAAGGAACTATTTGAAAACGCGTACGACGAGCATGCGCACCGGATGGCAGAAGTATTCCGGAACGCAGGCAATTAAATATAACTAAATGAAAGAATTTCCAATCAGAACAACGGTTATCGGCAGCTATCCATTCCCAGGATGGCTGGAATTTGCTTCACAAAATCTCAACAAATTCGGCGCCGCCGACATCGAAGAAATGGTAGACGATGCAGTGGTAAACGCCATCCACGACCAGGTGGCAGCCGGTCTCGACGTTATCACCGATGGAGAGCAAACACGGCTCGACTTCAACCTTTCGTTTTATGGATTTATAAAAGGAATACTGCCAAACGAAACTGAAGTGCGGAAATTCGGTCCGCCCGCGCACGATCAACGCGGCAAACACGACATCATCGACACGCTTACCGCACCCAACGGTCTCGGTGGCGTAAAAGAATTCCAACGGTTGAAAAGACTCGCTCCTTCCAATGTTGTACTCAAATCAAGTGTGCCTGGTCCTTACACGTTAAGCGGGCGACTTCTTCCAAATAAAAATTACAAAGACCGGTTCGAAATCACTGAAGCGCTGTTACCTATTGTTAGCAAGGAGCTTGAGGATATTGTTGCCGCAGGATGCACTGAAATTACAGTTGACGAACCATCAATGAGCTGCTACGCATACAAAGAAGACACAAAGAGATTCGTCGACATATTCAATAGAACTGTTCAATCCATCAGGGGCAAATGCCGGTTGTCGACACACATGTGCTTTGGAAATTTCAAAGGAAGGCCGGTTGGATACAGAAGCATCAAACCAATGCTTCCATCATTCCTGGATCTCAGCGTAGATGAAATTCATATTGAAATGGCCAATCGTGAGTTTGCAGAAATTGAATTGCTCGCTCCTTTCGCAGAAAAGATGGATGTGGCCGTAGGTGTGGTGGACGTAAAAAATTATTACGTAGAAACAGCTGAAGATGTTAAAGAGAGAATCGAACGGTGCCTGAAATATGTTCCGGCAGAAAAATTATCGGTAGCTCCCGATTGCGGTCTCAGCCAGACTGCACGGTGGGCCGCAAGGCGAAAGCTGGCAAACATGGTAAAGGGTGCGCACATGGTAAGAAAACAACTGTAATGATTCCCGCACATCTAAAAGATGAAGAACTGATTAACGAGGTCGGGCGGTTTGCGAACGACAGTGTAAACTTTCACGCCTGGTGGTTGGGACAAAGCGGCTACCTGGTCACGTTTAATGGTAAGCGTATCCTGGTAGATCCTTATCTTTCTGATTCGCTTACCGTAAAATATGCGTCGACTAACAAACCGCATATTCGCATGAGCGAAAGGGTTATCGCGCCGGAATTGCTGGAGAATATTTCGATCGTTTCTTCAAGCCACAATCATACCGATCACCTCGATGCTGCAACGTTGCAACCAATCTTAAAAAATAATCCGGGCATTCAATTCATTATACCGGAAGCGAACAGGCAGTTTGTTTGTGATCGCGTTCAATGTGATGTAAATTACCCTACGGGCCTTGACGCCGGCGAAAGCGTAACGGTGGATGAGTTTACATTTTATGGCGTGCCAGCGAAGCATAATGAAATTGAAAGGAACGAAAAAGGGAAATGCAAATTCATGGGCTATGTAATCAGGTTCGGCGCCTGGACCATCTACCATAGTGGGGATACGTTATGGTTTGATGGGATGGTAGATATTTTGAGGCCCTATAATATAGATCTGGCATTTCTTCCAATAAATGGTAACGATCCGTCAAGGGGCGTGGCAGGTAATCTCGATGCGCAGGAAGCTGCAACCCTTGGCCGCGATATCGGGGCAAAAATGGTGATCCCCTGTCATTATGATATGTTCACCTTCAATACCGCCGACCCCGGCAAATTCGCCGGCTTTGCCGAAGATATCGGCCAACCTTACGAGGTGCTTTTACACGGCGGGATGTTTAGCAGCGCATCTCTTTGACCCGAAGCGTCAAACGTGCAGGTAAGCAAAACTATGAGCCTGAAATTATTTAGCGCTGACGGCAAGCTGGTTAAACACGAACAGGCCAATGCAGGCACTCACAGCATTAATGTAAATGGTCTCGCTAAAGGTATGTACACTCTTTTGGCAGGAACACAGGCTAAACGCATCCTTGTAAATAACTAATTGATGCTGCACCGGATTGCCGAGGCATAGGCAACGGAATTTTTTACGTGTTCCTCTGTTAACGGAACCTGGCTTCGACTTTCGCTGACAGCGGTCCTCATAATACTCAGGTTGAGCTCATCGGAAAAAGGCGCTAAGAGTTTTCCAACGTTACCCGATGATGGTTGGTTCATGTCGAATGAGACGGCTTTCGAATTGCAACTGAGGTCTATGTCGGAAAAAGAAAGGGATTTGATATCCGGAAAACGTGCAGATTTGAAATAAACAGTTTTATTATTCAAATCGTAAACGATACTCCACTTGGTAAATTCAGATTGGTTCACTTTGTCAAGAATCTGGAACGAATAGTCAACAATAGAAGAGCCGATATCAGACTGCTGATATTTTTTCACCATCGAGCAGGCATGTGCAAATCTTCTCACCGAATTATCACTATACGAATGGCTGGCAGGAAGGTTGCCAAATTCATCCGGCGAAACTTCCACATCGGCAAGTTTCGAAGAGGTAGCGTACGCGGTGTTTGCAAGAACAGGCAGCGGGAGATTTGTTCCCCTGTGCACAACCAGCCTGCCACCAAGAAATTCAATTGTCGCGGCATCACCACTCGCATCTGCAATCAAATAATGAACAGGCGCGTTACCCTTTGTTGAAATGCGAATTTTTTTATTTGTGGCGATTACTTCTTTTACGCTTGCACAATTATCGAGCTGATACTGTATCCACTGAAGCACAAACATGGAAGGACGTTTATCAGGTTTCGGATATTGCGATCCATCGAGCCACATCATTTCCACCACCAATCCCATTTCATTCATTCCTCCGTTAGGAAACTCTTTGCCATATTGGTTGAACGTAATACTTCCATACTTCGACACCCAGTCGACAGAAGATCCTTCAGGCATTTTAATAGATGTTTTTGAAAGACCGCGCAGATTTGAACACACCATTCCTGCATCGGTTATCCAATCGTAATTTCGGCCAAAGGCAAACTGGCCATTCTTATGTATGAAAAAAGTGGTACAACACAGGAGAGGTTCTGCACTGAATAATACTATCAGCGCTATGAAAAAGAGCTTTTTCATATAGCAGGTTTTTCTCCCTTATAAGTTACGATTATTTGATGGTAAAAGATGCGCCTGCCCCCCTGTCGACCGGCCAGGTAGCGGGCGTCATTCCGACCACTTGAGGGGTTGTTTGCGACATTGAACTTCCTTACTTTCGATTCGTCAAAAAACGCCATATACAGATGAAACACATTTCAATCCTCATTCCAAAGGGAGCAATACTCGGAAGCCTGGAAGGTCCAAGACTGTTATTCAGCGAAGTAAACGAGATGTTGAAACGGATCGGTAAGATGCCACTTTTCAAGGTGCAGCTGGTGGGCCTCACTGAAGATACGCCGGTGTATAATGGTATGTTCAGCGTGCGGGCCGACGAGCTAATAAAGAATATAGACCGCACGGACCTGATAGTGATCCCGGCGCTGGACGGCAACCCCTGTGTGACAGTTGAGAATAATAAGGACTTTGTTCCCTGGATCATCAAACAGTATAATAATGGCGCCGAAGTGGCCAGCCTGTGCGTAGGCGCGTTCCTCCTGGCGGAAACAGGTCTTGTCAACGGAAAACAATGCGCAACACATTGGATGGCTGCAAATGATTTCAGGAAAACATATCCGGAGGTAATGCTTGTAGAAGACAAAATTATTACCGACGAAAACGGCATTTATTCCAGCGGTGGCGCCTTTTCATATCTCAACCTCATTCTTTACCTGATAGAAAAATATGCCGGACGCGACATCGCTATTTTCTGCTCGAAAGCTTTCCAGATAGATATCGACCGCCAGAGTCAGTCGCCCTTTATCATGTTCAAAGGTCAGAAGGACCATGAAGACGAGCCTATCAAAAAAGCGCAGGAATTCATAGAAAGCAATTTCGATGACAAGATCAGTGTAGACCAGCTTGCGTCGATGTTTGCATTAGGAAGAAGAAATCTTGAAAGGAGATTTAAAAAAGCGACGTCTAATACGGTTGTGGAATACATTCAGCGTGTAAAGATCGAGGCGGCGAAGATGAGCCTTGAAACATCGCGTGAAAATGTGAATGAGGTAATGTATAAAGTGGGATATACCGATACCAAGGCGTTTAGAACTACTTTTAAAAAATTTACAGGGCTATCGCCTGTACAGTACCGGAATAAATACAACAGGGAATTGAGAGAAATGATAATTAACGACCGGCAGGCATCATGAGATTTTTATACGTGTTGGTTTACCTGTGCCTTCTCACAGGTAGTAGCGCTATTGCGCAAAACAGGAAGATAGATTACTGGCTCACCCGCTCCGACCGGTCCGTGCTGTTTACTCAGCAGGCACCTCTTGAATTCGGACAAAGGTCTGTTTCGGGCCAGGTTATTACTGTTGATGATTCCAGAAAATACCAGTCGATTGATGGATTCGGCTTTGCCCTCACAGGTGGAAGCGCTCAGCATATTGTGAGAATGAGTGCCACTGCCCGTGCGGCGTTGCTGAAGGAATTATTTGCTACGGATGGTAATAATATTGGTATCAGTTATATCCGGTTGAGTATCGGCGCATCCGATCTGAACGAAAAAATATTTTCATATAACGATTTGCCGCCGGGGGAAACCGACACCGCGATGGAAAAGTTTGACCTGGGTCCGGATCGCGAAGATGTAATACCGGTGATGAAAGAAATTTTACAAATTGTTCCTTCGTTAAAAATTCTCGCATCGCCGTGGTCGCCGCCTGTATGGATGAAAACCAACCACGACACAAGGGGTGGCCAGTTGATTCCCGAATATTACCGCGCTTATGCAAAATATTTTGTGAAGTATGTTCAGCAGATGAAAGCGGAAGGCATAACTATTGATGCCATCACTGTTCAGAATGAGCCGCTTCACCCCGGGAATAATCCCAGTTTATTGATGACTGCTCCTGACCAGGCTGAGTTTGTAAGGAACCATCTTGGCCCGTTATTCAAAGAAAATAATATCAAAACGAAAATCATTGTGTACGATCACAATGCCAACAGGCCCGATTACCCGGTTAAAATTTATGAAGATCCCGAAGCGGCGAAATACATCGATGGCTCAGGCTTTCATTTATATGCTGGCAATATTGAGGCGTTGACAGATGTGCACGAAGCATACCCTGACAAGCACATTTATTTTACGGAGCAAATGGTTGTGGAGAGACCTGGCAGGCCGGGGATAAACATTGCATCACCCGTACAAAGGCTCATTATCGGCGCCACAAGAAACTGGAGCAGGAACGTGCTTGAGTGGAACCTTGCTGCTGATCCGGAATATAAACCTTACACCGACCGGGGAGGTTGTGACATGTGCCAGGGTGCTGTTACCATAGATAAAGACAGCTTCTCGCGCAATATCGCTTATTACTCTATAGCCCATGCTTCAAAATTTGTGAGACCCGGTTCTGTGCGTATCGGTTCTAATGAAACAGATTCGCTTTCGACTGTCGCGTTTATTAACCCTGCAGGCAAACATGTGCTAATCGTTTCGAATAACTCGAACCAAAAACAAATTTTCAATATCAAATTCAAGAACAGGATAGCTGTGACGAAACTGGAAGGAGGAGATGTTGCGACATATGTGTGGTGACAAAATCGGTGACAAAATTGATTATGCAGATGATTAAGAAGAAATATTTTGTGGTTATAGTTAGTATGGTTGTTTTTGTGTTTGCTTCATCAGGAAATTCTATACGCGCACAAGGGTTCCTCAAAACCGACGGCAAAAAAATTGTAAACGAAAAAGGTGAAAACGTTTTGCTGCGCGGCATGGGTCTCGGAGGCTGGATGGTACAGGAAGGCTACATGCTGAGGATACATAACCAGGCTCAGCAACACCGCATCAGGAAGAGACTGGAAGAACTGACGAGTCCTGAACAGACAAAAGAATTTTATGAGACCTGGCTAGCGAACAACATCAGGAAAATAGATATTGATTCCATGAAATCATGGGGATTCAATTCGGTGAGGCTTCCCATGCATTACAATCTTTACACTCTGCCAATAGAAAAAGAACCTGTCAAAGGCGGGAACACGTGGCTCGATAAGGGTTTTCAAATGACCGACAGCCTACTGTCGTGGTGCAGGCAAAACGGCATGTATCTTATTCTTGACCTGCATGCAGCACCTGGCGGACAGGGCAATGACCTGAACATTTCAGACCGTGACACTACTTATCCGTCACTTTGGGCAAGCGAAGAAAATAAAAGAAAAACAATCGCTCTCTGGAAAAAACTCGCCGGGCGCTATGCGAACGAACCTAATATCGCTGCTTACGATCTGATCAATGAACCAAATTTTGGATTTGAAGATCCTGTCAACGATAAAAATGGTATCAACGAAAAAAAGAATGAACCGCTCACCAGTTTATTGAAAGATATCACTGCGGCGATCCGCGAAGTAGATAAAAAACATATCATCATCATTGAAGGCAATGG
Source organism: Chitinophagaceae bacterium (assembly GCA_016786745.1). GTDB lineage: Bacteria > Bacteroidota > Bacteroidia > Chitinophagales > Chitinophagaceae > Flavitalea. Next base: position 26,876 of record JAEUVS010000092.1, on the reverse strand, counting down.
TTGGGGAAACAATTACAACGGCATGTTGCCGCCGTGGGATGATAATATGGTGCTGAGTTTTCACAAATACTGGTCCTTTAATACCGATAAAGAAATAAGGCGAATGCTCGATGCACGCGAGAAGTACAACATTCCCGTATGGCTTGGTGAAACAGGTGAAAATTCAAATGTGTGGTTCACTGAAGCAATCAGGTTGCTTGAAAAACATAACATCGGCTGGGCGTGGTGGCCGGCGAAAAAAATGGGACCCGGAAATCCTCTCGAAATTCCCGCTAACCACAACTTCATGCAGGTGGTAGATTTTTTTAATGGCACTGGCGAACAACCAAAAGAAAGCGATGTGTACAGCGGCATGATCGAAGCCGCTGTGTACGCGAAGCTGGAGAACTGCATTTTCCACCCCGACGTTATTGATGCAATGTTCAGGCAGGTATATTCGGATGAAGCAATTCCGTTCAGGGAAAATAAAATTGACAAACAGGCGATCATACAGGCCGTTGATTATGATCTCGGGCGACAGGGATCAGCATACTATGATCGCGACACCGCAAACTATCATGTGTCAGGCCAACCAGGACGGGGCAACCGGGGCAACACCTACCGGAATGATGGGGTAGATATCAGGAAGGATTCCTCGCACTACGAACAATATTTTGTTAGCGACATAGAGGATGGCGAATGGCTGCAGTATACAGTGCATGCACGGCCATTAAAGAAATATAAATTAAGAATATACTATAGCGCGCAAGACAAAAGAGCGTCCATTGATGTTAAAGTCAACAATAAAATCGTTGCCGAAAATATTTATCTTCCTGCCACGGGCGGCATGAAATCGTGGAAGTCGATTTATTTAAACAATTTGATTATCGGTAACAATGCACGAATAAGAATACAAGCGAAAACCGGCGGGTTCAACCTGAAGCAACTTGAATTTATCGAACAGAACTAACCGTTCTTTTCAAGCCTTCTGATACAATTCATCAGCGATCTAAAACTGTGATAAGTGCCCTTCCAGATATGGCCCTTTAAAGCGGTTTTACTTTTTGGTGAATCATCTATTCCATACTCATACCAGTCGCCGTATTGATGATCTATCAGGTTTGTATTCGCGTAGTTCCATAACTTTTTGAACTTATCGAAATAGTTCATCTTATCCTTCGGATATATTTCCGAGAAAATCATCAATGTATTGAGACCCTCCGACTGCGCCCACCAGTTTTTAGTGTTTTTGATGATCGTCATTTTACCTGGCTTATCCTTAAAATAATATCCTTCGTCATAGAATCCCCCTTTTTTATTGTCCCATCCGGTAGCGAGCGAATGATCCACCATCGTTTTACCCGTCTCCCACGTTTTTGGGTCGTGTTCAATTCCTAATGCTTCGGATGCTTCCATCATCAGGAATGCTGTCTCTACATCATGGCCAAAAGAAACATGATCGATGCTCTTGCGCTCAAGAATAATTGCGCGCGAGGAATCGCGATTCGAAACGGGTGTCCAGTCGGGATAGAAAAATAATGTCAGGTAGCCTTTGTTACCAACCATCGTGTCGCGTATCAATAAAAGCATTTCCTGCAAACGCTCCTTTACAAGAGGATCCTTCCATACACTATATAATTCTGTAAGCGCCTCAAGAAGGTGGATGGAACTGTTCTGGTCCTTAAATCCAAGATCAGAACCCTGAGGTGTAGACGCCTGTCTCACTACCGGCGTGCCGTTCCTTTCAAGATGCTGAAAATATCCCTTGTGGTTTGGATCGTGACTGTGTTCTTCGAGCCATAGAAAACCTTTTTTTGCCAGCTCAAGCGCCTCTTCATCTTTCGAAGCAGCGTAGTAGGCGGCCAACCCATAAATTGCAAAGCTGTTTCCATACGCATCTTTCATCGGGCTCTTTGGTTCACCGCTCCTGGTTACAAGGGTATAAAATCCACCCATTTCCCTGTCCCACATTTTATCTCTCAAAAAGTGAAATCCGTGTCGCGCCATTGCGATGTATGAAGAGTCGTGAAAAAATTCGGCGGCTTTTGCGGTTGACCAGATATGCCTCGCCTGTGTTACGATCATTTTATCCTGGTCGCCGGTGGGTTTGAAGTCGTATGTAAATGTGCTTAGATATCCGCCGTATGCCGTGTCGATGTTACGTGGATAAAGATTTTCAATCAGGAGTTCTTTGGCCGCTTTCCTCATTTGAGTGAGGATAACCTGGCGGTCGGTTTGTTGGGCGGAAAGAGTTGCTGATAGGAGGATTAAAAAGAACAGGTTGATTTTTTTCATGAAGGTGACTTTTAAACATACCATGTCAAAAAATAGAATTTTTAAATAAAAATCCTGGTTCCCGTGCTAAGATAACTTTCTCTAAACTCTTTCGGAGTCGTCCCCTTTTTCTTTTTAAAAATCCTGTTGAAATTCGAAATATTATTAAAGCCGGAGTTATAAGCGATTTCCGCAACAGACTGCGTGGTATCGATGAGTAATCGTGAAGCATGCCCCAACCTGATTTCGTTAAGGCTGTCAATAAAAGTAGTACCCGTTTTTGTTCTGAAGAACCGGCTGAAGGCCGCCTCCGACATATTCGCAAGCTTCGACACTTCCGCGAGTGTGATCACCTTGTCAAAATTCTGGTTAATATATTGCATCGTCTTCTCTATACGCCTGCTGCTGTAAAAATGATGCTCAACATTATTGAAAGATGCGTCTGAAAGCATCTTCATATTCCTCGAAACCGACAGGTCGTGAAGTATCGACATCAGTTCGAGAACAGAGTCGAAACCATGTTTGTCGTTCAGGCTTAGCAATCGTTCCGCTACCTGCTTCGTCGTTTCCTTCGAAAAAAGAATTCCACGGGATGATTTCTCAAACATGCCCCTGATAAAACTCAGCTGGTTCCTTCGCAGCAGGTTCTCATCAAACAAATCTTTATGAAACTGGATCGTTACCTCTCTTATTTTCGGCGACGTACATTTATGCTGAAACCAACCATGCTGAAGGTTTGAGCCGACGAGAACGAGTTCAAAGTCTTCAATCTCCGCCATGTGATCGCCTACCACACGCTTTGCACCGGGCGCATCGAGGATCAGATTGAGCTCATACTCCTCATGATAGTGAAGCGGAAAATTAAATTTCGATTTTACTCTCGAAAAAAGTGTAAAGCAGTCGCCCTGCGTTAATGGCGTGATTTCTTTCAGTAGTTCCTTTTGCATATCGTTAGTTTTGGCAGCCTGCTTACCTAAAAATATAAAATTATTGCAATAAAAGTATAGACGAATATTACTATTAAAAGGCTCAGCGGCCTCATTTTCTCATAAAAAAGTATACAATAAGGTCATAATAGTATAACCTCCTGAAGGCATATAGAACCTACATTTGTCAGGGGCCCGCCAGACTAACTAAACACTTGTCACTTGAACTTACGATTACCGGACGCTCTTATTATCGTTTCCTACCTGCTCCTGATGGTAATGATCGGCTGGTTCCTGAGAAAAAAGGCGAGGGTAAACAAAGAAAGCTATCTGCTAGGTGGCAAAAAGCTACCGTGGTATATGTTGGGTCTGAGCGATGCTTCTGATATGTTCGATATCAGCGGCACCATGTGGATGATAGCGCTCTGTTTTGTTTATGGATTAAAAAGCATCTGGATACCCTGGCTGTGGCCTGTATTTAACCAGGTGTTCAACATGATGTTTCTCGCCAAATGGCTTCGCCGTTCGAATGCGAGCACCGGCGCTGAATGGTTGGCAACCCGTTTCGGGCTGTCGGGCACCGGCGTAAAAGCATCACATAACGTTGTGGTGGCATTTGCGCTGATTGGGTGCCTGGGTTTTTTAGCATATGGCTTCATTGGCCTCGGCAAGTTTATCGAAATTTTCGTTCCCTGGAATCTTGTCCAGCCTTACATCCCTTTTACTGTCGATCCTGAATTCGTACCACATGTATATGGCATAGTCTTCACCCTCTTCGCGATGTTTTATTCAATACTTGGCGGTATGCATAGTATTGTACTGGGCGATGTAATCAAGTATGTGATTATGACGGTGGCCTGCATCTCCATTGGCGCGATCGCGATGATACACCTGCAGGATAAAACACTCAATGTTCCCGACGGTTGGGCAACCCCGTTTTTTGGATGGACACTCGACCTCGACTGGTCGAACATTATACCTGAAGCAAACAAAAAGATAGAAGATGATGGTTTCGGCCTGTTCACGATCTTTTTTATGATGATGCTCTTCAAGGGGATTTTTGCGAGCCTTGCCGGTCCTGCACCGAATTACGATATGCAGAAAATCCTTTCAACGCGTTCTCCAAAAGAAGCATCAAAAATGACGGGTTTTGTTTCAATTGTGCTTTTGCCAATCAGGTATAGTCTCATAATTGGCATTACAGTGCTCGGTCTCCTTTATTTCAAACAGATGGATATTTCATCTCCAACCGGCACCGATTTCGAAAGGGTACTCCCGGCCGTGGTGAACAATTTTCTTCCCACCGGGATACTCGGTCTCGTGCTAACTGGTTTGTTAGGCGCGTTTATGGGCACTTTCTCCGGCACACTGAATGCGGCGCAGGCATACATTGTCAATGACATTTACCTGAAATATATCAACCCTAGAGCGTCAACCAAACGCACTATATGGATGAATTACCTCGCTGGTATTTTCATTGTTACGTTTGGAATTGTTCTCGGGTTCTTTGCGAAAGATGTGAACTCTGTCCTGCAATGGATTGTGGGCGCCCTTTATGGAGGGTACATCGCCGCCAACATGTTTAAATGGTACTGGTGGCGCTTCAACGCAAACGGATTTTTTTGGGGGATGATGGCCGGTATCGCCGCGGCGCTGGTATTTCCGCAAATCTTTACGGGACTATTATTATATAAATGGCCCTGGTTGTTCCTGATATCTGTTGCCGGTTCAATAATCGGCACCTACGCTGCACCGCCGACAGATATGGCGGTACTTAAGAATTTCTATAAAACCGTGCGGCCATGGGGTTTCTGGAAACCTGTACATAACCAGGTAACGGCAGAGGACCCAACGTTTATCCCTAACCGCAGATTTGGTCTCGACATGTTCAACATCGTGATGGGAATAATTGCGCAGACATCTTTAACGATTCTGCCGCTGTATATCGTTCTCTGGATGAAACTACCGCTTCTGGTAACAGTACTGGTACTTGCTGTTTCAGTGGTTATTTTAAAACGTACCTGGTGGAACAAACTTGAAAATTAACACGCATGAAAAAAGATTTCAATTCGCGTTTAAAGGCTTTGCGGGTGAGATACGAAAACCTCATCACGAGAAAAAACACTGCGGAAGAGAACGGAAATGGTCTTTTCTCGAGATATAAATATCCCGTGCTAACCGCAGAACACACTCCCCTCGAATGGCGTTTCGATTTCGACCCCGCCACGAATCCGCATTTGCTGGAACGTTTTGGAATCAATGCCGTTTTCAACGCAGGCGCAATCAGGTTGAATGGAAAATATTTGCTTATCGCGAGAGTGGAAGGGTACGATAGAAAATCGTTTTTCGCAGTGGCAGAAAGTCCGAATGGCATCGATCATTTCAGATTCTGGAAAGAACCTTTGGCAATGCCTGAAACAGACGACCCCGATGTGAACATATACGATATGAGAGTGGTGGAACATGAAGACGGGTGGATTTACGGGATATTCTGCACCGAAAGAAAAGACACGAATGCAAGAGAAGGTAACGAATCGGCAGCTGTTGCGCAATGCGGCATAGCCCGCACCCACGACCTTTTACACTGGGAAAGACTGAGTGACCTGAAAACACCTTCGCCGCAGCAACGCAACGTGGTGCTGCATCCCGAATTTGTAAATGGACAGTATGCTTTTTATACGCGCCCGCAGGATAATTTTATTGAGGCGGGTACAGGGGGCGGCATCGGGTTCGGTTTGGCGCCCTCAATCGAACATGCTGTGATTGAAAAGGAAATCGTGATAGATGAAAAGAAATATCATACCGTGTATGAGTCGAAGAACGGGCTTGGTCCTGCTCCTATCAAAACGTCGGAAGGATGGCTGCATCTCGCGCATGGCGTACGAAACACCGCGGCAGGATTGCGTTATGTGCTGTACCTCTTTATGACGAGCCTCACCGACGTAACAAAGGTGATTTACAAACCGGCAGGCTATTTTATGGCGCCGGTTGGAGAAGAACGGGTAGGTGACGTGTCAAATGTTCTTTTCTGCAATGGATGGATTCGCGACGATGACGACACCGTTTATATCTACTATGCTTCGTCCGACACACGCTTACATGTGGCGGTGTCGCACATTGAACTGCTTGTTGACTACGTGAAAAATACCTCGCCCGATGGTATGCGTTCGGCAAATTCAGTAAACAGAATCAGGGAAATTATTAAGAGAAATGCAGGAACCGCTTACACAACTGCAACATGAAGTTGAAACAGAACTTGGTAAAATTCTCAACTTCTGGATCACCTGTTCAATCGACAGCAGGAATGGCGGTTTTTTCGGGCGCATAGATGAGGATAACAAAGTTTATTCCCGGGCGCCGAAGGGTTCCGTGTTAAACGCGAGAATACTATGGTCGTTTTCGGCAGCGGGCCATCTCACCAAAAATCCACTGTACGCCGATATTGCAACACGCGCTTATGACTACATCATAAAATATTTTATAGATAACGATTATGGCGGCGTATACTGGACGGTAAATGTTGGCGGCGAACCACTCGAAACAAAAAAGCAAATCTATGCAAGCGCTTTTGCAATCTACGCGCTGAGTGAATATTACAGGTGCTCACAAAATAACGCGGCAAAAGAGCATGCGATTAATCTTTATAAAACGTTGATGCGGCATAGTCATGATTCGGAGCGGAGCGGATTTTTTGAAGCATTCACAAGAGAGTGGCAGGAGTTGGGTGACCAGCGTTTAAGTGCAAAAGATGCCAATGAAAAGAAAACAACTAATACAAATCTTCATGTACTCGAAGCGTTTTGCAATCTGTTTAGCATATGGCCCGATGAACAATTAAAAGAGGTTATCGTCGAGCTGCTGAGTATTTTCGTTTCTAGGATCATCGATCCGCACTCGGGGCATTTACGGTTGTTTTTCGATCCATACTGGAACCACAAACCCGATGTTATATCGTATGGACATGATATAGAGGCGTCGTGGTTGTTACAGGCCTGCGCTGAAATAATTAATGATCAAAAGTTAGTACACACGTTCAGGAAAAAAGGGATTAGTCTTGCAGATGCGGCGATGAGAGGATTGGATAGTGATGGTGGTTTGTGGTATGAATTTGATTTGGCAAAAAACGCAATGGTTCACGAAAAGCACTGGTGGCCGCAGGCGGAGGCGCTTGTCGGCTTTTTTAATGCATGGCAGGTAACCAGCGATACGCGTTACCTCGACGCGTGTATAAACACGTGGAAATTTATTTGCTCCTATCTCCTCAATCCTTCAGGAGAATGGTATTGGGGAGTATTACCTGGCGGTACACCTATGAAAGGAGAGGATAAAGTTGGGATCTGGAAATGCCCGTATCATAATAGCAGGGCCTGTATGGAGTTATTGAAGAGACTATGAAAGATTCATTTTTTTAAAAGATTATCCTCCAGCCAATCGGCAAGTCTTTGCGGCCATCCTTTAATTGTTTTAAGATCGGACCTGTAGCCCATGTTAAACGCGTGATTTCCCTTTGAGTACATATGCGCCTCAACGGGTCTTTTGGCCTCCTGGTATCTAACCAATACATTCAATGTAGGAACTGCGCAACACGGATCATCATTGGCCGCCACTAAAAAAGCCGGTGGTGCATCCGCAGGTATTTTCTCAGGAATTCCTAACGGTCCCGGGTAAACTAAGATTTGAAAATCCGGCTTTCCGTTTAAGCGGTCGACCGGGTCGGTGGCGGAAGCATCACCCAAACCCGATGCATAAGCAACAGATGAAACCACCTCTCCGCCGGCAGAGAAACCCATCATACCAATCTTATTCGAATCGAGTTTGTACGTGGATGCCACGCTTCTCACCAACCTTATCGCCCTTAGCGCGTCTTCGCGCATATGTTTATCGAGCGAATATGGCGAACCTTCTTCTCTTGCCAACCTGTATTTAAGAACGAATACAGTAATGCCCAGCTTGTTGAGAAATTCGGCTGGCTCAACGCCTTCGGCCGTATACACCAGCAGGCGGTGACCTCCACCGGGGCAAACAACAACAGCTGTTCCGTTAGCCGTGCCGGCTGGTGGAGCAAATACAGTGAGTGACGGATTATGAACGTTCTTTACCCAGTAATCTTTCGCCTCTTCTTTTTCGTTCCTTTTATTTTCAAATCCCGGTGCGCCGTTTTTCCATAGGGGAATCACCTGCGTTTGCGACATTCCGCTGAGAGCGAAAATGAAAATGATCAATAAAGAAAGTATTATTCTCATAAGTAGATGTTCGGTATATTTATTTCAATGAAAATAGGACTTTATTTACCAATACTAACTGCTTTTGTTTTGGTTGCCTGTTCAGGAAATGGTAGAAAAAAAAGTGAGATAATCTGGAGTCAGAATTTTCCCGTAATCGGATCACAGTCTTCGCCGCGAACAGAAGATCTTAATAAAGACGGCACGCTCGACATAGTAATGGGCGCCGGAAAAAACGAATTCCAGGAAAGCGATATGGGCATTGTTGCCTTTGATGGAAAAACAGGAAACCTGCTCTGGAAACAGCATTCCATAGACCAGGTGTTTGGATCGGCTACGTTCTGCGATATCAACGGCGACAGCATCGGTGATATATTTATCGGCGGTCGTTCACCCCAGTTGAAAGCGTTGGACGGCAAAACAGGCGCGGTGATTTGGACGTATAACTCAGACAAATACAAAGATGATTCGATACTGAAATATGCCCGGTATAATTTCAATAACAGCGTGCTCGTTCCGGATCAGAACGGTGATGGAATTCAGGACCTGCTTACCGTTAACGGCGGTAATGCTCTCGCGAATCCTTACGAAACAAGAAACAGGTATCCCGGCGTGCTGATCATATTTGATTGTAAAACCGGGAATGTAATTGCTGCCGACACGATGCCCGATGGCAAAGAATCGTACATGACGCCGCTTTGTTTTTCGCAACCCGGTGGCAAAGAATTAAATATTGTGTTCGGTACGGGTGGCGAAACCATTTCAGGAAGTCTTTATGTCACCACGGTCTCCGACCTGAAAGCAAAGAAACTCTCAGCAGCGAAAGTAGTTGCTACCGAAACAGGTCACGGATTTATTGCACCGCCAACGCTTGCGGATGTTACCAAAGATGGTTACCTCGACATTATAGCAATTACGCATGGCAGCAAGGCCTTTGCAATAGATGGCCGCGATCACCATACGCTGTGGACGAAAACATTTCCGGGCACAGAATGCAGCGACAATTTCGCCGTAGGATATTTTACAGATGATGACGTTCCTGATTTTTTTACGTTTGTTAGTAAGGGACAATGGCCGAACAGCACAGGTTCGCTGCAGGTAATGTTAAATGGGGCGAATGGGAACGTTGAATATGAGGATTCGATAGGATGTACCGGTTTTTCTTCGCCGGTGGTTTATGACCTGGATAACGACGGACGTGATGAAGTGATATTGAGCGTTAATGAATTCGATTGTTCATTAGGCTATGCATCGACTCCACCGAGAGAGGTAGTGAACAAACTAATATTCATTGAATTCCGGAAAAAAAGAGTTGAGGTAATTGATGAAGGCAAAGGTGTTAAGAATATATTTTCAACTCCGTGGATAGGCGATCTCGATGGAAATGGTTATCTCGATATTATCAATTGCCAGTATTATCATCATGCCGACCTGCTACTGTTCCTGGGCATGATAATAAAACGGATAGAAACGCCTGTGAAAATTAAAAAAGATGTTGCATGGGGAGCATTTCTCGGCTCCGCCAGCAACGGGATATTCACACAAAAAAAATAATTAAATGAGGCCAAACTACATGTGGCTGCTTTGTTGCGTTTTTCTGGGCGCCTGCGAAAACAAAGAATCAACAAATTCGGGGTCCCCTGCATCACCACTTTTTCAGCTGCTTGATGCCGCGGATACAAAAATCGATTTTTCAAACGATGTAACCGACGGAGAAAAATTCAACATTCTCACCTATCGCAATTTTTATAACGGCGGCGGCGTGGCCATAGGCGATATCAATAACGATTCACTGCCTGACCTGTATTTCACAGCGAACCAGAAGAAAAACAAACTTTACCTGAATAAAGGAAATTTCGTTTTCGAGGATATAACCGACAGGGCCGGCGTGGGAGGTACCATGGAATGGAGCACAGGTGTCACGATGGCCGATGTAAACAACGATGGCCTGCTCGACATATATGTTTGCAACTCGGGAGATGTAGACAGAAACAACAAGAAAAACGAATTATTCATCAATAACGGCAATCTCACTTTTACTGAAAAGGCGAAGGAATATAATCTCGATAATGAAGGCTACACCACCCACGCCGCCTTTTTCGACTATGATATGGATGGTGATCTCGATTGCTACATTTTGAATAACAGCTTCCGCGATCCGGCGAAAATTGAATTGTACAGAAAAGTTCGCGAGCAGGCTTCACCTGGCGGACATAAACTGATGCGGAACGATGGCAACACATTCACGGATGTTACCCTCGAAGCAGGCATTTACAGCAGTGATATTGCTTTCGGACTTGGAGTTGCAGTGTCGGATCTCAATGGCGACAACCTGCCGGATATCTATGTGAGCAACGATTTTTGGGAACGCGACTATTTATATATCAACAGGGGAAACGGAAAATTTTCAGAAGAACTTACTTCAAGAATAAATTACTGCTCCACCTCGAGCATGGGCGCCGATATCGCAGACCTCAACAACGATGGATCTCCTGAGATATTTACAACCGACATGCTTCCCGGCGATAACTGGCGGCTAAAAACAACGATGGCCTTTGATCCCTATCACCTCGAAGATTTAAAATACAGGGCAAACTATCATTACCAGATCACACAAAATTGTTTGCATTTAAACAATGGTGCCGCAGACTTTGAAGAGATCGGATTGCTGTCGGGAGTAGCCGCTACCGACTGGAGCTGGGGAGCGTTGATATTTGACTTTGAAAATGACGGCAGGAAAGACATTTTCGTAAGCAACGGCATCCTGAGAGATATTATGTCGATGGATTTTCTTGAATTTCTTGGCAACGAAGTAAAAAGTTTTACCAGCAACAGGCATGGAAGCTTTGACTACAATAAGTTTATTTCTGCGATTCCTGCACAGCCGTTGCAGAACTACGCGTTTCTCAACAGTGGCAACCTAACATTCAGTAACAACGCCACAAAGCTGGGATTACCGGATCTTTCATACAGCAATGGCGCTGCGTATGGCGACCTCGACAATGATGGCGATGAAGACCTCGTGGTAAATAATATTAACGCTAAAAGTTTTATCTACCGCAACGAAGCGACCACAAATAAGGAGAATCATTTTTTGAAAGTTCGTTTCCAGGGAACTGATAAAAACCGTTTTGGCATAGGCGCACAGGTAAAAATAAAAATGAAGGAAAACCTTAACGTGTTGCAGAACTACAATACACGTGGATTTCAGAGCAGCATCGAACCAAACCTGCTTTTCGGTACTGGTAATGCAACGGTTGTCGACACATTATGGGTAACATGGCCCGATAACAAATCGCAGGTGCTAACCCAGGTAAAAACCGATCAAACCATTACGCTAAAAAATGCCGATGCGCGGCCTGCCGGAAACAATCCTCATGTTTCCACGCCCTTGTTCTCTGATATAACACAACAGGCCATCGAAGGCAGCGCAGTTCACAAGGAAAACATGCATAATGATTTTGACGATGAGATTCTTTTGATAAGAATGCTTTCTACAGAGGGTCCGCGCATCATTAAAGGCGATGTAAACAAAGACCAACTGGAAGACTTCATTTTATTAGGCGCTAAAAATGACCCCTGCAAATTGTTTATACAGCAGCCCGGTGGAAAGTTTCGTTTTATGCCGAACGCCGCATTCCTCAGGGATGCGTTTTTTGAAAGCACCTGCGGTGCATTACTGGATTACGATAAAGATGGCGATGCCGACCTCGTTATTGGTTCCGGTGGCAATGAACCCGGTGTAAATAAAGCAAACTTCCTGTTGCGACTCTATCTAAACAACGGCGCCGGCACCTTTACGGCAGCGCCCCAGGCTATACCTCCCGTAATCGGAAATTTTTCTACTGTTGAAGCCGGCGATATCGATAATGATGGTGATGACGACCTATTTCTTGGTGCACGAAATGTTCCGGGGAATTACGGGTTGCCGCCCCGCTCGTATTTGTTGGTGAATGACCGCGGAGTGTGGACAGATATCGCCCCTCAATCATTGGGAAATATCGGGATGGTTACAGATGCTTCGTGGGCCGATGTTGATGCTGATGGTGACAAAGATCTGGTTGTGGTAGGCGACTGGATGCCGATTCATATCTATTACAATGAAAACGGAACCTTCGACAGGCAGGTAGTGGTTCCTAACAGTAACGGCTGGTGGAACCGCATTGAAGCAGCCGATGTGGACGGCGATGGCGATATAGATTTTGTAGCGGGTAACTGGGGATTGAATACAAAATTCAAAGCCACTCCATCGAGGCCCCTAACCATGTTCGTAAATGATTTCGATAAAAACGGCAAAAGCGAATTTATCATCAACTGGTATCCACCCATGGATTCAGTATCATATCCCTTCGCGACAAAACCCGAGCTCACTTCGCAGTTGCCATTTCTGCGGAAACAAATTCTTAAGTATGAAGACTACGGCAAAAAAACTTACGAATCGCTTTTTACGCCTGAACAACGCGCCAATGCCATAAAATACGAGGCAAACAATATGCAAAGTTCAGTGTTGTGGAATAACAATGGGAATTTTGAGTTGCAGGCACTTCCTGTTGAAGCACAGCTGTCGCCTGTATTTGGAATTGTTGTTGACGATTTAGATGGAGATTCAAAAAAAGATATCTGGCTCGGCGGAAATTTTTATGCATTGAAGCCGCAGGCAGGGAGACACAACGCAAGCAAAGGTGTGTTGCTGAAAAATATCAATGACAAATCTTTCAGTTTTGTTGCTCCTTCACAGGCGGGAATTATTACCACCGGCGAAGTTCGCGACGCTGTGATGATTAACAAGATGCTGCTTGTTGCGAGAAATAATGATAAGGTATTAATGTTCCGGAAAAAATTGTAACACTGTCATCCCGAACCCAAAGGGTGAGGGATCAGCGGAGAAAGCAATGCAATAGAAAAGCCCCTGTCTGCAGGGGCTTTTCATATTAGTTATCGATCTATCTTCATTAATCTACATCCCACCATACCCTGGTAGTGAAATCGTTCGGACTTGAACCAGCGCTAAAGTTTGGATTACCTGCAACTTCAGCATTCGGATATTTCAATCTAACCGGGATTGTTCCACCTGTTGAGTTACCTGGATAAACAACCGGTGTTAAAACAGGATAACCAGTTCTTCTCCATTCGCTCCATGCTTCCCACCAGTTCATGTAGTGGTTGAGCCACATCTGGTTTCCAATCTGCTCAAGACCATCATCGCCACCCTGGTATGGGAACTGCGCCAGGTAACCGTTTACTGCAGCATCGCTTACAGTTAACGCACCTGTTGCTTTACCCTCATATGGAGTGTACATCTGCATAGAAGCTTTTACGCCTGCTTCGTAGTGTGCCTGGGCTGTACCGGGAACTGTTCCGATCCCTCTTTCGATTGCTTCAGCCTGTAACAACTCTACTTCTCCATAGTTCATGAGCATGTAGGGTTCATCACGGTCCATCAGCAAAGGATTGATTTTTGAATACGTAGTGTTCAAATCGAGCGGAGCATGACCTTCGATAGTTTCAAGATCAGTCTGGTTTTTACCATTCGGCATACCTTTCTGATTCAGCGGATCGTCGCCGCCAGGGAATGGGCTAAAGCCATTTGGAGTCCAGTCAATAATACCGCCGAGTAAAACCATCAATCTTGGATCGTCGTCTGCTGTTGAACCAGTATTAGGACCTTTCAGCATGTCAACAAGTGTTTTACTAACGAACGCTGTCTGTCCACCGTCACCAGGTATGAACGCGCGGGAAATACCATTCTGGCTTGTCCACAAGCTTGGCGCTTCGGCCATCGGAACAAACACGTTGTCGGCATTGCTTGTCATCACACCATTTGCAACTGCTTTTGATACGTATGTATTGGCCCAGTCGGATTTTACATCTGCTACGCGCATACCGAGGCGAAGCATCAATGAATTGCCCCATTTCCTCCATTTGCTGAGATCGCCATCGAAATAGATGTCGGCTCTTGCAAACGCGGTATGTTCTACTTCTTCATTGGCATCAGCTGGATCTTTGATAGCAGCAGTTGCTTCATCCAACTCTTTCAGCAAATCCTGGTAGATAGATTCCTGCGAATCGTAGTGCGGAAAATATAAACCTTCTGCTGCCTTCATAGACTCGAAATATGGAATGTTTCCATAGTAGTCAGTGAGACGGTGGAACAGGAATGCTCTTACAATTCTCGCTGCCTGTACCATGTTATTGAACTTGCCCTCATAAGCGCCACCGGCACCAGTTGATTTGAAGATTACCGAAATATTCTTCAGCTGGTCGGCATAGATGAATTCGAATGGCGCGTTGGAGCTTTCGAAAGTTGAACCACTTTCAACGTATTTCTCACCAAGTTCACCGCCGGTGCTTGCCAGTTGTTGAATAGCATAACCCGCGAAGTTGATGTTAGTACGCCAGTCTATGTAACGGTTGTCACCCAATGTACCGCCTGATGCGGCACCGAGCTCTACCGATGTAAACAGGAAGTTGGGATCAACATTATCGAGCGCCTGCGGGTTCACGTTTAGTCCCTTCAGCTCATCCGTGTTACACGCTATGCCTGCGCCCACGAGACCAACGATCGACGTCCCTATTATTAAACTTTTGATATTTTTCTTCATACTTGTTTCTTTAACAGTTTTAGAAGTTTGCCCTTATGTTGAAACCATACGTGCGTGTAGCCGGGAAACCGAAGTAGTCAAGACCCTGTGAGTTAGAGCTTGTGTAGCTCGACTCAGGATCGATATTCGGCGTATTCTTTTTAAGAATAGCCAGGTTACGTGCAACAAATGAAACCATCAGGTTCTGTAAAGGCGTCTTTCCAAGAATTTTCTTAGGAAGCTGATATCCTAAAGTCACCTGCCTGAGCTTAATGAAAGATGCATCATATATAAAATGCTCAGCAGCCCTGTCGCCAAGTGTACTCCAGTAGTTGGCAGCTTCACCTGGTGTGAGCGTTTTTGTGAATGGTTTGAATCCTGTAGGTTCGTTAGCATCGGCAATAACTCCTGTTACAGTCAATGGTTCTTCACCTTCGCGGCCCATCAGTGATTCTTTGGTGAATCCGGCTTGTGTCATTCTCACATTGGTACCTGAGTAAATATCACCACCCGATTTGAAGTCGATCAGGAATGTGAGGTTCAGGTTTCTCCATGTGAATGAGTTGTTCAAACCGCCTGTGAAATCGGGAACACCGTTTCCAAGAATCTTATAGCTTCCATCAGTTATAGGAGCGCCATCTTCGTTGAATACAGGCAGACCAGATGCGGGATCAATCGACTGACTGATACCAGTGATCATACCATAAGGATATCCAACGATGTGTTTGATGAATACTGTTCTTGTCCTGGGCTCTTCGCCTGACAGTTCAGTCTGACCCTCGATGAGAGATACAACATTACTGTTGTTCTTAGCGAAGTTGAGTGATACATCCCACTGTACTTCACTCTTGATCGGGGTACCAGTCAAGAGTAATTCAATACCCTTGTTAGTAATCTGGCCGAGGTTCACAGAGTGTGATACATATCCGGACGCTCTTGAAATACTTGCATCAAGGATATCATCAGTTGTTTTCTGCGAGTAGTAAGTGAAGTCAACTCCCAACCTGTTATTGAAGAACCTGATGTCGAGACCAACTTCTGTTTCTGTAGAAGTAAACGGTTTCAAATCAGGATTCGGGAAGTTTGTTCCGGATGTGTTACCTGCAAGCGGTAAGCCAAGGTGAGTAAGTCCTGCACTATATGTGAGCTTGGTGCTGTATGGACCTACTGAGTTTACGTTACCCACCTGCGCCCATGATCCGCGGATTTTACCGTAGCTGATTACGGAAGGCAGACCATCGAACGCATCAGTGAATACAAAGCTTGCGTTCACTGACGGATAAAGAATACTGTTGTCGTTTGGATTCAACACGGAGAACCAGTCTTTACGTGCTGTACCGGTAACGAAAAGATATTCGTTATAGTTAAGTTCCACGGAACCGAAAAGCGAGTTGATACCCATTTTACCGAAACCATAACCATAGCTCTTAAGGTTGGAGTTGGTAATAGCCGGGAACAATGGAATGTTGAAGTTCGTACCATCAGCCGAGATGTTCTCATTCTGGCGGCGCATCCTGTTACCACCCACAAACGCGTTCACCCCGATTTTGCTGAAGGTTTTGTTGAAACCTAACATGTACTGAAGGTTAACTTCACGTGTGCGGAACTCTCTTTCCGACATTGAACCACCTCGGTTGTGCCCTGTACCCTGGGGTGTAAGTTGAGTACCCCTGAGTGTGTACCAGTCCATACCTGCCTGTCCTGACAAGTACAGGAAGTCAGTGATGTCATATCTCAATTCACCAGTAGCGATTACGCGGTCGCGTGTATCGGTATTGATCTGCTGGTAAGCTGCCCAGTATGGGTTTTGAGTCCACAGGTTGTAGTTGATCTGGAACTCTTCTCCGGGAGGTTTGCCATCAAAAATGGTAAGACCCTGTTCAGCTTGCTGATCACCCTGGGGAACTGCACCGGGTTTCTTGGGATCGCCGATAAGGTCGCGAACATCCATGTCGCCTGGCAGGTAGTAAAGAGTGAGGATACCGTTACCTGGCGAGTCAGAAAGGTTCGGCCTGTTCTTGGCTTTCTCATTAGAGTAGAGAACCTTGGTATTGAAAGAAAGTTTCTTAAACATTTTTGCAGTTGCTGCAAGAGAAAGGTTGATCCTGTCGAAACCTGAATTAGGAATTACACCTTCATTCTGCAGGCTTGAAGCAGAGAACCTGAAGTTCTGTTCTGCTGAACCACCTGTGAGCGACACAGTGTTGGTGAAAGTGCTACCGGTTTCGTAGAAGCGATCCCAGTTGTCACCTTTATATGTATAAGGTCTTGTTACACCATCGAATTGAACAACATTCCCGCTACCAAGTCTTGGCCCCCATGCGCCAAGTCCCCACCAGTTGTTCCAGTGTTCTTCGATAGATTCAGCAAATTTTGGAACCTGGGTTTGAAGTGTAGAGCCCACCATACCACCACTTCCGAATTCTGTCTGGAAGTCAGTGAGGTTGTTCACTTTCTCAAATACATAGTTTGAGTTTACTTCTACACCAATACCCTTGCGGCCCATACCTTTTTTAGTAGTAATAAGAATTACACCGTTCGCAGCGCGTGAACCATAAAGAGCCGCGGCACTCGCACCTTTAAGAACGGTCATTGATTCGATGTCGTCAGGGTTAATACTGCTCATACCATCTCCCTGGTCGGCACCACCCCAAACACCGGCCTGGCCGAAGTTGCTGTTGTCAATGGGAACTCCATCCACAACATACAGGGGCTGGTTAAGTGTGGAACCGAGTGTTTTCGCACCGCGTATTACCACGCGCGAAGATCCACCGGGACCAGAAGCGATTTTAGTTACGTTAACACCGGCAACTCTTCCCGCAAGTGCGTTAGCGGTGCTGATTTCACGAGCTTGTGTGAAATTTTCACCACCCACTGTTGTTTGCGAGAAACCCAGGGCTTTCTGAGTTTTCTGAATACCGAGCGCCGTTACCACAACTCTCTCCAGTTCACCATTATCTTCAATAAGGGTAACACTGATAGAGTTGCGACCTGAAATAGGTAACTCCTGCGTGGTGTGTCCAACGTACGAAACTACCAGTGTAGTTGCACCCGACGGCACGTTGATGGTGTAGTCACCATCCGCGTTCGTTGTTGAACCCACGTTAGTTCCTTTTACGAGGACGTTCGCACCCTGTATAGGAGCGCCGTTTGCATCGGTGATTTTCCCCGATACAGTGCGGCTTTGTGCAAAGGCCGCAGGTATCCCTGCAACCATTAGAAGCACAAGAACTAATACTACGTTTAGTTTCTTCATAATAGTTTACTTGGTGTTCGTTAGATTTTTAGGTTTTGGCAATACTCATCCGATGTCCCTGGCACCGGATGACGGTTATTTTGTTTTGGAGAATCGAGCATAGACGTATAAGTGTTTGTTTTGGTGTCGAATTAAGTAATCAGGTTTGTAACTAAAAGATGGGAATGCAGAGCGTGCAGATAAAGCATCGTTAAGTTCTTGTTTTGGTTACGCAAACGATTGCAGCGTTTAGTTGTCTAAAGTATACAACATTTTAACACTGCAATGATGATTTTTTAACAATTACTAGTATTTTTTAACTTTCTTGCCGCAGTTAAGCCGATTACATCGTCTCTGAAGTTATGAAAACTTTAACTTTTCCCGAAAAAAAAGTCCAAACATCATTTTGTCATTGACTTCCTGCAACAGCTTTTGAATCCTTGATTATCAATTTGCCATAAATCCCTTCCAGGTCTCTTTCAAAGAGAGTGTACGGATCATTATAGAACCTGATAAAGTCGGGTACGCTTGAGTGGCCGGGATAAGGTGCATAGTAGTGAGTGGGACTGCGCACATCGTTGCGCCACACCAGTACATACGCTATTTCCATATCCGAGTTGCGCATCACCTTCAACAGCGTTTCAGTCCACCAGGTACCATTCGGGATAGACTCAAGACCCGTTTCAGTAAAGGCCGCCAGCTTTCCGGCTTTTTTTGCATAGTCTGATACAATCTTAAGTCTTTGTGCAGCCCGCGCCGGTGCATATCCGTCACGTCCCATGTCCCCGTAGTTATCCATTCCCACCATATCCACCCAGTCATCACCCGGATACCTTTCAAGAAAAACCTCCTCGGTCATAAACCGGTTATCCGGTGAAAAAGCATACAGGAAAGTGTGAACGCCCAGGCTGTCGCGCAGGTATGAAACCGTAAAACGCCACAACGCCCTGAACTCATCCACCGTCGAGTGCGACCTTCCCCACCAGAACCAATCTCCATCAAACTCATGGTACGGACGAAATATCACTGGTACGGTTTTACCATCTGACCCCTTTACTGAATTGGCCCACTCCGCTATCTCCTTTAAAATGCCCCTGTATTTTTCATGCGCCTCGCCACCGGGTATGATATAGCGGACAGCGGGAAGAGAAACCGAATCCTGCCAGTAAAAGCCGCCGCCCGATACCGGGTTCGAAAAATGCCATGCAACCGTGGTTACCCCTCCACGGTTGTATGTATCGGCAACATTCTTCCTCAGGTCGTCCTTTGCTTTTTGCGTTTCGTCAGCTGATCTTCCGGTGAACCCCATCAGATCAACTCCTATTACTGCAGGGTGTGAACCCGTAACAGATTTTACATCGGAACGGTCAACGTCGCCCTGCCATCCATGCCCATATTCAGTGGCATGCTGATGACCGAAGAGCGTATGGTTTTTCGCGATTGTCCTGAGATTATTGAACAGAGCCTTTGTTTCTTCTGTGGCCAACCTGTCGACCGGCTGATACCTTTGCGCAGAGACTGTAAATACCATTAATGACGTGATTAATAAAATCATTAATGACATTACATTCGCCTGAAAGAAAGCCTTGCGAGCAATCGCGCTACGTTGGTGCATCTACTTTATAGACAACACCTTTTTTGAATTGCTGCATCATTTTCCTTTATTGCCTTTATTTCTAATGTGTGCTTTTACTAAACAGGCGCGAGAGCCAAACGAAAAACAGCGAAAGAAAAACGATTACCCCTGTTACAGCGAATGAATTAATAAGCGCCTTTCCGTATCCGAGTTGGTTTACATCAATAAACGGGTAAGGATAAACGCCCGATACCGCTCCGCGTACCAGGATATATATTAAATATACAAACGGGTAAATCAGCCACGGCAAAACATCTTTCCATTTCAAATCATTTTTTCGCACACAAAAAATCCAGAATACAAGATATAATAAAGGAATAACCGTGTGAAGCAGGTTGTCGACAATCAATTGCAATCCCTGTGGCTGCCACAACGCGCGGAGGATAGCATTATAGGTGAGGCCGACGGTGAGTATGTATACAAGAATTGCTGTGAGTACTTTTTGATTTTTTGCTGAATCTTCATTTTTAATAAATAGTCTTGTACATACCCAGGCCAAAAGTATATTGGTGAGAATGGTGTAGTAACTGAAGTACTGAATCACGGTCGCGCCGAGTGATGAATTGCGATAACGGATAATTATATATAACTGGCCCGCAAGCGCGAACCATGCCAGGACAGATAATGCAGCGAGAAAAAAACGATATAGCATCAGTGACTATTTAGGGGTTAGTAAATTTATTCTTTTTTTATTTCTGCTGCGTCTTTGTACATTATCTTAAAAATAGACTCTCATGAGCGACCAAACCTACGTTCTTATTCTTCGCCTGCTTCACATTGTATTTGGTACCTTCTGGGCAGGCAGCGTATTCTTCTTTACATTTTTTCTCATCCCAACATTAAAAGCATCTGGTCCTGAAGGAGGGAAGTTTATGCAGAATTTAGGTAGGTCGGGATATCCCATTGCGGCGATGGTGTCGGCGATTATAACAATCGTCGCCGGATTTTTATTAATCTGGAAATTATCAGATGGCTTCCAACCAATGTGGTTTCACAGCTGGTACTCGCGCACATTAACAATCGGTGCAGGCATGGCTTTCATCGCGTTCATCATTGGTTTCACAATTAACAGGCCCGCTGCTGCACGCATTAATAAAATCGGCCAGGATGTTGCCAGGCAGGGTGGCCCTCCAACACCCGAACAGCAAGACGAATTGATGATTTTAAGAAAAAGAATTTTTTCAGCTTCGAAGTGGATAGCCGCGCTTGTTGGCATTGCAGTGATCGGCATGAGCATTTTCAGGTATGTGCAATGAATCGTAAGATCATCCATATTGATATGGATGCTTTTTTTGCGTCGGTGGAGCAGCGCGATAATCCTGGGCTCCGCGGCGCGCCCGTAGTTGTTGGCGGTTCGCCAGAAGGGCGCGGCGGAGTAGTGGCCGCCGCAAGCTATGAAGCGCGCAAGTATGGCATTCACTCAGCGATGCCTTCTAAAAGAGCACTACAACTTTGTGCCGAAGTAAAATTTATTAAACCACGTTTCGAAGTCTATAAAGAAGTATCCCACCAAATCAGGAACATTTTTCAGCGGTATACTGACCTCATTGAACCTTTGTCGCTCGACGAAGCATACCTGGATGTTACGAACGACAAACAAAATATCGGATCAGCCATTACCATCGCAGAAAATATTCGTGCCGCAATAACGGAAGAGTTACAACTCACCGCTTCTGCGGGCGTTTCAATAAATAAATTCGTGGCTAAGATTGCGTCGGGTATGAAAAAACCAGACGGCCTCACGTTTATCGGTCCATCGAAAATCGAAGATTTCATGGATAAACTGGCGGTAGAAAAATTTTATGGTGTGGGAAAAGTTACCGCCGAAAAAATGAAAAACCTTGGATTGTTCACCGGCGCAGATGTAAAAAAACTGAGCGAGCAGGATCTTGTGATGCATTTTGGTAAGGTGGGATACTTCTTTTATAAAATTGTGAGAGGAATAGACGACAGGCCTGTTGAAGCTTTCAGGGAAACACAATCGGTAGGTGCGGAAGACACTTTTAACGAGGATCTTTTTGATGAAGAAGAATTGGGCAAAGAAATAAACCGAATTGCAGTAACCGTTGCGGATCGTTTGAAGAGACATGGTTTAAAGGGGAGAACGATTACCCTTAAAATAAAATACAGCAACTTCAAGATCATCACAAGAAGTCGTACGATGAACGAGCCGGTGGACGATGCGATGATAATAGCCTCAACTGCCAGGGAGTTAATGGTGGCGACGCTGCCGCCACAAAGAGGCATACGACTGCTCGGCATTTCGTTGTCGAAGTTTAATAACAGCCCGCCCGTACCGGGTGATCAAAAAGACAGTCAGC
The DNA here is from genome assembly GCA_016786745.1 of Chitinophagaceae bacterium. Lineage (GTDB taxonomy): Bacteria > Bacteroidota > Bacteroidia > Chitinophagales > Chitinophagaceae > Flavitalea. The sequence goes on along the minus strand of JAEUVS010000092.1, from coordinate 4,702 downwards.
TGAAATTTGATTTTTAATCGCCGTTACTTCGAAAGCTTTGCGATAACGTACTCCGCTAACTTTCTGCCCTGCACCAGCCCGTTGTCGAGCGAAGGGAGGTAGTGTATGCCACCATACATCCTGCTCATTGATGCCTCTCTCGCCGCGTCATTAAACGATTTGAAATCCCGCGGTGGCATACCGAAAGGGAGTTCGGTTGAGTCGGTGTATGCGAAATTGTCGCCGAAAATATTGGTAAGAATAGTTGCGGAGGCGCCTGAAACAACGCTGTGACCACTCGGGTATTCAGGAAAAGGAGGAGTTTGCAAAAGGGGGCGCCAGTTCGGATCGATATATTTGTTGATAACTGTTTCGGGCCGCACTGTGTTGTAGTGATATTTTGCCTCCCAGCAATTGATAAAGCCATCAGCGATAGTGATCGCCAGTTTAGAAAGTACCTCCGCACACTTCATCATGTCGGCTTTCTTATTTTTCAACACCGACATCGCAATGGTTAGCCAATGTCCCCCCGGAGAAATTTTCTGCTGAAAGTACATTACATGTCCCTGCGTAACCGATATGTTGGGATTGCAATCCCAGAATTTAGCAATAGCCACCTGTTCCGTATCCTTGCGGTTCACGGCTTCGTACACCTGCATTACACTTTTATTGTATGTTGAAGTGGGAAGGCCGTCGTATAAGTCAGGCTTTACGGGTCGGAATTGTGAGGCTGAATCGAGAATGAAAGGTCTTAAAGTGTGCCAGCTCGGCTCAACCGCATCCATATAATCAGGAGGTGTCGGTTGCCAGCGCCAGTTGTCTTTCGTAACAATAAAACCGGGATTAGAGTTTCGTTGAAGGTATCCATCAGCAGACGCCCATTGAATAATAAAATTCCCTACAGTTCTTCCATATTCTACTGATCTTTTATAAACGTCCTCATCAATGTCAACATTCTCAACATCGGCGAGAAATTTATCCTCCATGTTTTTAATCGCTTCGCTATTAAACACTACTTTCTGTGCAACGGTAGAAAACGCAACTATAGACGACAACGGAAAATAATAATCCTCTTTGTTGCCCTCCGGGACGGGAACCTTTCCAAGACCGTTGAGCCGCGTTCCATACGACACACTATTGGCAAAACCCGGTGCGAGCGCTTCGTGAGCCGCGATGTTGGTGTACGCATACACACGACTGCAAACCGGCGGCGTCAGAACATCGGAGATCACCACCTTGGTCAGGTAATTGTTCCAGGTGGTTAACTGCTCGCTGAAAAACTCATCCGGCGATTTTTTTGTCGCGCATCCGGTAAAAATTACGAGTAGAAAAAAACAGAAAATCTTACTGCTAAAATTTTTCATTTCGCCAATTTCCCATGTTATCGTAAATGGTTACAGCGTCAACGTCTGCGCTCACTTATCTCTCCCGACGTACTGGAAAGATAATTTATTCCCGAAATAAATTCATGCTTATACACCCTGCCCGATCGTTTTTTAATCATTGCAAAAGCGTCATTGCTTTTGGGTGAAATCAGTTTTCCATTGGTATTGCGGAACTTATAGACTTCCGTCCGGCTGTCGTTGTCGAAATCCGACACATCATTACACATTCGACACTCATCATCATTCTTTCTTACCTCTAATTTAAATCATTAAAGCTTTGTTAAATCGCACTTTCTCAGTTCATTCAACATTTGCGGAAACATTTATTCTTTTGGCACAATAATTTAATGACCTAGTGCGGAAACCATCGGTTCCGATTGTTCATTAAAAACAATGATTATGAAAAAAATCTTTTTATTGGCCTTTGCTGGAATGGCGCTTGTTGCGTGTAACGACAGTTCCCCATCCATCAATGAAGACACAAGAGATAATTCAACCGTTAATGAAACCCCTCCACCAGCCGCAGATCCGGTGTATGTACCAGGCGAAGGGGACGTAACTTATAGAGACAACAAACTACATGTAATGAGAAACGGCGCATGGGTGGAAACCAACGAAGATGTTAAACTTGATAACGGCGTTACCATTACAAAGTCAGGCAAAGTGATGAAAGAAGGAAAGGATATGCAACTCGAGGAGGGCGTTGTAATTAACAGGGAAGGAAATTTCTTCGATGAGGCAGGACAAAAAATTGAAAATGCATGGGACGCATCAAAGGAAGGAGTTAAGAAAGCAGGCGATGAAATAGAAAGGGGAGCGGATAAAGCAGGTGATAAATTAGACGGCGATCATCACGACGATGAAAACAAATAGTGGCTTACATGGTAATCCAGAAGAGCCGGGCTGTTTAGTCCGGCTTTTTTTGCGTCCTCCCCAATAAATAAGCTAACAGGAACAGCGCGGCAATTGTTATTAGTATAACCGCGCGGCGGTTTGGCCCTGGTTTTTCCTGTGCTGAGGAAGATGTTGAAGCCACGGGTTGGGTGTTGTCTGCTTCACCAATATACTCAAGCTTCAGACCCCAATCGAGATCATCCGGAGTGTGCGGCAATCGTATTACGCCAATGTTTGATGAAGTAAGCCGACCATCACCGGCATTGCTGAATTTACCTGTTCGCGGATCAAACCATTGTGCGCTGTACACACTGTTCAATTCTGCTCCGCGTAACTGCGCAATGGGGCAGTTGCGTTCAAAATAAATCAGGAACGCTTTTCTGTCGGGTGTGCGACTGCAGTACGCCCATCCTTCATAACTTAACACGTCGTAGTTCCTGTTAGGAGTAACGAGGTCAACTTGCGGCTCAAGGTCGCGATAGCGTTCACCAACGCTGAAAGCGAAAGTTTTGAGATGCTGCATTTCCCCGGCCGATTTCCAGGTAAATGCATCCCACATTTTTACCGGAGCTTTTTCTTCCACATCACCACCCCAGATTCCTTCAGCTCCATACACATGACCTGCATATGCACCGGAAAGAAAACTTCCGTAGCTGCCCGAGCGAACAATCGCATTGTCCTTATCCGTTCCACCTTTCGCGCCACGAGTGTAATTCACAGCGCCTGATCCGCGAGGATCATTATATCCTGCATAATAGGGTTCGCCATTCAGCGCAGGCGCAGGGTTTTTATGATAAAATATTTCTGTGAGGTACCAGTAAAAATTATGTTCTCTTTTATTTCCCATCTGGTGCAGGGTTACCCATGAACTGTCGCCCCAGTTTTCCAGCGTGGAGGGATTGGCGTTAGCAGATAATAAATTTTCAAAAGGCAAAGGACCATATTCTTCCTCCATTGACTTCAGCGCCGCTGAATATTCATCAGGACTTATTGTAAGATGTATGATATCGAGGTGAACAGGACCGAGAATAGTATTGTAGGCCTGGTAGCGTGAATAAATGTATTGAACGAAGCGTGTGTATGATCCCGGCCATTCGTAGTATTTACTCCATAACAAACTTGCATCGCGGCGCGATGCCTCGATGAAAGGCACAAATCCATGTTGATTCAGGTAAGCGATTTTTTTATCGAGATATTTAAAATACTCCGGGTTGATTTTATCCATGTCAGGAAAATAGTTTTCGTAACCCGGTACCTTTCCGGGAAACAAAAAAGGCGCGCCGCCTTCATTATCCATATTCTTTGCGCTGCGATTATCGAAATTCATCCATGCTGAACGTATCGTTGTGCCTGCAGAATCGTCCATGCGCAGCAACCACGATTTATCGTCTGTTTTCCAGTTTGGAAATGCCGCGATAAGGTTGATCCAGTTAAAACCCTGTGCTTTCCTGTATCGTACAAAATCTTTAAATCCTGCATCGGGGCCCATCGGTCGCTCCTTTTCATCATCATACCATTTATAACGGCTGGCACCTAAGCCAAACCATGTATCCCCGATAGCAAAGTATGGGGTGCTGTCTGCGTAAATAAGCGCATGTTTGTTAGCAGACGCGCGTATAAATCCCCGGCGTAATGGATTTTCATTTTTTTCCCTGTCGGTCCATTCGATGGCTGTGAACGATCCCATTTTACCGGATAGGCCCGGATCATTTGTACTTGATCCGCTTTTCCACGTCCACGTGCCCGGCTTCATGGCCACCACCCGCACTTTAAAAGAATTGGCGCCATCCCAGAAACCGTAAACCCGTTTATTAAAACCGGGACCCGTGAGCTCTACCCACACTTTTACTTCGATGTAGGGATTTTTATAAGTATTTGCGGCTGTAAAGCTCAGCTCCTGCATTTCCCACACGTGAGTATTACCCTGCGCATTTGCGCCGAAACCCAATGAGATACATAGTAAAATAAATAAAAGATGTTTCCCCGTCATACTGCGGAAGTGAATTTAGAAAAAAGGCTCGGGAAAATAATGCCACGTATAATCCGAAATAAACAACTATAGTAAAACCCCTATATACATTGTGAGGGATTTTTACAATCTTGTGGGACATTTCCCAAAGAACAATATCAAATATGCTATGAAACAACATGACCCAGGAAAGACGATTAAGGTGGCTATAGCCGATGACCATGCCCTTTTCCGCGCAGGCGTAAAAACGGCACTCGCTGCTAAGAAAGATGTAGAGCTGATTGCCGAGGCCGACAATGGCATGCAGCTCCTTAACCTGCTGAAACACATTGACCCCGATGTAATCCTGCTGGATATCCAGATGCCGATTATGGATGGCATCCAGACCCTTCCCGAAATCAGGAAAATCAGGCCCGAAGCAAAAGTGATCATCCTTTCAATGCATAACGACCACTCCATGATCTCCAAGCTCATG
>JAEUVS010000056.1 GCA_016786745.1 Chitinophagaceae bacterium | reverse complement strand
AGCGAAGATCTTGTGTTCAGGGATGTGAATGATGCTACATCGGCCATGCTTCAGTATTCAAAAGAACAACTTACAGGAATCAGTTTATATGACCTGCTCGATGAAAAAGAAAACAACTTTATAAAACACCGGATCGACGTTTACGGTGTTCTGCACGACCGCGAAATTGAATTGCGGTCGAAGGAGGGAGAAAAAAAACATTGCATCCTTTCACTTTCCGTTGAAACCGACACCACGGGTAAGCGTTATATACATGGACTTCTCCACGATATTACTGAACTCAAAAAAGCGGAAAAGGCCACGCTCCAGGCGGAGAAACTGGCGGCTACCGGCAGGCTGATTCAGACGCTGGCGCATGAGGTGAGAAACCCGCTTAACAATATCAATCTTTCGCTTGAACAATTACACCATGAAATAAGCCAGGTGGACGATGCGGAAATTTACATGGAGATCATCCAGAGGAACAGCAAACGCATCAGCGATATTATTACCGAATTACTCAACACATCGCGACCGGGTGAAATATCCCTCCACAGCAAGCCGCTCCAGGTTATTTTGGATGAAAGCATAGCCGCCGCTCTCGACCGCATAACACTGCAGAATGTAAAGCTCGAGATCAACTACACACAATCGCCGGCGTTCGTGAAGGCCGATGCAGAAAAGCTGAAGCTCGCCTTCCTTAATGTAATAATTAATGCGGTGGAGGCGATGGAGGAAGACAAGGGAATGCTTGTCATCAGCATTGAGACGGACAGGGACACTCATATTGTTAAAATCCGGGACAACGGCAGTGGTATCGCGGAAGAAAACCTGTCGAAGCTGTTTGAGCCTTATTTTACTTCCAAAAGGAATGGGCTTGGCCTGGGTCTTGCGGCCACATTAAATATTCTTCAGGCTCATAAAGGCAGAATTGAAGTAACTTCAGAGCTGAATAAAGGGTCGCAGTTTACGATCACGTTTCCTGCGGCGTAAGCACCTGAAGTATATTAAAAACAAATCATTATGCGATCTCTATGGACAGGCGCAATCGGTTTCGGGTTGGTAAATATTCCCGTAAAACTTTACAGCGCGACGCAGCAAAGCGACCTTGACCTCGACATGCTGGATAAGAAAGATCATTCGAACATCAGGTTTAAGCGCGTTAATGAAAAAACGGGTAAGGAAGTTCCCTGGGCTAATATTGTAAGGGCGTATAATTATGAAGGTAACTATGTGGTTCTCGATGATGAGGATTTCAAGAAGGCGAGCCCTGAAAAAACGAAGATGATCGAGATAGCTGAATTTGTTGAGGAAAAAGACGTGAATTCGATGTTTTATGAAACTCCTTATTACCTGGAGCCGGCGAAAGGAGGCGAAAAGGCGTATGTGCTTTTGAGAGATGCGTTAAAGAAAACGGGTAAAACGGGTCTTGCTACGTTTGTGCTTCGTTCGAAGGAGAGCCTGGCTTTGCTTAAAACTTCTGATAAGGTGCTTGTGTTGCAGAAGATCAGGTATGAGGAAGAAATTCGTGCAACCGAAGATTTGAAGATTCCTGAAACAACGCCAAAGCCTGCTGAGATAAAAATGGCGATTTCGCTGATTGATCAGTTGACCGGCGAGTTTGATATTTCGAAGTATAAGGATACTTATTCGAGTGAGTTGATGAAGTTGATTGAGGCGAAGGCGAAGGGTAAGAAGTTGCCGAAGCCAACGATGAAGGTGGTACATTCTACTTCGAAGGATTTGATGGAACAGTTGAAGGCAAGCCTCGAAACAAAACGCAAAAAAGCTTCATAAAAAAATCCCGGCAGACGCCGGGACTTCTCAAGAGAGTTACAAAACCTATCTATCTATTTCTACTGTACAACCTGGAACTTAGAAAACACTTTCGCACCCGAATGCCAATCCACATAAACAGTAAATTCGTTGGCATTAAACTCCACAATGCGATACTGTAACGGCTCATACTGATAGTTCACAAAGTTTAAATAAGCTCCATTCTTATCTGCACCAACCGAAAAATCTCTAGTGAACGTTTCATCGGCGATATTCGCGTATTTATGTGTGTTCTGAGTTATAGTAACTTTATTGGTATTAAGATCAAAAACATTCAGGTCGTCTTTGATCCAATTGCTCACATAAGGCCATAGATCGGTCTCCTGTTTAATCTCTCCGTCCTCCTCATCGTAATCAATAGCCTTATCAGACCAATAATTTACGAGCCGAAATTGCTTCGCTGAAATGTTTGCTTTGAAATCCTCGGCTTTTTGCTTGTCTTCGGCGCTTACGTCGTCGCCTTTTTTACATGAAGACAGTATGCCAGTCGCAATAAGGGCAACGGCCAGGTAGGTAACAATTTTCATAACGTAGTATTTATTTATTCCGGATTATAGTTTTCAACGCATTTCCACTGAACCGGACCAGTAGGATTAACGATTTTCAACACGATGATATTGTATAATATATTAAAAGTCAAACCGTAAAAGTTAAAATTTACCTGTTATAAAGGCAAAATAGTTAACTAATTGGCAATGACCTTATAACTTCAGCTTACCAACATCTTTTTCGGTATACTTTTCCCTGTTCGCGATTGCCTTAAGCATCTTAAAGTACACGCCCATGCTTCCTGAATTACTGTTCCAGTAGTTGGCCTCTTCCGTTACCACTTTCACAAGGCACAGCTTCGGATCATCTTTTCCACCTGGAAACCATGCCTTTAACAGCGGGTTCCAGAGCTCATCTATCTTTTTCCTGTTCAGTATCACCGCACAGGTTCCTTTTACATTTACATAAATATTTTTTCCGGGGTGCGAGTAAATCAGGTATACTGAATTATCCCGCGACACTTCCTGGATCTTTTCAGAAAACTCATTGGTAAAAAACCATGCGTTTCCTTCTTCGTCGATTTTTGCGGTTGACATAGGACGGCTGAACAACCGGTTATGATCATCTATTGTCGTGAACATGCAGATGTTAACTTCATGTACAAGGTCCTTAAACTTTTTTATAGCGTCTTCTTTAGCGTATTCCATACAGGGAAATTCAGGGTTTCCAAAATATTATTCAATGCTTATTCTATGCTGCGATTTTATTTCTCGACTGATGAATAATATTGTAGAGAAACGCACCAAAGAACGGAACGGCTACAACTATGATCAGCCAGAAAGTTTTCTGATATCTTTTTAAATCATCCGCGCCCGTTACTTCTATGATAGACCAAATCCAGTAAATAGCTCCTAATGCCAGGCCTGAATAAAGCACATACAATCCATTGGAATTTTCACTTGCGAACAGGAAGAAACCAATAAAGAAAACTGCTGTTATCACCAGTCCGAAAATCAGCGAGGGTCTTCTTACATTCTTCATAATTATCCGGGGCTTTCCAAATCACAGGAAATTTCTGTGCCATATAACCATGTTGGTTTACATGCCATAAGGCACAGAGGTTCCTGTAAAATGATGTTATTGGGGAATTTTTTACTCAAGAGCCGTCACCTTTGTCGGTTTTTGCCACTTTTTTGTTTATCCTCTCCACTGCGAGAATAAACTCATTCACTTCTGGTGAAGCATATGCTCCATAAGCATCGACCAACGTGCCCTTGAGTCCGTCATTCGTTTCAATAACGTAAAGTATCGACATGTCGTCCGGATCCGATACACCCTCGAAGCGGTAAAAGTTTACAATATTTACTTCTTCGGGCGCGTACATTTTCTCCGTACGAAGCGATTTAAGTCCGTCGTCAGTTGCCTTGAAATCATCGGTATATCCTTCAGCGATCATTTTCGCAAGGCATGCCTGCAAACTTTTTAAATCGGGGACAGTTTTGTTCTCATTCACAATCATAAAAAAGGTTTAGTTTTTGATCGAAAGGCGAGAACGTCAATCGTGAATCGTGAATTTTCGATTGACGATTGACGATTGACGATTCCCGTCACTTATTCACCGACGCATGCAGATCCCTGTACTTCTTGATTACATCGTGAGATGTTTTCAGAGAAGATTTCTGATTGGTAATCAGCTGGCGGATATCCGCATTTATTTCAGCATCAGATTTAAGCGCTGAATCATAAGCTTTCTGAGCGGCATCTTCACCGTATTCGCAATTTTCGAGAACGGCCTGGCGGCTGCTTCCTGAAAACGTTGCTTTCAAATCCATCCAAACACGATATATTTTACCGGAGTTGGTGGTACCTGTAGCAGGGTCACCGCCCAATTTCACTACTTCCTGAGTTAATTCAGCTGCATATTGCCTGCTTTCTTCAGCCATTCTGCTGAATACGGCTCTGAGATCAACATCTATATCACGCGCTTCATCGGCGGCTTTTTCATACCCCGCAACGCGGTCGTTATTAATTCTGATCAAATCATTTAACACCATAATCAAGTTATCGTTAGCCATAACATTGTTTTAAAAAGTGAACAGATAAACTATATCACATAAAAGTTGTGCCGCACTTTCATGAACAGATAATTATTATATATCAAAATATGTGGTATCTTAGAGCTGAATAGTTTATTTTATTTGCTAACCCAAAAAAATTAACATGGCAAAGAAAAAAGCAGCAAAGAAAAAAACAGCCAGGAAAAAAAGCGCGAAAAAATCTACGCGTCGTCCGGCAAAAAAAGGAGCCAAAAAGAGAGCTGGACGACCAGCGAAAAAAGGCGCCAAGAAGAAAGCAGCAAAAAAGAAAGGCGCAAAAAAACGCAAATAAAAATTTCAGAACCGGCTATCACGCCGGTTCTTTTTTTACTTCTGACTGCAGGTTTTTCAGCACTTTCATAAGAATCTCTTCAGAGGCAGTGAAACCTCCTTCCACTTCCGGATCTTCAATATCATCAAGCTTATCCAAATACTGTCGCAAACTATTTTCTTCGTAAAGTTTTAACAATCCCGGATGCACATAATACTTTTTGCATACGGTTCGTGTGTTGCCTAATTTTTTACTCACTTCATCGAGTGCTTCCACAATTTTCTTTTTGGATTCAGTAACATTCATTGCGTCGCCGATCGACTTGAATGCCCATAGAATATTAAGAGAACCGGCCCAGGTTCGAAAATCCTTTGCCGTGAAATCCATTCCTCCGCATGCCTCCTTAATGTATTGATTTACCATTCCTGAATCAATACTTTTCCTGTTGCCATCGTCATCGTAATACTGGAACAATTCTTTGCCGGGAATTTCCTGGCAGGCCCGTACCGTATTCGCTAATCTTTTATTTCTTACTGTTACCTCGTGATCAATTCCTTTCTTTCCTTTGAAGCAAAATTTTATCAGCGGGCCTTCAACAGAAACATGTTTGTCTTTTAGTGTGGTGAGGCCGTATGAGCCGTTCATCTTTTCGTATCCGCTGTTGCCTATCCTGATGTATGTGCGTTCCATCAGCCGTACTACGAGGGCGAGCACTTTTTCCTGGCACAGTTCCTTCTTTTTGTAATCCTCTTCGACCTTTGCGCGCAACTTCGGCAGGGCTTTTCCAAATTCATACAGGCGGTGGAACTTTGTTTTATCGCGGAGTGCGTTCCATAAGGGATGATAGCGGTATTGTTTACGCTGCCTCATGTCGAGACCGGTTGCCTGGATGTGTCCGTTGGGGAGTGGGCATATCCACACGTTGGTCCACGCGGGTGGTATGGCGAGTTTTTTTATTCTTTCCAACTGATCTTTCCCTTTTAGTGGTTTGTCGTCGTATATGTAGGTGAAGCCTTTCCCCTTTTTAATTCTTTCTATGCCTTTGGAACCAGAGGTTACGTATACCAGGTCGGCGACTTTTGCGGATTTTTCGTAGTCGCGGTTTATGCGGATGAATTCTTTATGTGAGAGTTCTATTATTTCGGGCTCGTTGTTCATGCGATTATCCTGGAAAAATTTATTCATTTTCAATATCTTCTCAAAAAAAAGCCAGGCGCGACGGCCTGACTTTTAACCCCTAAACCCTACTGCTAATTACAGCAGCCCGTTTACATCTCCGGCTTACTCTTCTTCCTCTTCTCCTTCCTCTTCAGCCTGAAGATTGATAGTATTTTCTGCGATACCTGTTAAACTTTCATCCGCTTGTTTCTCTTCGTCAAGAGTTTGACCAAGAAGATCGTGGATTTCCGTGAGGCCCATTGTTTTTGCCAGCTGTGCCAGCCCGCCGTATGCGGCTATCTCATAGTGCTCAACTTTCTGAGCTGAAATAATAATGCCTACATCGCGTGTTGAACTTCCGTCCTCGGTTTCTTCCACCACGCTTTCGGCTTCTTTTGTAAGGCCTTCCATCGCTTCGCACTTTTTACCCTGCGCTTTTTTTCCAAGCAATTCGAATACCTGCTCGAGGCGCTCGATGTGGCCCTCTGTAACTTCAAGGTGTTCATCGAGCGCGTTTACGAGCTCCTCGCTTGTAGCGGCCTTGCTAAGTTTCGGAAGAGCTTTCGTGAGGTGCTTCTCGGCCCAGTAAATATCTTTCAGAGAATCATAAAAAAACTTTTCAAGCATTGTATTGCCTGAGGACGACTGGCTGGCTCCCGAACCTGACCTGGAAGTTGCCCTCGACGTTGAGTTTGTTCTCGAACCTGGATATGATGACTGGGACCGTGAAGATGTTTTTCTTTTAGATTTGGTTTGCGGCATAATCGTGAAGTTTTAATGATTTGCCTGTATGGTAAAATTTATATGCCAGCACTTTGAATCATTTTTTCCTGATGCATGTGGAGCAATTTCCTCGTAACCGATCCAAAGGGTTCAGCATTTATCAAGCGCCTGCAGGATGTCGTTAAGAATATCATCCCTGTGTTCCAATCCCACTGAAATCCTTATCAACCCGGGTGTGATATTCACTTCTCTCCTTTCTTTTTCAGAAAGCTTCGCGTGAGTAGTGCTTGCAGGATGCGAAGCGATGCTTCTTGAATCACCGAGATTTGCAGTCAACGAAAGCATTTCAAGGCTGTCAAGAAATTTTCTGCCCGCTTCAATACCGCCTTTCAGCTCAAAACATACCAATCCTCCCCCGTTAAACATTTGCTTCTTGGCTATTTCATGCTGTGGATGACTGGCAAGAAATGGATATTTCAATGAATTGATCTTTGGATGATTCTCGAGTTTCTGCGCGAGGTACAACGCGTTCGAAGAATGCCTCTCCATTCTTGCATCGAGGGTTTCGAGACTTTTGCTCAGTATCCACGCATTGAACGGCGACATAGCCGGACCGGAACTGCGGCAAAAAAGATAAATGTCGTAGATCAGTTCCGATTTACCGACAACAACACCGCCGAGCACCCTGCCCTGGCCGTCGAGCCATTTGGTTGCGGAATGCACCACCAGGTCGGCGCCATGATCAATTGGCCGCTGGCCGACAGGCGTAGCAAAACAGTTGTCAACATTCAGAATAATGTTATGCTTCTTTGCGATTGCTGAAATGCGGGAGATGTCCACAATATCGAGACCGGGATTAGTCGGTGTTTCGAGGTAGATCATTTTTGTGTTAGGCCTGATCGCCGCTTCCCATTCTTCCGGTTTGTTTACATTGATATAGCTATGTTCGATACCATATCTCGGAAGGAACTTTGTGATAACGGTGTGGGTGCTTCCGAATATTGCGCTGAATGAAAGCAGGTGGTCGCCCTGCTTGAGCAAAGCCATGAATGTTGCGAAGATGGCGCTCATTCCTGATGAGGTGGCAAAACCATCCTCCGCGCCTTCGAGTGCGCAAACCCTGTCAACAAACTCCTTTACAGTGGGATTGCTGAAACGGGAATAAATATTGTCGTCCGTTTCGTCAGCGAACGCCGCCCTCATGTCTTCCGCAGTGTCGAATGTAAAGCTGCTGGTAAGAAACAATGGAGATGAATGCTCCATTTCGTAGGTGCGTTCGTTGCGTGTACGGATGGCTTTTGTTATTGGGTGTAATGACATGAATTAATGTTTTGATCAGTTTACAACTACTTTCCATTTAATCGAAGAACCTGCGCGCCGGAGTGTTTCGGCCACTGAACAATATTTGTCTATCGACAGTGCGCAGGCTTTTTCAGCCCTGGCGGGGTCCACTTCTCCTTCGAGCTCGAAAACGATCGTAATATCCTTCCAGAGTGATGGATCCTGGGCTTTCTCTCTTTCTCCTTCGATTCGCATTCGGAAACCGGTTACATTCTGACGTTGTTTTTTCAGGATGGAAAGGATGTCTATCCCGCTACAACCCCCAAGGCCCATCAGTAATAGCTGCATCGGGCGGGCGCCAAAATTCTCGCCCCCCGTTTCGGGACTTGTATCAATTTTGATCGTGTGACCCATCGCGTCTTTGGCCTCAAATCCGAAAGCTCCGTTAACCCTCTCTAACTCAACCTTTACCATTTTCTGAAAATTTTTATAAATGTAATATATTCAACACTTTACTTTGCAGGCAATTTGACAGTTTAAGATGAAGCAGTTCAGGCACGATTTACCATTCCATCTCGAAAGCGGGAAAGTTCTCAATGGGATTGATATTACTTTCCATACCTATGGAGAGATGAATGAAGATCAAAGCAATGTCGTTTGGATTTGCCATCACCTTACTGCTAATTCAGATGCTTCATTATGGTGGCCGGGATTCGTTGGGCCGGGAGCAATCATTGACCCTTCCAGGTACTTCATCGTTTGTGCAAATATACTGGGCTCCTGTTATGGATCCACCGGGCCATTAAGTATCGATCCGGCGACGGGCAAGCCCTATTACATGACCTTCCCGCAGGTTACTATCCGCGACATGGTAAACGCGCATATTCTTTTGCGCCAACATCTTGGCATCAAAAAGATTAACACGCTGATAGGTGGAAGCATGGGCGGTTACCAGGCGCTTGAATGGTGCATAATGGAAGATGATGTGATTGATAATCTTGTGTTATTATCGACATCTGCGGCTGAAAGTGCGTGGGGTATCGCCGTGCACACATCGCAGAGGATGGCTATTGAGGCCGATTGCACGTGGAATGAACCGTCAGCAGATGCGGGGAAGAAGGGCCTTAAAGCCGCGCGCGCTATCGGTTTAATCAGCTATCGCAACCATGCCATACTTGTAAGAAAGCAAACCGATCCCGACACAAATAAAACAGACGACTACAAAGCATCATCGTATGTGAAATACCAGGGTGAAAAACTGGTGAGCCGCTTTAACACGCACAGCTACTGGTTGCTTACAAAGGCTATGGATAGCCACCACATCGCGAGGGGAAGGAACAAAAGCGCCGCTGAAATTTTGCAGGGACTTAACCAAAAAACACTCGTGTTTGGTATTCACAGTGATATCCTGTGCCCGCTCGCGGAGCAGGAGTTTCTCGCGAAGAATATTCCCGATTCACGGTTTATTGCGATTGACTCCGCCTATGGACATGATGGGTTTATGGTAGAATCGGAAGTGATTTCGAAGTATTTGGCCGAGTGGTGGGGCTGATTAAAATAATCCCAGCGATTTTACAAGGATCCTCAGGCTCCAGAAAATAACCAACGCACCTACACCAATAAACATCGTTCTCAGGGGCAGCTTACCCACAAGTTTGGCCGCTATCGGCGCGGCAATCAATCCACCAAGAATTAAACCCGCTATCACCTGCCAGTGACTGATACCAAGCATCGTGAAAAAGGTAACGGCGCTCGCTAAGGTCACGAAAAATTCAGAAAGGCTCACTGAGCCGATAACATATTTTGGTGTGCGGCCTTTTGAAATAAGTGTGCTTGTTACGAGCGGTCCCCATCCACCACCACCGAATGAATCAAGAAAACCTCCGGCGCCGGCAAGCCATCCTACTCTTTTCACTTTCTGAGGTTTATTCTTTCTGAAAACATTTAAAAGAATGCGAAGACCGAGAAACAACGTATATGCCGCGAGCATTGGCCTAACGTAATCCGCGTATTCGGTACCGAATTTTGAGAGCAGGATCGCACCGAGTATGGCGCCGGCCACTCCCGGAATAAGCAGGAGCCTGAATAACTTCTTATTCACGTTGCCAAAACGGTAATGGCTATATCCCGAAATACCACTGGAAAACATTTCTGCAGTGTGAATGCTGCCGCTGATAACAGGAAGCGGAATGCCGAGCGACAGTAAAATCGTTGTGCAGGTAACGCCATAACCCATGCCCAGCGCACCATCTACCAGTTGCGCGGCAAAACCGGCGAGAATCATCCAGTAAAACATCGGTTCAATCTGCGAAGGCAACTCTTTTATCGAAACGAGAAGATCGTTAAATGGGATATATAACGTTACCGTATAACCGATTATCATGAAAAAGAATGCAAAGAGCGACCATGATGCCACTTTTTTCCAACGGCGTTCATTCTTGCGATTGTCAGTTATTGTTCCGAGGGTAAGATCGCGCGTGATATGATTTAACTTGTTCACCTTGTCGGCGAAATTCCCGCTGAGTTTGTTCCTGATCACATTCATGTTCTGCAACACTTCATCAATCTGATCGGGCATCACTTCATTCAGAACATCTTTCAACCGCCTGGCTATTGTCGGTGATTTTCCATTGGTGGAAATGGCAATTTTCAGATTACCTTTTTTTACAATCGAACCGAGGTAAAAATCGCAAAGCTCAGGCTTATCGGCAGCATTAACGAGTTTGCCCCTCTGCTTTGCATCATTGCGAATCTGAGCGCTCAGCAAGGGATCGTTGATTGCTGTAATCACCAGGTCGGCCCAATCGATATCCGATGCCTCGTAGTTCTTTTCAATGATTTCTACATTTTCCTGGCCCGCAGCCATTTCGCGAATCGTATTATTAACTTCGGCTGCAATGATACGCACGCGTGTTTGAGGAGCATTTGAGATAATAGCGGAAAGCTTTTCGATCCCAACATTGCCGGCACCAATCAGCAATACATTTAAATCTTCCAGTTTTAAAAAAACCGGGAATAGGTTATTTGTATCTGCTGAGCTCATTACTGGTGTTTCTATTTTCAATTTATCCTTTTTATTGGTCTGTTTACTTTTTTCTTAGATCAACATTGTGATAATAATACACCCTGGCCGCGTGCGTCATTCTATACTTGTTACCAGCGGCGAGCTGTTGAAACAGGTTCATATAACCGAACTGCAGATAGCTGGTGGCGGTTGTATGATACGCAAAACCCGCTAAAAACCGGTTCTGGTCGAAATAGTTGTACACGATCTGTTTACCAAAATTGATATGTATTTCGTTGTTCAGGTTGAGCGACAAAGACTTTGCTGCAAATGGTTTCTCACCTAATGGGAGCAAAAGCATCGTGCTATACCTCGCCCTGAAATTGAAATGATAGCCATCCGCCAGTTCATCAGCATCTTTTATTTTTCTCCTGTATCGCTCTTCGAGCCGGATATAGTTAATCACGCGCGAACGTTTGGCGGCTGAGTTCCATAAGATTTGTTGCCAGGGCCGGTGTTCCGGCTGACTTACGCCGGGGTGATCGTCGGCAGGAAAGAAATTCACGTAAGCATAGCCAGCGGTGAACTTAAGCCTCTCATTGGCCTCGTAAGTCAAACCTGCGCGAACAATACTGGTCGACAAATCCGTCACGAAATCTTCTTTTGTTCTCAGGTGCAGATCGAGCCAGGTACTCCAATGCCTACTGATCTTTGCCTGGTTCACATAGCCAAACCACGTTTGCTGTACATGTGTGGTGTGCTTTTGTGCGTAGGTTTCATCCCAAAGCCCAACCAGCAAAAAACAAGTCCACCCAAAATGTTTGTTCATCCTGTCTGAATCGGCAGTTAGTTAAAATATTTCCTGTTTGCGAAGTCTCCAAAAGGTTCGCCCTCTTTTCTCTCACTCGCAAAAGCCGCGAAAAGATAATCAAGTTCTGACAGGATGGATTGTTCATCAAGACTTTCCTTATAAATTTTATTCAACCTTGTGCCCACCCTGTCACCGCCTATATGCAGGTTATATCTCCCGAGGGCGGTGCCTACAAAACCTATTTCAGCCGCGTATGGTCTTGAGCAACCATTGGGACAGCCCGTCATCCTCATTATAATTTCTTCATTCTGCAAACCATGATTCGCCAGAATCAGTTCAATTTTTGAAAGCAGGCTGGGGAAATAACGTTGCGACTCCGCCAACGCGAGCGGGCACGTGTTTAAAGCTACGCACGCCATCGCGTTCCTGCGTACGGCAGAAGCGCTATCGGTATGGGCAATCAGGTGATAGCGTTCAAGTATTTCGTTGATGAGGGGTTTGTCCTCTTCTTTAACATCGCCAATGATCACATTCTGGTTGCATGTGAAAATAAAGTTTACCTTCTTTGTCTTTGCAACTTCAAGGAGAGCGGTTTTCATCAGCAACTTTTCCGTGTCGAGCACACGGCCATTCTCAACATATAAAGTATAATACCAAAGACCCTGGTGGTTCTGCTCCCATCCGTAATAATCTCTACGTTCTTCAAAAACAACAGGCCTCTCTTTCTCCAGTTTGAACCCTGTCCTTCTTTCAAGTTCCTCTTTCCACCAATCAAGACCCAGGCGGTCAACAGTATATTTGATGCGCGCCACTTTTCTGTCGCTACGGTTTCCATAGTCGCGCTGAATAGTCAGGATTTCATACACGGCTTTGAGTAATTTCTCTTTTGTGTTTACAAAGCCGATAACCGACCCGAGGCGCGCATAGTGATCCGGGTTTCCGTGCGTGGTAGACATTCCACCACCGATCGAAATGTTGAAACCCAACAGCTTGCCATTTTTTTCAATCGCGACAAGGCCCAGGTCGTTTGCGTAAACATCTACATCGTTGTTTGGTGGAATTGCAATAGCAATTTTGAACTTACGCGGCATGTACCGGTCCTGGTACAGTGGATCTTCTTCTGATTTTTTGTCCGCTATTTTTTCGTCATCAAGCCATATTTCGTAATACGCATGAGTTTTGGGCAACAGCATTCGATTGATCTCTTTCGCGTATTCATAAATTTCCTCGTGCAGGGCCGATTGTTTCGGATGAGAAGAGCACAATACGTTTCGGTTAATGTCGCCGCAGGTCGCGATGGTGGTGAGGTTCGCTTCTCTGAAAGATTTCAGTGTGGGCTTTATCACCGACTTGAGCACGCCATGCAATTGTATGGTTTGGCGCGTGGTAATTTTAAGCACACCTGTTGAGTATTCGCCTGCGATATGATGAAGATCTATCCATTGTTGCGGCGATATAACGCCGCCGGGCAACCGAAGTCTTATCATAAAGGAATACAGGCGCTCGAGTTTTTTCATCGCACGTTCTTCCCTTCGGTCGCGGTCGTCCTGGATATACATTCCGTGGAATCTCACAAGGGCCACGTCGTCTTCATACAGGTTACCGGTAATCTCGTTTTCTACACTCTCTTTCAACGTGCCCCTGAGACTATCGCTGGCCTGTTTGATTCGTTCGGTAGATGAAAGGTTCGCTTGTTCCGCCATATAAAAATTCTAATAAACGTCTTTTAAATATCTCGATTCATCTTTAAGCTGCTCAACAAACTGAACGGCCTGTTCTATAGTTTTTTCTCCGAATTTCTGAACGATCTGCATCAGCGTGTCTTCAACGTCAACACTCATTGGGTCCTTTGCGCCGCACACGTATAAGGATGCGCCGTTTTGCAGCCATTCGTACAATTCCTTCCCCTGACCCAGCATTTTGTGTTGCACATATACTTTTTCCTTCTGATCACGGGAGAAGGCTACATTCAGTTTGGAGAGCACACCGGTTTCCACCCAGTTTTGAAGTTCTGTCTGGTAAAGAAAATCAGTAACAAAATGCTGGTCGCCAAAGAAAAGCCAGTTGCGTCCGCCAGCGCCTGCTGCTTCGCGATGCGCAAGGAACGAACGGAATGGAGCGATACCTGTTCCAGGCCCGATCATAATTACATCACGATCGTCGGCAGGAAGCCGGAACTGGTTATTCTTATGAATATAGAATTCGATTTCGTTGTTTACGGCGAGCTGTGAAAGGAAATCGGAACATAATCCATGTTTCCATTCTTCATTGAACCTGAATTTATCTCTCGCCACAGTAATATGCACCTCACCCGAATGAGCTTCCGGAGAAGAGCTGATAGAATATAAACGTGGCGCGATGGGTTCCAGGATGCCGATAAGATCGCCAAATTGATTGTTGTTTTTCAGGGGATAAATTCTGAGCAGCTCGTGCAAACCGATGCGGCTCGCGGGAATTTCCTGGCCCACAAGTGCGGCGTATTTACCTACTACACGCTCAGGCAGGTAAAATATGTTCAGTTTCTTTTTAAGAAGATCGTAAGCCGACAGCTGTTCGTTCCTGAATGAAAACTTTTCATCCCTGTTTATCGCGAGCAGCTCGAAAATCGAATCAACAAGGTGAGCAGGATTTTCCGGGATTACACCCAATGAATCGCCTGGCTGGTATTCGATATCGTCGGCGCCGATTTCAATATGAAAAGTTTCTTTGTTCGATCCCCTGTCGTTGAGGAGAATACTTGTTAAAACAGTACCGTTATAAATTTTCTTACCCGTCGGTTTTTTGGGTGAAATCACTACTCCCTGCACAGGAGCCGCCACGTTTGCCTGTCCATTACTGCCAAGCTTATCCAGCACCTGCGCGAACCAGTTTTCAGCATCGGATTCATAATCAACATCGCATTTGCGTATGTCGATCAATCTTTTTCCACCGAGTTTTTCAAGTTGTGCATCTACATCTTCACCGGCTTTACAGAAAAGCGGGTACGAAGTATCGCCGAGGGCAAACACACCGAATTTCAACTTCTCGAGTTTAAATCCATTCTTGTGAATGTGATCGTAGAATTTTTTTGCTGAAGATGGAGGCTCGCCTTCACCCTGGGTACTGATTACCGCGAGCAGGTATTCTTCTTTTGCGAGATCGGTGAGCCTGTACTGGTCGAGGCTAACCACCTTCGCGTTGATGCTCCTCTTTTTTGCTTTAAGTGCAAAATCAGTAGCTACCTTTTTTGAATTACCTGTTTCCGTGCCGTAAACTATTGTAACCTTGCCGACATTGGACTTGACAGCTGCCGGAGTCGGTGACACAGCCGGCAGATCGCTGGTTTCCTGTTGCGAAAGCAGACCCGCCAGGTAACCATTTACCCAAATCAACTCTTCTTTTGTTGAACTGGCCACGAGGTCGTGTACGATCTTTAATTTGTACGGAGAAAGCATTTTCGTTTGATCTATTGATTTAATATATTATTCTGCGAAACTTTTATCTGTGCTTGTGCCTTGAAATTTTTGAAATATTCT
>JAEUVS010000168.1 GCA_016786745.1 Chitinophagaceae bacterium | reverse complement strand
AAATACGTGATCCTGCAGTGTAGGTCCCAGCACGCCGATTATACTACGGTCAACGTAGTTGATGGTGGTTGCGATGAATAGCAGCGCCAGGATTCGCCACCGGTATCTTCCGATCTTTTGGTTTTTCAAATAATTTCTGATTCTTGTTTAATAGTTAACCCTGATTTCTCAATGCCCATTGCGAGGCCACGTAATTCAGCAAGACCTTTCATTCTTCCGATCGCGGGATAACCGGGAAGAGAATTTTTTTTCAGATCGTCGAGCATTACATGACCGTGGTCGGGACGAAACGGAATTTTTTCATTCCGGTCTTTCTGCAGGCGGAGCAGTTCCTTAACAACCTGGTACATATCGGTATCACCGGTTAAATGACTGGCCTCGAAAAAACTTCCGTCCTTTTCCCGACTCACGTTTCTCAAATGAGCAAAATATATCCTGCTGCCTATTGATTTTAAAATACCAGGGAGGTCATTATGTTTTGAAGCGCCGAGCGATCCCGTGCAAAAGCATATACCGTTCGAAGGGTGGTTCACCTGCCGGATGATTTCCACTAAATGTTGATGAGTGCTCACTATTCGGGGTAAACCAAGGATATTAAAAGGTGGGTCGTCGGGGTGAATGGTCATCCGTATGTTGTTCTCTTCACAACATTCCATGATGGATTCAAGAGAATAAAACAGGTTTTCTCTTAATCCACTTGCGCCAATGCCCTTGTAAATATTAATGCTCTCCAATAATGTTTCGAGGGTTGTCGGCGCTTCTCCCGGAACGCCCATCAATATGGTATCGGTCAGTCGCTTTTTCCATTCCTCAGTGGCCGATTTCCATTTTACTTCCGCTGAAACAAGATGACCATCTGAATAACAGTTTTCTGCACCGGTTCTCTTCAAAATAAAAATATCAAACAATGCAAGGTCCGTAAACGAAAACCGTAAAGCCCGCGAACCATCGGGCAGCAGGTAATCGAGATCGGTTCTCGTCCAATCAAGAACGGGCATGAAATTGTAGCACACTGTATCTACCCCGCATGCAGCCACATTTTCCAGGTTTTTCCTGTAGTTGTCGAGCAGCTTGTTGTAATTCCCGGTACGCGTCTTAATATTTTCATGAACCGGTATGCTCTCCACAATGTGCCAGTGCATACCTGCCTGTTCAATAGCCTGTTTGCGCTCCATCAATTCTTCGAGTGGCCATACTTCCCCATGCGGAATATGGTGCAGCGCGGTAACGATACCCTTTGCGCCGGTTTGTCGTATACTTTCAAGCTTCACCGGATCGCCAGGACCAAACCAGCGCCATGTTTCCGGCAAACCTATTTTTTCGTTCATCAGGTGGTGAATTATTCTGT
Organism: Chitinophagaceae bacterium; assembly: GCA_016786745.1. Classification (GTDB taxonomy): domain Bacteria; phylum Bacteroidota; class Bacteroidia; order Chitinophagales; family Chitinophagaceae; genus Flavitalea. Next base: position 17,883 of record JAEUVS010000168.1, on the reverse strand, counting down.
CAATTGTTCGAGTGGGGGAACGTTTCTTTCATACCCCGTGTATCCCTTGTTTTGATTTACTATCCCGTTGGCGTTCGCCTGGATGGCGTCCGTAGGCACCGGCCACAATACATGATAAGGGCTGATCGTATATTGATCACCGTGAATTGTTCTTATTCCATCCCTGTAAAAAACGTTCTTCGAAATAATTCTGTCATAGAAATAATTATCATCAGAAAAACCCGCAAGCGAATATGTCTTTCCGTTTTCTGCTGGTTTTCCTGTCATCGCAAAAATGTAGGAGATACGTGTCAGCTCCGTTTTGCGAGGCTCTTCGAAAAAAAGTTCCCTCGCCCTTTCGTCAAGTATCATGCCCATATCTACCTGCGCAGGGGTAATGGGTGGGGCCCCGGCTCTTGTACGTACTTCGTTGATGTCGGCTGCTGCGCTATTCAGATCGCCTTTCCAGAAATAAGCTTCGGCACGTAGCAGGTATGTTTCGGCGAGACGAAAAATGTACCAGTCGGTGTGGCCGCCCTGCATCGGGTTATTTTCTTCGTCGGGAACAAACAGTTTGTACTGCGGCCATTCGAACCAACACCTGATGGTGTCTTTACATAACAATCCGCCCTGCGAATTATATAATTGAAGTGGTTTTAAATAATATGGGTCGTTGTCGGCTTTTAGTTGTGGCTCGTTGTACACAAGATCCTCCATCTTCATCCAGTTGCCTTTTGCGTGTCTTAAATCAGTTGAGTCTGTCCATATATCGAATTGGCTGTAGGGGGTTGGACGGCACCTGCCGATGCCACGACCAACCAGGTCGGACTGCACGAGCTCAATATTGCTTCCCGACCCGTCGTTCGTTCCTTTTTTTCCTGAAGGTGTGTTAATGTTTGTTCCCCACAGTGGCATTGCCTGTCGCATTATTCTTATGCCACCGGTGAGCGTTGTGGTTCCTGTATAGAATCCTCCATCACCAAACCTGTCGATGATCATCAATAGTCCTTCTTTATTTTCTGCGAGGGCCTTATTCTCCGGCCGGTGAAGATCCCAGATTACATTTTTTTTCGTAGCGCCAAACGGTTCCCGCATGAGCGCGTATGTTCCACCATTAATCACGTTGTTTGCGGAGGTGATCGCATCATCGAAAAGGCCGAGGGCAAGATTCACTTTAGTGAGCAGGTGACTTACGGCGCCTTTTGTTACTTCACCTTTATTCACGTTGTCGGGCACCCATTGTTCCGCGAATTCAAGGTCTTCTTTTATTTTTTGCAGGATCACCTGGCGTTTGGTGGAGTAGAAGTCGAGCTTTGGTTGATCGTATTCTTTCATTACAGCCGGCACATCGCCAAACTGGTGCACCAGCCTGTAGTACCGGCGTGCACGTTGAAAATAAGCGGAGCCGAGGATGGCATTTCGTTCCTCCTCCGATTGATATGTCGCATCGTCAATGCGGGTGATTACCGTGTTCGCGTATTTTATTCCGCGATAGCCTTCGTTCCAGTACCAGCCGATTTTCGAGTGGTCGGCATCATTAAATTGGGCGGCGTTGTCGGGTGTGATTACAAGATTCAGATCCTGTGCGGGTCCTGATTTGTCGGTAGTTCCTTCGACAGAAACTTCGGAGAAAAGCATCTCGGTGAGAATGGGAGGATTGTCACCATAATACTCCAGTCGCGCGTTTCGGGCGCATGCTACCAGCGCGGCTCTCATTCCGTCCGCATCTTTATAAGCGTTGGACGGCGAGAAAAAGGAGAGCGGTTTAGGCTCGAGCCACTTCTTGCACGAAGGTAACGCCAGCATTCCCGCTGCAAGTATTGCTGAAGAATATGTTAATCGCTTCAAGTTATTTTTCATGTCGCAAGCATTTTAAATTAGAAAGTAACATTCAGTCCGACCGTGTAGTACCGCGGAGGAATGGCAGTAGAAATTTCACCTTCGCTATTGCGGTTTCGAAACTCAGGATCCCAAAATTCCCAATCCGGCGCATACATGGCGGCGTTAGTAACATTCACGTAAACTTTCATACTCTCGAATTTTATCCTGTCAAGTACATGCGCGGGAAAGTTGTATGCGAGCGCCACATTATTTAGCCTGATGAAAGATGTTTTTCTATATACGCTGAAGCTCGCGCCGCCATTGCTTGAATACAATCGCGCATAATCGTTGATCGGGTTGCCAGGCGTCCAGTAAGGAAATATGTACGAGTTTTGCCTGTCTTTGAAACCACTATTGTTCTTCGCGTCATTGAAACTTGCTTTCTGTCCCCACGAAGAATAGAGCATGAACGACAAATCGAAATTTTTGAGAATCGTGAAATCATTTCTGAGTGTCCATTGAAAACGTGGACTTTTATAACCGAGAAACTGCCTGTCGGCATCTGAATATTTGCCATCGCCATCTACATCCTGTACTTTGAAATCGCCGGGATACACTCCATATTGTGCGGCTTCTTCCGTTTCATCCGATTGCCAGACACCCAATACGCGCTGGTCCCATATTTCATCGAGGTCGTGGCCGATAAACCATTCATTATCCAGGTCGTCTCTTTCTACCTGGCCTATCACCTTGCCCTCTTCATCGAAAATATTTACCGGGCCATACAGGTGAACAATTTTATTCCTGTTGAGCCAGAAGCTCGCGCCTGTTCGCCACGAAAAATTTTCGTTGTTGATGTTTACGCTGTTGAGGTTTATTTCTATTCCCTTATTTTCCACTTCACCAAGATTATCCATCACGTCGTCGAAACCGATAACAGTTGGCAACGACCGTTTGATCAACAGGTCGCTCGTGGATTTTTTATACAGATCGATAGAACCGCTCAGGCGGTCGGCAAGCACAGAGAAGTCGAAACCTACGTTATACGATGTTGTCTTCTCCCATTTCAATCCTGGGTTGCTCATCCTGTCTACCCACAATTGCGATACTGGTATCACTTCTCCTGATGGAGTGATGTATTGATATTTACCGGTAGTGAGGTTGGAGAGTGCTTCATAGCGACCGATGTCCCTGTTTCCATTAATTCCCCACGATAACCTGAGCTTTCCTGAATTGAGCCATGTTGCTCCTTCCATGAATTTTTCATTCGTAAAAACCCAGCCAAGTGCGGCTGCAGGAAAATAAGCGGTAGGATTTCCCTGGCCGAAGGCGGAATAACCGTCTCGCCTATACGATAACGTGAGCAGGTATTTGTTGCTGAGAGAATAGTTCAATCTTGCCATCAGCGCATTGCCTGTGCTTACCTGGTCGTCGCTTTTTGTGGTAGGTTTTATGCCGGCACCGATGTTGTGATAACTCAGGTTGTCGTTCGGATCGAAACCTTCATTATCTATCTGTGTGCGCCACGACTGGTATTTCTCTGCATTTGCAAGAAGCGTTACATTAAATGTATGTTCTCCAAAAGTTTTGTCCCACTTAAGTATGTTATCTATCTGCCACGTGTAAATAGTTTGATCCGTTCGTGTAGCAAGACCTTTGCGTGTCCGATAGCTTGGATGATCCGCTGAAACACCGTTGAAGTAACGATAGAATTCAAAATGTGGAGTGAAGTTTACCTGGTAAGAAAATCCTGCGGGCAAAGTACCTTTCGCGTAAAGCGATCCGAACAACGTATTTGTTTTTTCGAGCCTGTTCGTATAGTACATGTCGCGGAACGGATTCGCATTGTTGCCGAGATCGTCATTCGGGCTATCTCTCAAAGTGTTCGTATCATCATTGTATACCTCACCATAGGGAGATGCGTTTACCATCTGCGACCACGTTGCAGGAACAGAACTTTCATCGCGGTCGGCAAACTGTATGTTCAATCCTACTGATAAATATTTTGCGATCTTTCCTTCAAGATTAAGCCTCGTTCTTATCGTTGAAAATTCATCACCCACAACTACGCCCTCATTGTTCGTGTAACCAACCGACATATAGTACGACACATCATCCTTTTTTCCGGAAAGGCTTACAGTATGATCCTGGCGGAAACCTTTCCTGAACATCATATCATACCAGTCGGTTGTTTTTCCGGCTTTGTAATTCCTGATTTCAACCGGTTTCATTCCCAGTCGCGTTAGCCATACATCTATCGGGTCGCCTGTGGAATTATCGTATGCGAGCCATTCGTCTATGGAGATGTCGGACGGCAGAGTTCCTGGATCATCAAATTCGTATGGTGCGTGATTTATAAAACGACTGTTCTGCACATCGGTGCGCCACGCCACGAAACCCGGACCATCGTAAAGTGATTCGTTGTTCGCCACTTCACCAAAACCGAAGTTGGTATTCAATGTAACTTTCGGTGGACCAGTCGCGCCTTTTTTCGTTGTGATGAGCACCACTCCACTGGCTGCTTTTGCCCCGAATACTGCGGCCGAACTCGCGTCTTTCAGAATGTCAATTGTACTGATGTCGTTTGGATTAATATCGCTTAACTGGCCGTAGTAAATCACGCCATCAACAACAATCAACGGCGTTGTGCCTGCGTTTATGGATGACTTTCCTCTTACGAGGAGATCGCCGCCCCCTTTGGCCGATGCCGAATTGATTTGTGAGATGTTCAGGCCAGGTACGTTACCACGAAGTATGTCCTGCACATTTCCCGGATTTTCGTTTTCGAGTTTTTCGGCTTTCACCTGTGCTACGGCACCTGTGAGGTCTTTCTTCTTTTGCGTACCGTAACCAACCACTACAACCTCATTCAGATCTGCAGTGGCAGCTTCCAGCTTTACATGAATATTGTTCCTGTTGTTCACCGGAATTTCTTTTCGACCATATCCCACGCTACTTACGACCAATGTTCCTTTACCATTAGGTATTTTGATAAGGTAGTCGCCTGATGAACTGCTGGATGTGGCACGTGATGATCCTTTTAAAGTGACCGTTGCGCCCTGCAACGGCAGCCCGTTGGATTCATCGGTTATTTTTCCTTTAACAGTGAATTGCGCCTTCATCGTTATTGGCAGTGCAGCAAGAAGGCAGAGGCATAATCGCGGCATTAGTTTCAGTACAGGTATACGCGTTTGCATGTTATCTATTTTAATATGGCAAGAATTAAAATCCAATTGAATTTCCACCGTCAACCGGCAACACAACACCGGTAACATACCTCGCGGCCGACGATGCGAGATAAACCACCGCGTATCCAACATCGTCGGGCGAACCGAAAAAACCCATCGGCGTGCGCGACAATGCTCTCTTCATTCGCGCTGAGTCACCGTTAAAAGCGTTGGCCGACATTTCCGTTTCTATAAAGCCCGGTGCAATGCAATTCACCCGTATTCCGATAGGAGAGAGTTCAACGGCGAGCGCTCGTGTCATTCCTTCAATGGCCGACTTTGCCGCGGTGTATGCAATTACTTTTGGCATGCCGTAACGTGAAGCCATCGAACTGATCATGATGATGCATCCTCGTTTTCTTTCACTCATCTTTCCTGAAAATTCTCTCGACAATGAAAAAACGGATTGCTGGTTAATGCGGATCACTTTTTCATATTCGTCGTCTGTAACGTCGAGCAGCTCTTTTTTCAAATGAATGCCTGCGTTGTTTACGAGTATGTCTATTGGCCCAACTTCTTTCTCCAGTTCATTTACAAAGGCCGGAATTTTATTTGTGGAGGCGAGATCGAAAACCTTGTATGAACTTTTTTCGCCCAGTTGTTCGCAGGCGCGCTGCAATACCTGCTCGCGTCTGCCGGATATGATTACTTTGCTTCCTGAGTCAATTAAAGTTTTGGCGATTCCAAAACCGAGGCCGGTTCCACCGCCGGTGATCAGCACCGTTGTACCACTCAGATCAAAAGCTTGATTTTTCATCAAATAGAAATTTTTACAAAAAGCATTTTACACCCGGTTGTTATCGTATTGATAACCCGGTCAGTTTCTTTCTCCGCTGATCCCTCACACCGCCTTCGGCGGGTTCGCGATGACAAAGCATCAACCATGTCATCCCGAGCCGTAGGCGAGGGATCGGCGGACAGCGTATGTTGTGTTTTATTTTTTCCCCGCCAGTTCTACTGCTTTTGTAGTAATGAAATATTTGGTAATCATGCACGGAACTTCCCAGGCGGGCATGCTTTTGTTCCGCAGATATGTCAAATACCGCTCCATTACCTGTGAGAAATGCGCCTCATGTCCTACTTTGTATTTACCAGGAATGATGACTTTAAAACCGTTACCAGTTTGCTCTGTAGTGATACCCGGATATGTTGATGTGATGTTTTTAATCGCATTATCTACAGCAGTCTTGAATTCACTGGCTGCTGTTTTATCAGGATAAATGTATAGTGTTGGCTGAAATTTTTCTTCTTTTCCCTGCTTCACTACAAGCTGCGCTTTTGTGCCTTTCAACATCGCATAATGTGTGTCTCCGCCTTCTTTTGCCTGGAAATTCCATTTAGTCGCGATGCGAACATGCTTACCTTTCAAAGTATAATTCACTTCGCCATTCGCATGCGTATTCAGCTTGTTGTTTTTCACATCTTCTTTCAAAAAATCCGGGAAGCTGTCGAGTCCTGTTACTTTCGAAAATTGTTCAGCCGTTATTGTCGTTGGCCATGTTTTAGCAGAAATAATCTGCACGTCATTTTTGTAATCGAGCGCCTGGTCGGGAAAACATTCCCATTGTACGAGATCAACCACATGCGTTCCCACATCAGCGATGGCTTCGCCCTGTTGTTTCGCATCAAAGAACCAGGCCGGCCGGATCAAATCTTTGCCCGACACCTGCTTGAAAAAATAGTGAACATTCTCAAATAATATCGACGGATCTTTTTCTGTTCCATCCCGCAGCTCTCCAAACAGTTCTTTATTCATCGCGAGTTCACGCTGAAGAATGTTCGTAATCTCCGAACGTTCGGTCATGATATCGTACAGCAACACGTCGTTCTCTTTTGCCTTGTCAAACGATTTTACTAATAAATCAAAGTCGCCTGAGTTAATCGCCATCGGTTTATCCGCCAGGACATTCAATCCCGAATCAAGCGATTGGTAGATGTATTTTGTTTTTAGTTTATTATTGCCCGATAATACAACAACGTTCCCTTTTTTTTCGTGCAGCATTTTTTCAGCGAAATCCGCGCCTGTATAAATTACTTCGTTCCAGCGTGTGGGATTCTCCGAACGCGTATTAAACTGTTCAACCAGTTTAAGGTGTGCGTCGAGCTCAGCTCCTTTCGGCGCATAAACATAGACGTTGGAATCAATCCCCTCGATGAGGTTTTTCTGCACCAGCGCCGCGTGAAAGTGGCCCGGGTCAAGTGTAATAAGGGTAACCGGCGGTTTAGTCACCTCCGGTTCCCTTTCGTCTGAAACGCAACCGGGCAGTGTGCTGGCCAGGGCGCCAAAAATTAAAGCTGTTGTGATATACTGTTTCATGCAAGGATGTATGGGGGACGTTGTGGCCGCGACAAATAGGTGTTGGCCTCGTCGTCGTTTTTAAATCGTTCATTCTGTGGATCCCAATATAGCTTTCTTTTTAATTTCATCGACGTATGATTGATAAGGCACACGGAACAGGCGCGATGGCCCACCTCGATAGGCGTTATCGGCTTCTGCCGGCTGATGATACAATCCAGCCAGTTGATATGATGGTCCCTGCTGTCATACAAATGAATTCCGTCTGCCGCTATTTCCGAGGTTAAAATTCGCGGATCGCTGGCATCGAGAGCCTTGCTGCTTTTCGATTTCGACACGGGGTCGCTGGCTGTGGCCGAATAATTACCGCGGGTGACAAATATCCAGCCTTCCGAGCCGACAAATTTTACGCCGTTAGGGTAGTCGTTGCTCGCCAATACCTTCACCCCATTTGCGAATGAAAATTCAGATTTAAAGGGACCGTGAACATCCCACAACGAGCCCACCGGGGGAAACTCCGCTGTGGCGCTTACTTCAACCGGGCCTGTAAATTCGGTATCGAGTCCCCAGTTGACAATATCAAAGTGATGAACGCCCCAGCCGGTGATCATACCCGCGCCAAACTGTTCGCAGCGCAGCCAGCCGGGTCTTGAATACCCTCCATCCTGGGGATGTACGCGTTTTTCGGTATAAAATACTCCAGGTGTTGACCCGAGCCACATGTCGTAGTTGAGATTCGACGGTACAGGCATTTCTTTTTCTACGGTGCTCTGTTTCGGATCGTCTACCGGGAGCCCTACATAAACGGTATGCACTTTTCCTATTTTACCATTTCGCACCAATTCACAGGCTTTCTTAAACTGCGGCATCGAGCGCTGCTGGCTTCCTATCTGGAAAATGCGACCCGATTTCTGCACCTCATTGCTCAATATCCTTCCTTCTGCAATAGTGAGCGATGCCGGCTTCTGCATATACACATCTTTTCCTGCCCGCACCGCATGAATTGCCGGAAGAACGTGCCAGTGATCGGGCGTGCTGATCAGCACCGCGTCAATATCCTTGTTGTTTATTAGTTCCTGGTAGTTACCGTATGTTTTTACTCCGTCGTAGGTTTTTCCTTTTTTCTTGCTGTAATGATCGTCCACCAATTTTTTCGCCTGCTTCGCGCGGTTGCTGTCAAGGTCGCAAACAGCGATGACGTTCGCGCGATCGTCGTTCCAAACACCGGGAATATCGTGAGTGGTTGAAATACGACCCGTGCCGATGGCGCCGATATTAATCCTGTTGCTCGGAGCATGTTTTCCTATAACACTTGCTGGTACTATGGTGGGGATGTTGGCGAACACCATAGTGCCTGTTGCCGCGCTGATGCTGTTCTTCAAAAAAGTTCTTCGTGAGAATGAAATGTTTTGTTTTTTCATATAGCTGGCTAAAAAGATTTTTTATTTAGTAGGGTAAGGGATCGTCCGGACTTTTCGCGTGCGCCTTTGAATAATCGGGCTTCCTGTTTTTTTGCACCACCCATTGAATACCTCCAAGAATATGTTCCCTGAACAGCGCGTCGCTGTAGCGGGCTGAACTATGGCCCAACGCCGTGTACCATTGGCGGCCACCGTCAAATTCGTGGCACCATGCCGAGGGATATGATGTTCCGTAGTCCAACGGTTTTTTGGGATCATTCACCGTGTTCAAATCATGAGCAAGTAATACATGAAGGTCGGGATTAACGGTGGTCATATAGTAACATTCATCTTCACCTTCCCATTTATCCGGTAAAAAAGAAGTAGAGGGATGATTTCTATCGATAATTACTTCGCTGAATTTCTGAAATTTTGCATGCCGTACAAATGTTCCGCCAACCAATCGCTTGAACCATTCCCATTTGCGTTCGGTGCCTGTTACGGAATGTATCCCCACAAATCCGCCACCGGCCTGGGTATATCGCATGAATGCGATCTTTTGCGCATCGGTATCAAACACATCGTTGTTGGTGCTTGTAAATACCAGGGTATTATATTTTTTTAAATTTTCATCAGTGAACACCCCGGGGTCGTCGGATACGTCAGCGTGAAAGCCTTTTTGTGCCGCTAGTTCTTTTATGCACGCAACAGCCGCCGGGATATTATCATGCACATAACCCTTCCCGTTTTTTGTGTATATGAGGACGTTTATTTTTTTCCATTTTACTTTCTGGGCGTTACTATGCAGGGGTGTTGAAACTGCAACGGCAAACAATAAAATAAATAGACTTCTCTTCATTTTCTCTAATCAGTTTATATTTTTCGGCAGCTGAACCGTTACATCGGCAGGATGGACAAAACTTCTCCATGCTGCTTCAGCTTCAGCGGCATTTATCTTTCCTTCATACAGCAGCATCCTGTACCGTAGTACGTACGACCCGCCCGGCACGAGGTTCCAATCTTTATTTCGTGTAGGACTAAAGCTAAAGAACACATCTCCGCGTTTGTTCATATTCTCCGGCCATACACGCATCGGTTCAGGATAATTATAATTTGAAGGATGGCTCATGAACAGAATTCCTGAATGACCATCGCCAATGTCGCCATCAATCATGCACCACCGCGCGATGCTCGCATCTGCATCTTTTCTTGTTTTGTTTTCTGATGTGAGTATTGCGCTGTTCCGGTTATTCCATTGTTCCGTGGCCCTGAACCCGAATCCGCCGTAACGGTATTCCTCGAGGGTTACCGGGCTGTCACCGGCGCATGACAATACTGAAGTAAAATCGCATATCCATACCCCGTCGTTTACGGGGTACGCTCTTACATCCCATATTTCATTCATAGCAATTTTTTCACCTTTAATGCTATCAAATACAACATGCTCCTGCAGCGTTCTGAAACTTGCATAAATAGATCCTGACTCCTGCCGGAGAAATTTCGAAAATCTAACCGTTCCCTGCTTTTTATACAGGTTCCAGAAGTCAACTTCTTTTCCTTCGAATAAAACCTTTGTCCACGGATTCCACAAGCCATAGTGATGATAATGGTCAGGTGGGTTTATTCTTGTAAGCACATTACCTGCCGGCGACCACAAAGGATGAATAAATCCGCTGCGTTTGAATGCCGTATCTACTCCTTTAGGCGGGTATGCCGTTTTATAATTGTATTTTAATAAAGAATGCCCGTTGTTTTTGATCACCATTCCATCATTTTCTTTCGCCGCAGTAACATTTTCTTCCCGGTGTTTCGGATTTGCGGTTTTGCTGAGTTGATAAACTGCGCCATTTTTTGATGGCACCCACCAAAGAAAACGATGATGTGTGTTTTCAACCTGGAAGTTAACCGCCGTTTTTTTGGTTCCATTCATCGCTGTTAGTTCAAGCAATGAATCGGGGAGGGGAGTTATGTTGTCGAGGTTTACGCTTACGGGCCCCGAAGTTAGGTGCGATATGTTGAATGTGGCAAGCACCTGGGCCACGCTTTCGGTGGGTTGTACAGGCAAAAGAAAAAAAGCAATCCCAACAAATCTTTGAAAGCGACCGTTCAACATTCGATAAAAATACATCCTAATAACACACATATATACAGTCGTGATTTTCGATGAATAACGAAATCTATTGCACACGTTACCGGCAACGTTTGCATAAAATATTTTTCTGAAATGAGGTTAAAAATTTTTATAACGTGAAACGGCGTAACGTTTCTTATTAAATTTTTCTAATTTGCTTTGATGGGTGAGCAGCATTTGGTGACTATCAAGGACATTTCGAGACGTTTAAAAATTTCTGTTTCAACAGTATCGCGTGCCTTACGAGGTGGAACCGAGATAAAGAAAGAAACCCGCGAGCTTGTGCGACAGGTAGCTGCTGAATTAAATTATCAGCCTAATTCGATCGCACTCTCGTTAAAAGAGAAAAGAACGAAAGTAATTGGCGTGATTGTTCCGGAGATCGCGAATAACTTTTGCTCCTCAACTATTGCGGGCATTGAAGAGATAGCTTACTCCCGGGGCTATTATGTTACCATTTTTCAGAGTCATGAGCGGTACGGCCGCGAAGTGACCAACACTCAACTGTTAACCGCGCGCCGCGTGGATGGCGTGATTATTTCTGTTTCCAACGAAACAAATAGATACGATCATCTCCTTAACCTGATTCAGAAGGATATTCCGCTTGTAATGTTCGACAGGGTGTGCAGCGAGATAAACACTCATAAAGTTGTGGTGAATGATTATGCTGCCGCGTTCAATGCTACGGAACATCTTATCAAACAGGGACACACCGATATTGCTCACATCACGATCGCGGATTTTCTATCTATCACTCAAAATCGTAAGAAAGGATACGAGGACGCGCTGAAGAAGTATAAAATTCCCGCGGGTAAGCGTCGCACCGTTCACTGCAGTTTTGATGCGAAAGAGATGGACAGGGCGATACGTGCGATTTTTAACAGTCCAAACAGGCCAACTGCCATCCTTGCGTCGGTGGAGAGAATTGCGATAGCCTGCCTGACCGTTCTTAAGGAAATGAATCTGTCTATTCCCGAAGATGTCGCGATCATCGGATTTTCCGACAATCCATTAAATAATATTCTTAAGCCTTCGCTTAGCTGCATTCGTCAGCCTACATACGAAATCGGGAAGAAGTCTGCCGAGCTGTTGATAGATCTTATAGAACAGAAAGGTGCCGGGAAGAAGTTTCATACGGTGCAGCTGGACACGGTGATGGATATAATGGAGAGTTCCGTATTTGAACGAAAAAATTAATTTTCCTGCACGTCGTTTTTAATGCATATACTGCTGACTGCCAGATGCTTAAACAGTAACAATTTATATTTTTCCTATCCCGTAAATCCTTTTACTGATTATGAAAGCCTTTTGACCGGGGATGAAAGAGTTTCGCATTATGAAACATGGATTTATTCTCTTAGCGTGGCTCTTTATAACAGTAAACTTATTCGCCGGCGACCCACCGGATGAAGGCACCGGTACCATCAAAGGAACCGTTACCACCTCAGACGGAAAAGGCGCACCTGAAGTAAATGTTCTCATAAAAGGTACTTCCAAGGGCACAATAACCGACGAATCAGGAAACTTTGAATTCAGAAAATTAAAAGAAGGAATCTATACCCTCCAGTTCTCACACCTCGGCTTTGTGGGCGTGGAACAGGAGGTAACTGTAGAGGAAGGAAAAGCATCAACAACAACCATACAGCTCGACGTTTCGAAAAAAGAACTGACAGCTGTAGTTATCACCAGCAACAGGAAGTTCAGGACGAACACCCTCTCACCTTCGATGCGATTAACCACTCCAATTCTCGAAACACCTCAGAATATCCAGGTAATTACCAAGGGTATCATGAACGACCAGCAATCGTTCGACATGCTCGAAGGTATTCAGCGTAATGTGAGCGGTGCGCAGCGCCTCGAACACTGGGACAACTACGCATTGATAAACATGCGCGGAAGCTATATCACCGCTTTCCGAAATGGTATGAACGTGCAGATGCCGTGGGGACCTCTTACAGAAGACATGAGCATGGTAGACCGCATAGAATTCGTGAAAGGCCCGGCCGGCTTCATGCTCTCGAACGGAGAACCCGGGGGCTTTTATAATGTAGTAACAAAGAAACCATCGGGCAACACAAAAGGTGAAGTAAGCTTTTCTCTTGGAAGCTTCGACCTTTTCAGATCCACCCTCGACCTCGACGGTAAATTGTCGAAGGATGGCAAGTTGCTGTACCGGCTGAACCTGATGGGACAATTGAAAGGTTCGCATCGCGATTATGAATATAACAACAGGTATTCTGTCGTTCCAGTTCTTAAATATCTTGTAGATGATAAAACTTCGGTGACACTTGAATTCACGCACCAGTTTTCGCAGATGAGCGTGATAGGAAGCAATTACTCCTTCTCTAACCAGAAATACGCTGACCTGCCGCGCAATTTTACAACTGCGGAACCGAATCTCGATCCATCAAATATCAACGACAACAGTGTGCAGGCAATGCTTGAGCACAGGTTCAATGATTCATGGAAATTTACAGCGCAGGCCGGTTTCCTTAAATATAATATGGTTGGACAAAGCCTGTGGCCCTGGGGAATTTCTGAAAGCAATGATAGTTTGATGCAGCGCGGCATTTCCATATGGGATGCACTTGCGCTGAATAAAACAGGACAGATGTTTCTGAATGGCGAATTGCAAACGGGACGGGTATCGCACAAAGTGTTGTTTGGTGTTGACATGGGTCATAAAGAGTACTATGCCGACTGGAACCAGGGAGCCGCACTGGGCGATTCGAACTTCAATATTTATAAACCCGTATATGGTACCGTTGCATTGGCGGATATCCCGGTGTGGGACAGAAGCAGGCCGATTCGTGAAAGAGGCGTGAGGTATAACAATTCATTCAGTTCGTTTTATGTGCAGGATGAGCTCGGCTTCTTCGACAACAGGTTGCGGGTAACACTCGCTGGACGGTTTACAAACAATAAAAATTCCGACGACTACAATGGAGCCGCAGAAGACAATAAATTTACTCCGCGTGTTGGTGTAAGTTATTCAATCGATAAATCTACGTCTGCATACTTTGTTTACGACGAAGCATTCGTTGCGAATTACGGAACAGACTGGCAGGGAAAAAGTTTTGACCCTCTCACAGGTGAGAACATTGAACTTGGTCTGAAAAAGGATTGGTTCAATGGAAAATGGAACTCCACTGTCGGAGTGTATCGCATTACGAGAAATAATGTGTTGACAACTGATATCGAACATCCGAATCCATCTACGGGACAATTCACTTATCAGCGCCAGACCGGTCAGCAGCAAACAGAAGGTGTTGAAGTAGATATAAAAGGCGAGATTACCCGAAACCTCGAAGCCGTGATAAACTACGCTTTCACTGAAGCGAAGATTACAAAAGACACTGATCCGAAACTCGTGGGCAACCAGGTGGCTGGTGCAACGAAGCATATTCAAAACACGTGGCTCAGCTATAAAGTGAGAGATGGTTTACTTTCCGGTTTGCGTGTGTCGCTCGGGTATCAATACCAGGCTGGTCGTTCATCGTGGTATGTATTTGATAATTCAGAGAATTCGTTACCGGAATATTTCAGGTTAGACGGAGCAATATCTTATCAAACGTCGAAGTTCGATGTGAACTTCAACGTGAACAACATCACTAACAAATATCTCTTTTCGGGATCGCCTTACGGTTCGATGGTGTACTATCAGACCGAACCCGGAATCAACTCCCGTATTTCTGTATTCTATAAATTCTGACCGTGACGTTTAAGAAAACGATACGAACAATACATCTCTGGCTCGGACTTGCGTCCGGGCTGGTTATTTTAATATTAGGAATAACAGGGTGCATACTTGCGTTCCAGGTAGAAATCGAAAATACATTCCAGCGCTACAGGTTTGTAGAGGAGGAGCAGCGTGAATTTATGCGGCCCTCGAAGCTAAAGGAAATTGCGATGGCGGAACTCCCGGGAAAGGAGGTTCACGCGGTGATGTACCAGGGCAGGCAAGATGCTGCGCAGGTGATTTTTTATGACCTGGTAGGAGAGGATGCTTATTATTACTATACAGCGTTTTTGAATCCTTATACCGGCGTGGTGCAGAAGGTGAAGAATCTGAAAACGGATTTTTTCCGGGTGATACTGGATGGACACTTTTATCTATGGCTTCCGGAGAGAATTGGTCAACCTGTTGTAGCGAGTGCTACGTTAGTGTTTGTGGTGATGATGATTTCCGGAATTATTTTATGGTGGCCGAGGAACAAAGCGGCCGCGAAGCAACGTTTTTCGATAAAATGGAGTGCAAAGTGGAAAAGAAAAAATTATGACCTGCATAATGTGCTTGGATTTTATTCTACCTGGATATGTATTATTCTTGCGATAACGGGTTTGGTATGGGGGTTTGAGTGGTTT
This sequence comes from Chitinophagaceae bacterium, assembly GCA_016786745.1. Taxonomy (GTDB): domain Bacteria; phylum Bacteroidota; class Bacteroidia; order Chitinophagales; family Chitinophagaceae; genus Flavitalea. Next base: position 2,664 of record JAEUVS010000168.1, on the reverse strand, counting down.
GCCCAATCGTACTATACGGTTGCGGGTGGTGAAAGATCTTTGGTTTACCAGGAGCCGGTATCGGATACGGCTAAAAAAATAAATCACGCGCAGCCTGCGATAGATGTTGTGTATGAAATGATGAAGAAACGGTATCCTGATGCCGAAGCGATAGAAGTGCATACAGCTGTGAACGACTCGTCGGCCATTGCGGCGAATGCGAACCCGGATGTTAGCACCTACTGGAAGGCTGATTATGTTTTCTTTGATCAATATACTTTTGATGAGTTGCCGGCAAACAGTATTTATGGGAAGATGGATGAGGCTTCTTTTGCCGACAAGCTGATGCGGGCGAACTATGATATTCATACCGGGGCGATACTTGGCATCGCAGGAAAAATTCTCATGTTCTTTGCGAGTTTGATTGCCGCGTCGTTGCCCGTAACGGGGTTTTACATCTGGTTGGGAAGAAAAAAGAAGAAGAAAATTTATAAGGAGATGGTTTACGAGTCGGGATTGGCGACTACTGCGTAGAAGATTATTGTTCTATCCAGCCCTCCATGTTTTTATATCTTACAAAATAAAAGTTCTCCGCATTTCCGTATACCGGGAGGTTGGCGCTTTTGGTCGCTGATGAGCCAATGAAGGGGTAGGATTTGAAATTCCGGGTGTAATACGTATCTTTGTTTTATAATCACACGTGTATGGTAACGAAGCTTACACTTACAATGGAGGATTCAGTAATTAGCTCAGCAAAAAAATATGCGTTGAAACAGGGCAAAAGTTTGTCGGATATTGTTGAAACATACCTGATAGCAATAACATCCATTGACGAAAATAGAGGTAAAATCTCCCCGGAGATTCGAAAACTTATGGGTGTCATAAAGCTTCCAAAGGATTTTGATTATAAAGAGTCCCTGCGTGCATCCATATTAAAGAAGTATGGTAAATGAAGAATATTTTCCTGGATACGAACGTGCTGATTGATTTTCTTGCCGATCGCAAGCCGTTTTCGGATCAGGCCGGAATTTTATTTTCCAATGCGAAAGCTGGAAATCTCAAACTGCATATTTCAGCTGTGTCTTACAATAATATTTACTACATCCTGCGTCAGACCCTTTCTCATTCCGAGACGCTAAAATTGTTGATTGCCCTTTCGGACCTTGTTGAAATTGCCGATGTAACCAGAATGGTAATCACTAAGGCACTCAGAACTTCTTTCTTCAAAGATTTTGAAGATGCCATTCAATACAATTGCGCGCTTACTGTGTCTAACCTGTCATGCATGGTAACACGAGACACGAAAGATTATAAAAAAAGCTCCCTTCCCGTAATGACTCCAGCTGAAGCTGCCAGTTTGTTTGCCTGATTTCGCGGTTAAAAAACACCTCCCGGTCTACGCCAGTGATGTGCTTGCCGGATTTCTTATCGGTTTAACGTGGCTCCTGGTAGCGCTTGCGGTAGTTGCGAAAGCCGAAGATGTAGCGGCTCAGTTGCCTGTTGCTGCATTATATTGAGCGAGGCAACTGTCGAGTGGTTTGCCCTGGTTGTATATGCAATCGCAGAAATTCAGGCAATCCTTGTTACCTCCGCAGCCATTTGTGCATTCCAGAAGGGAATTGCCCGGGCGTATGTTGTATAGATGTTGATTGATTATTACAACCGACGCAAGAATAAGTATCACACCTCCGAAGAAGGCGAAAGCTACCTTGTTGCTGAATGGTTTGACAGTAGTGATTTCTTTTGGTTGTTTGAATGGCAAAAGAATTTTCAACCGGCTGTAATCCCACAATAACAGGTACAGGTTGGCAAGCATCATGAAAGTGATGATACGGGTACCCTCGAACCGTGTAGCATACGCTAATACCCCGATATTCAGGATGACAGGAAAATACATGAGGGCGCCGAGGAATGCTGTTCGCGGAATAATAAGCAGCACAGCAATAATCAATTGACCTATCCCGAGAAACGTATAATAATAACCCGTCAGATGCAGCGCATCGAAGTAGTGACCCAGGGGATGATTGGAGGGTAAGGCAGTAAACCGCTCGCCGGAAATTTTTACTATCCCGGAAGGAATGAATCCGAAAGCAAGCATCACGCGGCAAAAGACCGTGAAATAACGGAACCACCTGTTCCCTTTGGCGCGGAGGGTGAGATTTTTGAGTAGTTTATCGAGCTCCAACTAAAATACTTTGGAACACAAAGTACTTTTAATATTTAAATTAAGCAAAAGAATTCGGCATTATTTTCTTAAATGAACCAACCCCGACAACCTGTTTGTTAAATAAGTCACGCGTGTTATGCATGACCAAGTTTGCTTTTTGACGTGCCATTGCATTTATTTTTTAAGAGTTTAAAATGTTGTTTTCTATAACCTTTGCAGGTCTCTCGTTCGCTTCTTGTTCGTCTCTGGTTCGCTTCTTGTATATGCTCAGCTTATACGAGATTCCTGCCAGATGCCTTTGAGATTCCTTTTAGATTCGAACAAAGTTTGGGTGAATTTGAGGGCTTCTCTCTTTTGTTCCGATGGGTCTCCACAACATTCGCACGAATCGGAGCGCAAAAATGCGAGAGTTGTTTAGCTGTGGTAGCGAGACGATTTCCAGGTGCCATCAGCGGTTGTAAAGGGCGATTTCAATATCCTCATTAATCCACGGCATGCACAATTTTCGTCGATTAAAA
>JAEUVS010000162.1 GCA_016786745.1 Chitinophagaceae bacterium | reverse complement strand
CATCCTTAATTAGGTAGAGCATTACCAGCTTATTGGCCTTTCCACTATTATTGTCTCGTATTTAACCCGCAAAAGAAGTCTCCAGCGGGATGGACTAACTTCTCGAAGATCACTTTACTTCTAAAGCATGAACGTGTTTGCCAATAATAGGTGCTACCAAATTTTCGGACCAAGTTTACGAAATGGGTCAAGAACAGGACTGGCCGAATCAAGATTACAAACGATGTGGTCCACTTTCTCGATGTCTGCAACTTTGAACGGTTCGCGACGACCAACGACGTTATCGTTTAGCAGCGCAACAACAGACTGTGCTGAATCCATCATCGTGCTTTTGACTTCACAGTCCTGAACATAGGCTGCACTTATTCCACGTTTATCATCGATTCCACAAATTCCCATGAAATAAATGTCAGCCACGTAGCGTCGTATCTGATCATATGTGGTTTGACCCGTAAATGTTGCAGTTGGCTCATGATACATTCCCCCAAGAGCGATTAACTCAATATTCCTGTACTTAGAGACTACAGGCAATAGGGCCTGGTTGTTTGTAATCACCCGAAGTTTGATGTTTTTGGGAAAATAGGAAGCGATTATGCAGACAGTGCTGCCCCCGTCCATGAAAATAGTAGAGTCTTCTTTTAAAAATTGAAGACATTTCCTGGCAATAATCTCTTTCTCCTTCGTGAACCTGCCAACTCTGTCTTCAAATGATAGTGGCTGCTGTTCCCGCTCAATCGCACCACCTCGTACCTTATGTAACAAGCCATTTTGGGCGAGATAATTGATGTCACGTCTAATTGTATCATGTGACACGTTTAGTTTCTCAGCCAACCGGTCGTACCCAACATGATTTTTTTTGGACAGTTCCTTCAAGATTAGATTTACGCGTTCTTCTTTAAACATTTTCGAGAGGCTTATAATTTGTTATTAGTACTATGCAGATTTTCCTGAAAAGATAAAATCGTTTATAAGGTTCTCGTCCAGGTTATCGCAGCCTCAAAGATCGATATGGCAGTTCAAACCAGCAACCCATCAATTCAATTGTGGTGATTCGCAGGCCGGACAGTACAGTATGCAAATTTATGCAAATTTGCATATGTTAGCAAAGTTCAAAGTTCTAGAGGTAGTAACTAGTAGTAAATCGCTTTCGCATATAAAAAATACAGTCAATGCTAATTGAGAGAAGAAAATTTCTAAAAACCGCGGCATCTTCCGCTGGAATCGTGGCTATGCCGTTTGAATCGATCGCCTCAAATGATAACGGACTCAGGGAGGTACCTAAGCAGACAGTAGATGTCGGGCATAATAAATTCTTAGTAACAACCGAAGCGGGCAAAGTTCGAGGATATCAGCGCAATGGAATCCATGGATATAAGGGTATTCCATACGGAGCATCGACCGAAGGCAAGAATCGCTTTATGGCTCCTCAGGCCGTCGAACCATGGACTGGCGTAAGGAATACTCTTTCATGGGGACCTTCAGCTCCTTCGGGTGGTGGTAGATACAACAATGCCGGGCATTATCCGGTAAAAGATATGGACGCGTTCTCCGGTTCCTTCACTTATCATTGGAGCGATTGGTCATACGGGGAAGACTGTCTCAGGATAAATGTTTGGACGCCTACACTTAACAATAATTCGAAAAAGGCGGTCCTCGTCTGGTTTCATGGAGGAGGTTTCTTATATATGGTTCATCCATCAATTTAGATGCGTACATCGGAGAAAATCTGAGTCGCACAGGAGACGTCGTTGTCTGCACAATTAACCATCGTATTAATGGCTTCGGCTATCTCAATCTTGCAAAAGTCGGTGGTGAAAAGTTCAAAGATTCACCAAACGCAGGAATGCTTGACTGTGTCGCTGCTTTGCGATGGGTTAATCAGAACATCTCGCAATTTGGCGGTGATCCAAACAATGTCACAATCTTCGGTCAGTCAGGAGGAGGTGCGAAAGTCAATATATTAATGACCATGCCGGAGGCCAGGGGGCTTTTTCATAAAGCTGTTAACATGAGTGGTGCATTTCTTAGATGTGCTCAATTTGACGATACTGCCGTTACAGGTGGAGCAGTTGTTGAAGAAGCTGGTTTGAAGTCCGGTGAAATTGAAAAACTACAGGACATGCCGTGGCAACAATGTTTTGACATAATTGAAAGCGCAAGGAGTAAGCTGCTGAAGGGACGATCCGACATGTCTATGGGCGGTCCCGGAAGTCTTAGTCCTTGTGTGGATGGTTTGCATATTCCCCTTCATCCAATCGATTCCCGCATTTCCAGTCACATTCCGTTAATTATTGGCAATTGCCTTAATGAACAATCGCCAAGTGCGAATGAACCTCAATTAGAGAATGTATCATTAGAACAGGTAAAGGAAAAGCTATCAGCCAGGTTTAAAGAGAGAACATCAATAATCATCGACGCTTACAAAGCATCTTTCCCAAATAAAAAACCGATTGAGATTTGGGGCATGTTAGCATGGGATCTTCGCTCGGGTGTAATCGAGCAGGCAAACAAGCATACCGATGATGGGGGAAAAGTGTTCAACTATCTTTTCGAATGGGAAACTCCATTATACGATGGAAGGCCAAGAGCATATCACAACTCAGATATTGCGTTTTGGTTTAACAATACTGAGTTAATGGATAGCATAACTGGTGGCGGCATGCGGCCTGCGAAACTCGGAAAGAAAATGGCAATTGCCTTAAGCCAATTCGCAAAGACTGGAAATCCCAATCATAAGAACATACCAAACTGGCCAGTTTACGATAAGCAAAATGGTGCGGTGATGATTTGGAATGATGACGTAAAAGTCAGCAATGATCCGGATCGAAAGGCAAGATTGACAATTAAAGGATAACAAAGAAAGCTCAGCTACGCATATGAAACAATTCAATCGTCGTTCATTTCTCTCGACGTCTTTAGCAGCCATGCCAGCAATTATGCTGCCTCGGATTGACAGCCTGAACATCAGTTCTTCAGTCGCCAAAACTGTCTACGGAAAAGTTCAGGGTTACATTTTCAATGACATTCATATTTTCCGCAATATCCCATACGGCGCATCAACAGCCGGAACTAATCGATTCCTACCACCTAAAAAGCCAAACAAATGGAAGGAAACACTGAGGGTGGATAAAGCGGGCAATCGATGCATGCAATCAGAAGGCTCCGTTTTTCACAGTCCGGAAATCGGAGACTACTTCGCAGGTGGAAGAAAGGATCGGTTATCTATCATAACAGAGCACGAAAGCGAAGACTGTCTGAATCTAAACGTGTCGACGCCTTCATTGTCAGGTAGTCGTCCGGTGATGGTTTACATCCATGGCGGAGGATTTGCTGCGGGTTCAGGCGTCTTAACAGTATTTGGAGACCGCCATGTAAAAGGGCAGGATGTCGTTCTGGTAGGGGTAAATCATCGACTAAACGCTTTTGGTTACCTGTATCTGGGAGAGTTGGATAAAAAATATGAAACCGGGAATGTGGGTCAGCTTGACATCATTGCTGCGCTTGAATGGGTTCGGGATAACATTTCAAATTTTGGGGGCGATCCTTCCAACGTCACGATATTCGGTGAGTCCGGCGGAGGCGCAAAAATTTCGACTTTACTTGCCATGCCTGCTGCGAAGGGACTTTTTCACAAAGCTATTATTCAAAGCGGGAGCCTTCTGAATGTATCTGACTCCTCGCAAGCGACAGAGATAACCAAAACTGTCATGAGCAATCTGAGAATATCTAAAGTCAGTGATTTAGAAAAGATGAGTGGTAGTGATCTATACAATTCGATCCGTGATTTGAATCTGATGCGTTTTGGTCCTGTAATAGATGGACGAACAATATTAAATCAAACCTGGAGTCCGAGTGCGCCAGAAATCGCCAAAGACATTCCAGTCCTTATCGGCAATGATAAAGATGAGTCGACGATCTTCTTATTGGGACAATATGAGCTTTTCAATTTGGATGAAAGTGGGCTCATAAAAAAACTGACTGAGGCAAAACTCTCTCCAGAAATGACAAAAACGGCTATAGAACTTTACAGAAAAAAATATCCGAACGAAAGCTATAGTGATTTGTTTTTCAGAATCTCAACCGACCGGGGAGCAAGATATAATGCAACCAGGCAGGCTGAGATTTTGCTCGCTTCGGGAAACCCAAATGTTTATATGTATTATTTTCAGTGGAACACTAAACTGGAGAATGGAAAGCTGAGATCGTTTCATACCTGTGATCTCCCGCTGATCATGCGCCTTGTACAAGACCCCGATTCCGAAACACTCTCCAGGATGCTTAGCGAAGCCTGGGCAAATTTTGCAAGAACAGGAAAGCCGGGAGGTGAAAATTTGCAGTGGCCGACATATACACTAGGCAATCGGGACACCTTAGTTTTCGATGCTAAAGAAAGTAAAGCTGTTGCTGATCCAGGTCGCGAAGAAAGGGAGTTGTTAAACGATCATCCTTCTGGATCGTTGTTGTAATTTTCTTTACTGCTATTAAAACAAAATTATTTCAATTGTCAGGCTATATGAAAACATTTATATTAGTTATCGGACTATTCTTAACGTTCTCGTTGAGTGCTCAGGAAGTGGTTCAACTGTACAACAGTCGTCCTTCGGGATCAGAAAATTGGGACTGGTCTGAGAAGACTGTGAATGATCCAGGCGTTGGTGCTGTTGTCTCGCAAGTCACTGACCCCTCTTTAACTATTTATCGACCATCCAAGCCAAACGGAACAGCTATCATAATTGCTCCGGGTGGAGCGTTCCGGTTTCTGTCATTTGATCTGGAAGGCACTACCGTTGCAAAACGGTTAAACGCTGAAGGAATTACCGCATTTGTTCTTAAATACCGATTGATAAAGACAGACCCAACTCCAGTGGGAAAGGAACTCGACTCGATGACTGCCGCAGTTATTCCACTTGCTGTTGAAGACGGTGTAAATGCTATGAAGTATGTACGCAGTCATTCCAAAGATTTCGCGATTGATCCAAACAGAATTGGCTTTATGGGATTTTCCGCTGGGGGAACAGTTACAATGAGTGTAGTCTACACAACCAATCCCGAAAGTCATCCAAATTTCGTCATGCCAATCTATGGTTATAGCAAAGCTGTGATCGGCAATAAGGTGCCTGAAGCTAAAACCCCTATATTCATTGTCGTGGCCAGTGATGATCCCTATAAATTTGCACCTCACAGTCTTGAGATTTATTCAAAATGGCTTGAAGCCGGACAGCCTGCCGAGTTTCATGCTTATGAACGAGGAGGTCACGGATTTGGTACGAGGCCTCAGAATTTGCCAGTTGATAATTGGATGAGTTTGTTAGTAGACTGGTTGAATATGCATCATTTTGTTGAGCAAGTTTCGAAATAGATGATTGTGTTTGACGCCTGGCTGATAAGGCTTCAAAAACACGCAAGGCTACAGCATCGCCTTCGGCGCTGCACGGCATTTTCATTTATTCGCTTTTGAAAGCAAGCTTTCAACGCTCATAAATAAAAACGCCTCTTCAACTGCGTTGAAAAGGCTTGTGTGATCCGGATTGGATTCGAACCAATGACCTACTGCTTAGAAGGCAGTTGCTCTATCCAACTGAGCTACCGGACCAAATAGGGCGCAAAGATAACATTAGGAATCTTTTATACCAATTTTGTTGCCGAGACTTATGAATGCCAACCCAATGTATTTTTGCTCCAATGAAACTATTCACCCTCCTCATATTTGCCATCTCTTCGACCTGCATCGCACAGCCACAAACCACCTACACCCTTAAAGGCGTCGTAGTCGACAGGTATAATACACCCATATCAAATTGCTCAGTCTACGAGAAAGCAACCGAAAACGCAAGTACAACAAATAACTGCGGGGAGTTCAAATACACAACCTATGAAAACCAAATCACCCTCGGATTTAACAGCACACTCTTTAAACCATTTGAAAAAAAAATCGATCTGAAAAGTTTACCCCTCACCGAATGGGTCGTCTTCAAATTAAACACAAAAATCACGGCTAAAACCAACTGCAACGAGGTGCGCCTGAAAGGAAAAGTGATAAAAGTTACAAAGGTCAAATAGCGCCAATATCCAATTATCACGTCAAAGAGGGCGATTAAAAATCTATCTTTGCGGCGATGCGAAAATACGAAGACACCTACCGGCATAAAGGACTTAGAAAACAGTTGGTCGACTCACTCAAACAGAAGGGAATTACCGACGAAAAAGTGTTAACCGCCATCAACAATATTCCCCGTCACTATTTCATGGAATCCGCTTTCGATAAGATCGCCTATGAAGACCGCGCGTTCCCCATAGCCGAAGGCCAGACCATTTCCCAACCTTATACCGTAGCCTATCAAACCCAACTCCTGGAAGTGAAACCGCGCGAGAAAATTCTCGAAATCGGCACGGGCTCCGGCTACCAGGCAATGGTGCTCGCGGAAATGGACGCGCATGTGTTTACCATCGAACGACAGAAAAAACTATTCGAAGAACAGCGAAATTTTATACTCCGGAAAGATTATCCGTCAATTAAATATTTCTATGGCGATGGCTACGACGGCCTTCCAACCTACGCGCCATTCGACAAAATTATCATTACCGCGGCCGCCCCGTTCGTGCCTCCTAAACTGGTCGACCAACTTAAAAAAGGTGGAAAAATGGTGATACCACTTGGAGAAGGTGGCGTCCAGGTGATGCACAGGATCACCAAAAATGAAGACGGCACCACCACCGACGAAGTTTTTGACAAGTTTTCCTTTGTTCCGATGGTTGAGGGGAGAAATAATTAATTTTCTTTATATTAGAGGGATAATCCCAATAATCATGAAACCCGTTCTCAAAAAATGGCTCTTCCTGGAGTTGGCTGCAGCAGCGATCCTCATCGTGATATTTTTGTTTTCCAGGTTGC
>JAEUVS010000129.1 GCA_016786745.1 Chitinophagaceae bacterium | reverse complement strand
AAAAATTTCGTGCATTCGGAAATAAATATTAATTTGATATCAAAATAATATCACACAGTTTATGGAAAAAATCATCAAGCCAGTTTCAGGTTACCTTACCCTGATCATCGCACTTGCATGTTTAGGCATCGCCTTCTACCTGGGAGTAACCCGCTCTGCTTCGGCGTTAATAATTGTTCTGTTAGCTGTTGTTGCTGTTTTCTTGTTGAAAGGACTGATGGTTATCAACCCTAATCAATCAGCAGCATGCACTTTCTTTGGTAAGTATGTCGGTACCGCCAAGGCAAACGGACTTTTATTTGTAAATCCACTATACCGGAAACAACGCATTTCGCTACGCGCCAATAATTTTGAAAGCGCAAAGCTGAAAGTGAATGATGCGTTGGGAAATCCTATTGAAATAGCTGCGGTAATTGTATGGCAGGTAAACGATACTTATCGCGCAGCATTTGAGGTAGCTAACTACGAACAGTATGTAAAAACACAAAGTGAATCTGCCGTAAGGCATTTGGCTACCAGTTGCCCATATGATGAATTCGAAGACGCCAGCGCTACGATTACATTGCGCAACGGTGGCGACAAGGTAAATTCCATGCTGGAAGCCGAGTTGAATGAACGCTTGTCTGCCGCCGGTATCATGGTACGGGAAGCAAGGATAACACACCTGGCTTATGCCCCTGAAATTGCCGGTGACATGCTTCGCCGTCAGCAGGCGACGGCTATTGTGGCTGCAAGGTTTAAGATTGTGGAGGGTGCGGTGAGCATGGTAGAACTTGCGCTGGAACAGCTGAGTAAAAAGGAGATCGTGCAGTTGGATGAGGAGAAAAAGGCCACGATGGTAAGCAATCTTATGGTGGTATTATGCGGCGAAAAAGCAGCTACTCCGGTACTAAATACAGGAACTTTGTACTAATAAGAACCTTCTATAATGGGGAATAAGAAAAGTTTTGTGCTGAGGATGGATGAGGATGTTTACAAGGCTATTGAAAAATGGGCCGCCGATGAATTTCGCAGTGTTAACGGGCAGATTGAATGGATACTGAATCAACAACTGAAGACCGCCGGGCGCGCAAAAGCTCCCAGGAGCAATTTAAAGCCCAAAAAAGACTAAAAAAACAAAAATTGGAGGTTAAATATGTTTCTATACCTTAGGGTATCAATTCACCTTATTTAATTGCTCGTTATGAAAAATATTCTTCTTGCGGTAGCATTACTGTTATCTGCCAGCGTTTTTGCAGGCGATCCTATCACACTCACAGGATTTATTGGCGACGATCATTGCGGTAAGAAGAGCGGCCCTGATCACGCGGAATGCGCAAAGAAGTGCGTGAAGGGTGGCGCCAAACCGGTTCTAATTGTAGGTAAAAAAGTTTATTCTATCAGTAATCCTGAGAAACTAGGTGATTTGGTTGGAGATAAAGTAGAGATTACCGGCGAAGTTGATGGAGATGTTATCACCATCGAGAAGGTAAGCAAGGCCGCATAGGTTTTTTGTAGACTTCCGAATAACTAAAGATATAAGCAGCTTTCCCGAGCTGCTTTTTTTGTGTTTAAACCAGGCAACAAACACGCTCAGGGTCACTGTGCTCACTGTGCAGTCTAGCTGCCTTTTTTTCCTTCAATCTTTTTAAGAAAAAAATTCCGGAACTCTACTTTCATCGGCGGACCGACATGCACCTGGACGCCGATAAGACCCTGCGATTTTCCATTCACAGAATCGTTATCGGTTACATCACTCATCAAAACACCGTTCACAAAATGCTGGAGATGGTTTCCCCTTGCCACGATATGATACTCGTTCCAGGAGCCGAGCGGATGGATGGCCGCTAAAAGAGAATCCGCATTGCCTAAACTGCTTTCAACAACTGCCGCGGACCAAACATTGTCTTTAATATGCGCCGACAGCGAATCGGAGGCAGGAACAGGCGGGAGTGTCACTTTTTGGCCCCGTTGCGCAAGCGTGGTGCGTGCACGTTCTTCATAGTTCATACCCGTGTGCCGGTTCTGACCATCTATATCGCCCTGGTAACCCTTCATGGCAAAAGGAAGGCTGTCGATCAGAACACTCCTGTAATTAATACCGCTGTTTCCGTTAGCTGTAATACGAAAATCAAATTTGAGTTCGAAGTCTTTTACTTCGCCTCCCTGCCAGGTAATGAAGCTATTTCTTTTGAGCAAAGTGGCAGGTGTTATCTCTCCGACGAGATTGCTGTCTTCCACGTGCCAGTAAACCGTATCACCCTTCCATCCATCAAGGTTGGTTCCATTAAAAATCCGAACGAAGCCCGTATCATCATTTTCTACGGGGGCAGAAGGAGCAGGCGACGAGCAGCCCTGGAAAATCAAAACCGATAAACTAAAGAGGAGGGTGATTGCTTTCATAGGTGGAATATAGTTAACCCGGGGGAGTAAGCCATACCGGGGGATACTGAAAAGTTGCTGCGCGTTACAATTCCCCCATTCAATTTACATTTACGGCCGTAGGGGTAAGTGAACCTTTGGTTGTCTATACCTGAAAGAGACACTATTGGAAGGGCTGTTGAGTTATACCGAAAGCTTCCACGCAAGGATGGAAATGGCACACGAAACTACGGTTCGGCATATACCTGTTGAAGATTCTTCATTTGAAGCTTTGTTTAAATCGAACTTCAAACGACTGTTTTCGTATGCCCTTACCCTGCTCCGCGACGACAGCCATGCAGAAGAAATCGTGCAGAATGTTTTTTACAAAATCTGGGAGAAAAAAGGAAGGATCGATATACAAACATCCGTTACGGCGTACCTCTACCGGTCTGTGTACAATGATTGCCTCAATTACCTGAAACATAAAAAAGTAAAGGCGGCTTATGTTGTATATGCGTCATGGACCCAAAGGAACGAATCCGATAGTGCCACTTCGAAAGTTCAACTGAACGAACTAAAGGAAAAGCTTGATGAGGCACTATCCGAGCTTCCCGAACAATGCAGAACCATCTTCCAGATGAGTCGCTTTGAGGAATTGAAATACCAGGAGATTGCTGCAAGACTCGGCATCTCAGTAAAAACTGTAGAGAACCAAATGGGCAAAGCGCTTCGCCTTCTTCGCACAAAGCTGGCAGACTACCTCCCGATATTAATATTTATCCTGTTTAATTCTGTAAACTCAAATAATTCGTGATCAATCGCCCCACACATATGAGCGACGACCTGCTGGTAAGCTACCTGCTCAACGAAGCAGATGCTGACGCCCGCAGCATGGTGGAAGAATGGATCATCGAAACAGCGGAGAACAGGCGTTATTTTGAACATTTCAAACTCATATGGGAAACGAGCCAGGAGATTTTAACGCCGACGGGGGTTGATGAAAACGCAGCATGGCAAAGATTCCAGGAACGAATACAAAAGCCTCCGCAGAAAGGTTTCGTCCGTTCAATGTCGCGTTTTCGCGTTGCGGCGACCGTTATGATTTGTGTGGGTTTGGCTGCACTTTCATATTTTTTGTTGCAAAACACAGCAAACAAACCGGTTATAGTTGCGGCTAATGAAGCGGTCGTCAACCGGGAGCTACCCGATGGTTCTGTGATTACTTTAAATAAAAATTCAACGGCGCAGTACGACAATAAATTCCAGGGAAAACAACGAAAAGTACAACTGCATGGTGAAGCGTTTTTCAAGGTAACGCCGAACAAATCGAAACCATTTGTAGTGGAAGTGAAATCTGTTAAAGTAACCGTGGTGGGCACTGCCTTCAATATACGCGAAACCGATTCCTCCACAGATGTGATGGTAGAATCAGGAATTGTTAAAGTGGAATCCGGCAACCAGGAAATGTTATTAAATCCCGGCGAAAAAATAAGTGTAAACAAAAAGAGTGAGCCGTTAATTGTTCAAAAAACAAATGACAAGCTGTATAATTTCTATGTTACAAAACAATTTGTTTGCGATAACACGCCGTTGTGGAAACTCGTACAAACGCTGAACGAGGCATACAACGCGAATATTGAAATTGCGGATCCGCAAATTGCAAAACTTCCGCTAACAACTACCTTCCGCAATGAATCACTTGAAAACATTCTGCGGGTGGTCAGTGAAACGTTTAATCTGACGGTCGAGCACCAGGGTAACAAAACCATATTAAAATAATTAACGCGAACAGCGAGAGATGAAAAAACAACCGATAAAGGCTGCAGGATTTTTTTTGATTCTATTGATTGGGGTTATAACGACCGGCTTCGGTCAACGGCTCCTTGACAAAAAAATTTCTGTTGATATCAACCGGCAACGCCTCGACCAGGCGCTGGAGATAATTTCAAACCAGGCTGGCTTTTACTTTTCGTACAACAGCAACCTGTTAAAAAAGGATAGTCTTGTCAGCTTATCGGCCCGCAACACAAGCGTAAATGAAGTACTCGGCCGCTTGTTCGGGAACGAGTTCGAATTTCGGGAAAGTGGCAACTACATTATTCTGCGCAGGGCGCCACTTCGTTTAAAGCTCGTGACTTCCTCAGCACAAACCGAAGATAAATTCTATACTGTCAGCGGTTTTGTAATAGATGACCAGACAGGACAAAGAATCAGCGATGCCAGTGTATATGAAAAGGACCGGCTGTCTGTTGTAAATACAAATGCGAACGGCTTCTTCAGGTTGCGTTTAAAAAGTAAATATAAAAAGGCATCGATAACTGTAAGCAAGGAGTATTACGAAGATACCACCGTGAGCATAGAGCCGCAGCGCAACCAGACGCTGTCAATTACATTAGTGCCGCTTGATATCAGTGAGAGTACAGTGGTGATTGGTCCCGCAGGCATAGAGGCGCCTGAAACTATTGATCTCGAAATTCCCATTAACGACAGCATCAGTAAGATTTTCAGGTACGAAAAAAAGGATTCGTTTACAATAGAACGCACAGCATTAGGCAAATGGTTTGTTTCATCGAAACAGCGGCTGCAAAGTATCAACTTGAAAAAATTTTTTGTGGCCCGCCCTTACCAGGTTTCGGTTGTTCCGGGCTTGAGTACGAATGGAAAGTTAAACAGCCAGGTGATCAATAATTTTTCACTGAACATTTTTGGTGGATACTCGGGAGGAACAAATGGCTTTGAACTCGCGGGTTTATTTAATATCGACAAAAAAAATGCACAATACACGCAAATTGCCGGTATCGCTAACCTGGTGGGGGGCAATGTAAGCGGATTGCAGATAGGAGGCGTGAGCAATACAGTGCTTGATACGGTGCGTGGCGTTCAGATCGGCGGTGTAGCGAATTATTCAGGTTCAACTGTAAGCGGGATGCAACTTGCGGGTGTAAGCAATTATTCCGGATCGACTATGAGGGGTGTACAAATTGCCGGCGTTGCTAACATGAACATCAAAGAAGTGAATGGCGCACAGATTGCCGGTGTTTTCAATTACACGAAGCATTTAAAAGGTGTGCAGATAGGCCTTATTAATGTGAGCGACACGTCAGAAGGATACAGTATCGGCCTGATTAATATTGTTTTTAGAGGATATCATAAACTGTCCCTTTATACTAACGAGCTGATCAACATGAACGTCGCCGTGAAGTCGGGCACGAGGAAGCTGTACAGCATTTTTATTGGCGGGTTTAACAGCGTGCCGGATCAGAAAGTATGGAGTTTCGGGTATGGACTTGGCTCTGAAATTGTTCCAGGCAAACGGCTTTCTTTGAATGCAGAGCTTTCTTCCCAGCACCTGTATCTCGGTTCGTGGGATTTTTACAATCTTCAAAACAAGGCCAATCTTCAATTGAATTTTAAAATCGGTAAATACCTGGCGCTGTTCGCGGGCCCTTCGTACACTGTGTATGTATCGAACCAGGATGTACATTTCCCGGGATATAAGCAATCGATACCGCCGGGTGGTTACAAAACAAATAAACTCGGTGATAAAGTGACTGGCTGGTATGGTTGGACCGCAGGAATAAATTTATTTTAAGAATAGGGGAGAAGGCTTTGCCGGTTGTCATGCTAAAAAAGAATTTGCATGGCAAGAATTTTCCGGTTGTGTGCCGGCATGGTGATTATCTTCTTATCACTTTCATTAAACGGAACGGCGCAATACACTCAAACAATACGCGGCAAAGTAGTGGATCAATTGTTACAGCAGCCCATTGCAGGCGCCACCGTTCAGATAGTCAGCATTAACCGCTCGGTTATTACGGAAGAAGACGGCTCATTCAGGATAACGGACGTTCCCATCGGTAATTATCATATTTCGGTTACACATTTAAGTTATAAACCCTCGTTTGCAGGGAATGTTATCGTAAATAGCGGTAAGGAAGTGGTGTTGAATTTACAGATGGAAACCGACAGCCGCCTTCAGCAATCGGTGGAAGTTGTGGGAAGAAGCAGGAAGTATCGCCCCCTCAACGATATGAGCCTGGTAAGCGCAAGAGCGTTTACGGTGGAGGAAACACAGCGGTACGCCGCTGCGGTGAACGATCCTTTGCGGATGGCCACAAGTTTTGCCGGTGTGATGTCGGCCGATGATGGCAACAACGACATTGTTATCCGTGGTAACTCGCCCACCGGCCTTTTATGGCGAATGGAAGGGATAGAGATACCGAATCCGAATCATTTCAGCTCCGCCGGCACCAGTGGCGGAGGTATTTCTATTTTGAGCTCGCAGTTATTGGCGAATTCCGATTTTGTAACGGGTGCGTTTGCGGCCGAGTATGGCAACGCACTCAGCGGCGTGTTCGACCTGCACCTGCGAAAAGGAAACAATGAAAAGCGCGAGTACACGCTCCAGGCGGGATTGCTGGGTTTGAATGTTGCAGCCGAAGGACCGATTATGCCGTTTTATAAAGGCTCGTATTTAATTAACTATCGCTATTCCACTTTACAAATGCTCAATAAACTTGGCCTTGATGTGGGTGGCGGCGTCACTAACTTCCAGGACCTTTCTTTTAATATTTATTTGCCCACGGTTGCTAAAGGAGAATTTACCGTGTTTGGTTTTGCGGGACTTAGCGGTCAGAAAGAAGACATAGACCGCGATTCAACGAAATGGGATTCGGAAGCCGACCGTTACGGCGGAACCTTTAAGAGCAATACTACTGCCGTAGGTATTACGCATGCTATTAAACTGGGTGATCGGTCGCAGTTAAAATCGGCGGCATCATACTCCAGTTCGTTAAATGCATACTACGAAGACTACCTGCAAAAAAATGGTGCTACGTTGAATAGTTTCAATAACAATTACAGAACAGAAAAGGTGATTGTTTCTTCAACGCTCAATCACCGGCTCAGCAACAGGAGCACTGTTCGCGCTGGCGTTACAGGATCGTTCATCAACTATAGTTATTATTTGAAGTCGTGGAACAATCCGGGGCTTCCCGTGGAAGAAAAAATTAAAACTGGCGGGAATACACAAACGTTGCAGGCATTCGCGCAGTGGCAGTTTACACCGGTTGAGAAACTGAAGGTAGAGGGCGGTTTGCATTACCTGCATTTGTTTCTCAACAATACTTCTTCACTTGAGCCCCGGGCGGCTATTAAATATGAATTGGATAACAGCAATGCCGTGAGTGTTGGATACGGGTTGCACAGCCAGGTGCAGGGGCTGGGAGTTTATTTCGCTAAGGGATTTTCGCCCGAAGGAAATGTGATCGCGCCGAATGCTGATTTGAAATTTACGCGCGCCCATCATTTTGTGCTCGGGTATCAGCATGTATTCAATAAAATGCTGCGATTTAAAGCGGAGGCATATTACCAGCGACTGTTTAATGCGCCGGTGAGCATTTATGATAGTTTGAGTTTTTCAGTGTTGAACATCCGCGGCGATTATATAAGTGACGCACTGGTTAATGCGGGCAAGGGAAAAAATATCGGCATCGACCTTACGCTGGAAAAGAACCTCGGCAACAATTATTACTTCATCCTGAATAGTTCTGTTTACCGGTCAACCTACACCGCACGCGATGGCGTGTGGCGCAACACGCGTTTTAACGGGAGCAGGCTCACGAATCTTACGGGTGGCAAAGAATGGACGCTAAAGGAGGGAAAGAAGGTGATAGGGCTCAATGTGAAATTGATACATGCGGGAGGTTTTCGCACCACGCCCATTGATATAGAACAATCGCAACAGAAGGGATATACTGTTTACAGGGAAAAGGAAGCGTTTACTGTTCAGAACCCTGACTATTTCCGTGCGGATATACGCGTGAGTTTAAAGTGGAACCGGAAAAACCTGACAAGTACGTTGTCGCTCGATGTACAGAATGTAACGAACAGGCTTAACCTGTATAATCAGTATTACGATCCGTTTACTACGAGTGTGAGAAATAGCTACCAGGCAGGTTTGATACCTATTATTAATTATAAAGTGGAGTTTTAAAAATAGTTATGATTTCTAATAGCGTCGCAGGCACGCCGCCCGCAGGGCACAAGCTCTGACTCTCTTACGATTAAAAGAACTCTTGATCAAAAAATAAAAACAATGAAACAACTTATATCATTTTCCCTGGCAGCACTTATTTTAATTTCTTTTTCATCCTGCGAAAAAGTAATCGGCGACGGCCCGATCGTATCCGAAACACGCGTGGTACGCGAATTTACAGAACTGGAATTTGGCGTGCCCGGCGAACTTGAATTTATTCAATCGGAAGATCGGGAGGTTACTATTGAAGCACAACGGAACATTGCCGATGTGATACAAACGTATGTAACCGGCAATGAACTGCGCATTAAGGTAAAAGACAGTAAAACCATCCGCACATCCGAACCAATAAGAATAGTAGTTAAGGCTCCTGGCGTACATTCATTCAGCGTTAGTGGTCCTGGCGCTATGGCGGTAAACAACATTCAATATGACGGAATATCACGTCTCAAGTTGAGCGGTTCTGGAAAGATAATTGTGCAAAAGCTGCAAAGCACGAACCTTGAGGCACGTATAAGCGGTTCAGGAAGTATTGAAGTGATGGAAGGAAATGTGGATCACGAAGACATAGATATCAGCGGCAGCGGCGACGTGAATCTAGTTGAAGTAGCAGCAAAAAAGGCTTCAACGCAAACGAGCGGTTCGGGAAATATCCGCCTTAACGTATCCGACGAACTTGATGTGCGCATATCCGGCAGCGGCGATGTTTTCTACAAAGGTTCTCCCGTGGTGAACGTTAGCGTTTCAGGATCGGGAAGGTTGATAAAGTTGTGAGTATGGAAATTCCATAAACAACGAGTGATGAAACAGGATTTCCTTAGCAAGACAATCTATGGAACTGAATCGCTCGTTGAGCCAGTGGTCGTGTCTCCAGGCACAAGTGGGGTAGCGCGCTGTTGCAGTTCATTCAGTTCTTTTTCCTCTTCTTCAATCTGCTTCTTCACTTTGCTGATATTCTTTTCGAGGCTCCGCAGATTTTTATCTGCGCGCTGAACACTTTTTGTATCGCGACGCGCACGGCTGGCCAGCCTTTGGGCACGCCGTGCTTTCGCCCTGTTTTGCGAGTCATCGCTGAGTTCTTCAGCAGCGTTCCGGTTCTTCTGCGCGGAGGCCTCGGCTTGAGCTACAGCTTTTTGCTTACTATCGGTTTTTTCCTGGTATTCTTTCTCGAGATGTGCAAGTTTTTCCCTGTTGCGTGCTAATTGTGCCGATATTTTTCCTGTGCTCTCTTGAAGTTTCAATAGCTGTGTGGAGTCGACAGGAGTGTTTTGCCCATATCCAACCAAAGCCAGCAGCATGAACGGCCATATTAAGTATATACGAATTCGTTTCATATGATAATGTTATTGCAGAATATTGTGCAAACGGTGTGCCCCATGATTTCGACCTACCGCATGGAAATTTAGCGACGGCGCATAGTCGCGCAAGATTGGAGCTGTAAAGTCGTCCAAGTGTTGCTCTGAATTGATTTCATTCGGTTGGGAAACTTTCCGTAATGGTTCCGAAAATGGTTATCCGGCAGTAGGAGGTGTTTTAATTGCGTCCAATTCAATCTTTATTTCATCCGCCGCTTTTTTAAAGTTACCAGCGATTTCAGCGGTGTACGGAATATTTACCTTCGATTGCTGAAACATTACTTTGAAGTTTTCAAAATGCATTTCTGCATTTTTGAATTTTCCCCATTCATAAGCATCGGCTTCACTCGATAATAACGCGGTTTTCTTATGCTGAAATAATTGGGCTAATTCTATAATCTCTTTTTCGATACTTTTCATCTTTTTCGTTCATACAAAGATAATGTCGGCTCCCATACACGGTACTAAAATAATAGGGTCGTTTTTGTATATTGGATTAGTTCAATAGATGTTATGAAATTTTGTTTGATCGTTTTCGCATCTTTTTTAGCTGGATGTTCCGCTGCAAGGCTGGATATCCGGCCCCTGTCGCCTTATCAAGATAAAATAATAGGTAATGATAGCAGTGTGAAAAACGATTCGGTGTTGTTTAAATTTTACGTCATTGACGGGTTTGATGTACAAAGTAGCCTCGACAGGAATCGAACCTGTATCTGGAGCTTCGGAAACTCTTATACTATCCATTGTACTACGAGGCCAATATATTCGGACGTCGCTTTCTCAACTGGTTCTTCGCCACGCCCGGGATGAATTAAACTACCCACATTACTCGTGAATATCTTCACCGCAATCGCCAGCAAAATTACGCCAAAAAACTTACGCACTGCAATCAATCCCGCAGGACCCAGCAGCCGCGCAATATACTTCAGCGAACGCAACGTAACGTACACAATGATAAGATTAATAACTATCCCGGTAAGTATCGTCAGCTGTGCATAGTTTGCTCTCAATGATATTATCGTAGTAAGCGTCCCCGAACCCGCGATAAGCGGAAATGCGATCGGCACCAGAGTGCCTGCTCTCGGATCCGATTCTGATTTAAAAAATTCCACTCCTAACACCATTTCCAATCCCAGAATAAATATCACAATCGAACCGCCTACCGCAAAAGAACTTATATCCAAACCGAATATCTTTAACAACTCTTCACCCAAAAAAACAAACAACACCATCAGCAAGCCCGACAGTAATGTTGCCTTCAATTCATTAATTCCTCCAAGCCTTTCTTTTATGCTGATCAGCAACGGAACGGATCCTACAATGTCTATTATCGCAAATAGCGTGAATGTTACTGTTAGTAAATCATCGAAACTCCAGTCCACCGTTTTTTTTCAAAGGTAATGGGATATTGTCGATGCCGCTTTTTAGCCGATCCCTCACACGAGACTTCGTCTCGGTTCGGGATGACATACTCCTACAACCCAACCCTCACCCCACCCATAAAATTAAACCCCCTCGTGTTATACCCAAGCGTCTCAAAATAATCCTGGTCAGTAATGTTCCTGAAATCCGCAAACACCCTGAAATTCTCCTTAATCCTGTACTCCCCATACACATCAACCGTATAATAATTATTCAAAACCACCGGTGCGCCCGCATATACAGGCTCCAGGCGGTCGCCGGCAATTCTCAACGTTGTACCCGCATACAACCGCTTACCAACCCACACGCCACCCGTCAAATTAAACACATCCTCCGGCGTCCTGAACAAGCTATTAATTGTCGTATCCTTTCCTATAGGAAATCCCGTATTATCGAATTTCGAAGTCAACCTTCCATGTATATGCGTATAGTTGGCACTCACGTTCCATTTCTCATTTCTATATTCCGCTTCAAGTTCAACACCCTTGGCCTTACTGCTGCTGATATTCTGATATTGCGAAATAAAATTCGCAGGGTCCGTATAAATAAATTCAATCGCATCCTTAGTATCTCTATAAAAATAAAGACCCCTTACATTAAACTGGCTGCTCACAAAGTACTGCGCACCCGCTTCAATGTTAAATGATTCTTCCGGATCAAGTTCCAAATTTCCAAACGTAGGATCGAATAATTCAAATAACGTCGGCGCTTTAAAGGCCGAGTAAATATTTACAAACACTTTCACTTTATCATTTATCATCGCGCTCGGATTAAGAGTGTATGAAAAATTATTTCCGTACCGCGAATGATGATTCAACCGTCCACCTAATTCGATATTGAATATTTTATTCGCTTTCAAAATCACAGAGGCAAAAGAACTAAAGTGCGACATCTTCGCCAGGCTATCGGGAATCTGTGAAGTGTACGGACCAAATGCGGAAACAGAAAGTAAATCGCTCGACATGCCATGATGCCTGTAGTCAACTCCTGCAAGCAACTCAACATGCTCCCATCGTTTATTTCCATACAATTCTAAATAATGCGTTTGACCTTTATATTCCACCCGCAAATAATCCGGCGCACGATCAGCTGAATCGTTCAGGTACAACCGGCTCACATTATTATACCGGTAATTGAATTGTACCGACCCGTCTCCGAGATCATAGCCCAGGCCGGCGCCGGCGCTTGTGTTATCTGTTTTTACAGTATAGTCACGATCATCAACAAACGCAGTGGCATCAATGTCTGTTTTGTACCAGCTGTATTGTCCAAATACATTCGCTTTCAGTTTTTCAGCGAGCGTTACCTGCCACGATCCTGTTACATTATGTTCTACAAATCCATCTTTCTCATAATTATTTTTCCCGGTTGAATCGTACGCAGAAGAGAATCCATTTGAAGATGTAACACCGTAGGCGAGTGACAACTGCGAGAGCGATGATGTTTGCCGGAAACCCGCATTAGCCTTAAATGTTCCATAGCTGCCCGCCGCGGCCGATAGATCAAGATGCTTTCCCGCAGGTCCGGATTTTCTTGTAATTATATTTATGACCCCGGTTACCGCATCAGATCCATAAAGGGTGGATTGGCCTCCTTTCAAAATTTCAATCCGCTCCACCTGGTCAGTAGAAATAAAATTCAAATCGAAATAGTTATCATTAACCGACGGATCATTTACCGGGATGCCGTTTATAAGTACAAGCACATTTCCCGCGGAGCCTCCACGAATATTAGCGGTCATATTGGTACCGGCGTTGCTGTTGGCACCCACAATAGTGGTTCCCGAAACATTATTTAAAATTTCCGCTACTGTTTTTCCGCCACTGCGTTCCAACTGGTCACGATTAACAATAGTGAGCACCTTTCCTGTTTCACTCTGCTTTTTCGGATATTTATTCGCAGTGAAAACAACTTCTTCAAGTGAGGAAACTCTTGTCGAGTCCTGGGAAAAAACACTGAAAGAGAAGGTTAAAAAGACAAGGACAGTTAAATTCTTGGTCATAGTTTTGTTTTTGTCCCGCGGTCGGGGGTGATTAACTATGAACCTTCGGATGCGATGTGGTCAGTCAGAAATGAAATGTCTCTGCAGTAGACAGCTTTCATCCCGGCTTTTCTCCCGAAAGCTCGTTGATGTTTGTTGTTACTGGCAGGTCTTCTGGCTCACGCTGCATCCTGGTTGACCTTCCCATCCCGGCTAAACCGGGGCAGTGGTATTAAACGTACCGGATGTTTCTTATGTAAAGGAGCGTTTACAGCTACGGGAATAGCACCGGCCTTTCACCGGTTTCCCTTTTAATGGCGTTTTTGGCGCCAACCAATTACGGCTGCGAATATACGGAGTTGCCTGAGGTGCGGGGTAGAAATCTTTTTGGGGTATTTTTTTGAGTTTTTTCTTATTTAAAGAAGAGAAGAAGAAAGTATAAATTTTTTGTGCTCGACATACGGAGTTGCCTGAGGAGAGGGGTAGAAATCTTTTTGGGGTATTTTTTTTGAGTTTTTTCTTATTTAAAGAAGAGAAGAAGAAAGTATAAATTTTTTGTGCTCGATATACGGAGTTGCCCGCGACGCAGGATAAAAAATATTTTTGGGGAGACTTGTCCGCATCGCCCTAAAAATGACATTCCTATTGAAGCATCAATGGTCTTCTCACAATTGACCTTTGCCAATTCACGCTTCACGCCTCACGCTTGACGCCTCACGCTTGACGCCTCACGTCTCACGCCTCACGCCTCACGTCTCACGCCTCACCACACATACCTCATACTAACCCCCAACGCAAAATTCCTCCCCGGCGCGGCATTATAATATCTTCCACCAAAAGCATTGATATCATTCCCCAAACTATACTTTACATCGAAAATATTATCTGCGGTTCCAAACAAATCAAATGAATACCGCTTCGTCAGCATCTTTCTGAAACCAATTCTCGCCGTCGCCAGGTTGTATGACGACGCATAATCCGTATTCGCATCATTCAACGGAATCGGATCACTATAATAATACGTCACATTAGCATAGAACCCGATATTCGTTACCGCATCAACACCCGCCGACACAAAATGCCGTGGAATACTCGGCAATCGCTTGCCAGACAAATCAACCGTATCATCAGTCACTTTCTGGAAATCCGAATAATGGAAATCATGCCATGTATGACTCAACCAAATTTTTACATTCTCAAACACGGGATGATACTGGCCGATCAAACGGTACGAAATAAAACTCTCTAACCCTTTCTGGTTCGTTTTGCCTGCGTTCACAAAAAAATCCGCGCCCGACTGATCCCGCCTTTGCGAAATAGTATTATTCAACCTGAAATAAAATGCATTTACATCGAAGGTCAAACGACCGTTTAACCTGCTTCCCCTGATTCCGGCCTCATAATTTGTACCTCTTTCCGCTTCAAGTTCCGTACTGATCACACCGGTTGATGGTAACAGTTCCGCATTAGTAGGCGGCGAATATCCCCTGGCAACACTCGCATACACCGAAACCGATGGCGCGAGTTTTTTCAACACGGCGACTCTCGGCGCAAATTCATTGTTATACTTCTTTTCCTGGAAAGATGCGGGATTTGATAATCGCTGTAACTGCACATTAAGCAAATTGAAACTCACTCCACCGGTAAAAATCCAGCCGCCAGGCGTTTCGAGAGTTCCCTGAGTAAAAAGCGACCACTGGCGTGTAACAATCTCATCATCGCTTTGCAGGTTTCCAGGATCACCCTGCTGATTGGTGTAAACCTTTACCGTACCAAAACCCTGCTGCGCCTCCGCGCCTCCGATCCAGGTAAGTTCCGACCTGTTTACATTTCCATTGTATTGAATAACCGTGCGGCTGCCAAAATGAGGTTCTGTTCTTCTTTCATAATTTCTCGTGGTAGGGTTAACCAACCGCGAGTATGCGCCGTAAAGTGTGGTATTGTTCTGCCACCTGCTGCTCCATACTAAATTATAGTTTAGCCCGGCCAGGTACATTTTCTGAAATATCGCCGCTTTTGCCTCAACGGCGCCCGGTGTTGGTCCTGCTGCAGGGCGCGCAGCCTTTGGATTGGCAGTATATTCCGCCAGCGTAAGGGCTCCTGGTGTTTGATAGTACAGGTCGCCTTGCAGGAAATGCGCCCTCAAAGTGCCTTTTTCGCCAACTTTGGCCCTGCCGTCCCAACTGATCACCTTCCTTTCCATCTTCGTCTGCACGCGGTATCCATCGCTTTTCTGATACATCAGGTTGATGGAATGATTCAAATCTTCGGAGCCCCCCTTTATATTACCATGAATACTCTGGGTTTCGAAACTTCCGGTTGTGTAATTCAATGATGCGCCACGCTGAAATTTATTTTCATTGCCCGAAAGGAGTATCACGCCACCGGTACCGGCGCCATAAAGACTGCTACCTGGTCCTTTAATGATTTCTATCGAGTTGATATTGTAAAATCCAAGCTGGTTGAAGAAAGTATTGCCGCCCGGATCGGTGTATGGGATGTTATTGTAATACACCTTTACGTTTCTTACCCCAAATGGCGACCGCAGCGAGCTGCCGCGTATATTTAACCGGTAGCTTCCCGGCGACCGCTCTTCCATACGCACGCCCGGCGCTGTGTTAAGCGCCGGTAACAGCGAGATATTGTTATAACGGTTGAATTGCGCCTTGCTGATTACCGAAATCGTTGCGGGAACTTCAATCAACCGCCTGTTAAATTCATAACCTTTAATAATAACTTCTTCTAAAACATCCGTTGAATCCGCCCCGGAATTTTGCTCCTGGCCAAATGTCGAAACGCTGATGGTAATTAAAAGGATAATTGTAAATATTTCTCTCATGTCAGTTCACAAGCTTTTTGTAAAGTTAGTGCCATTTATATTTGCTATTCATTAACGTTTATTTTTGTTGGATGAACGAGAGGCTGATCATAGTAACCTTATTCCTGTCTTTAATATGCGCCCGCCTGCCTGCGCAAAATTCATGGAACCTGAAAAAGTCGGTTGAATATGCACTGGCCAACAATATTTCGGTTAAACAGGCCGATATCCAGGCAAGGATTGCAGAGCTCAACCTGAAACAAAGCAAGCTGATGCAAATTCCAACGGCGAGCATTTCAGGCAGCGCCGGAATTAACGCGGGTCGTTCAATAGATCCCACCACCAACCTCTTTACGAATACCCAACTCTTTTCAACGGGATTCAGTTTATCATCAGGCGTCACGATTTTCAATTTTTTCAGCGTAAAAAATAATATTGAGGGAAATAAACTCGATAACGAGGCCTCGCGTGCAAATGTAGAGAAGGTGAGAAACGATATCGCGCTGAACGTGGCCACCGCCTACCTCCTGGTGCTGGTATCGAAAGAACAGGAGAATATTGCCAATCTCGCCGTTCAGCTGACACTGCAAAATCTCGACAATACCAGGAAAAGAGTGGAGGCCGGCGTTTTACCCGAGCTGAACCTCGCTGAAATCGAAGCGCAGCTTGCGCTCGACAGCTCAAACCTCATAACTGCAATCAATACGGTAAAGCAGAATATTCTGCAGTTGAAAGCAATTTTGAATGTCGACGCCGGACAGACATTTGTTGTAGAAACACCACCACTCGAAAAAATTCCGATACTTCCGCTGAATGAACTTCAACCCGAGTATGTGTATTCACAGGCGGTGATGAACCTGCCTCAGCAACGCGTAAACGATCTGCGTATAAAAGCGGCCGAAAAATATGTGCTTTCCGCACGGGGCCAGATGTACCCGACAATTTCACTGTTTGCGGGTTTGGGAACCAACTACGCCAACAATAAAATACCGAACGTTGTGCAGGTTCCCACAGGAAATTTGGATACAACGGGCGCTAAAGTGAACGTTAATGGCACCCTCTACGATGTTGTTGCACCCGGGTTTAATAGTATTATCACCACCAATACAACCAAATTTGGCACCCAGCTCAGCGACAATTTCCGGCAGAACATCGGTGTTCAGCTAACCATCCCGCTGTTTAATAACGGTGTTGCACGTACCAACTGGCAGAAAAGTAAACTCAATGTAACGTCGCTGCAATTGCAGAGAGATTTAGACCTCGTTAACCTCAAACAGGATATTTATACCGCCTATAACGATGCATCCACCGCCATTCAGAAATACCAGGCGGGAATTAAACGCGTACAAACAGCGGAAAAAGCGTACAATTTTGCACAGAAACGATATGACGTGGGTTTGTTACCGACGCTCGATCTTCTCACCAATCAAAACAATTTGAATCGCGCACGCGTCGAACTCGCGCAGGCGCAGGTAGACTATGTATTCAAGCTCAAAGTGCTTGAATTTTATAAAGGACAGGGAATAACCGTTGAATAGCCTTCAGCGAATAAATAAATTAGTGAAATGCGAAAAAAAACGTGGATCATCATATTAAGTCTCGTCGGCGTAATCCTGCTCTTGGTAGGACTCAAAAGCGCAGGCATTATCGGCAAACCGGTAGCGATACAGGTAGCCGTCGACTCCGTTACAAACCGAACCATTACCGAAACCGTTAATGCCAGCGGAAAAGTGTACCCCGAAATCGAGGTGAAAGTGAGTCCCGACATCTCAGGAGAGATAGTAGAATTGAACGTGCTTGAAGGCGACAGCGTTCGCCGCGGAGAAGTGCTCGCGAAAATTTATGCCGACATATATACCACTCAGCGCGACCAGGCATCGGCGGTAGTGAACCAGGAACGTGCGCGGGTTGAGAATGCGCGGGCGCAACTGCCCGGTCTTAAAGCGGCGCGCGATTTTGCACAGCGAACATTCGACAGGCAGAAGCAACTACTCGAAGAAAAAGTGATTTCCCGCGCCGAGTTTGAACAGGCGCAAAATTCCCTGCAAACCGCAGAAGCAAATTATAATGCTGCATTGGAAACAGTCCGGGGCGGACAGGCAGGAGTAGCCAGTGCGCAGGCAAGCCTTCAAAGGGCGGATAAAGATCTCAGCCGTACCTCAGTACTTGCCCCGATGGATGGAATCGTCAGCTTACTCAGCGTGAAAAAAGGCGAAAGGGTAGTGGGTAACTCCATGATGGCCGGCACCGAAATGATGCGCATCGCCGATATGAATAAAATCGAAGTAAGGGTTGATGTTGGAGAAAACGATATCCCTAAAGTCAATCTTGGCGATTCTGCAGTAGTGGAAGTAGATGCATACACCAATAGAAAGTTCAGAGGCGTTGTAACGCAGATCGCAAGCAGCAGCGTTCTCGCTTCGCAGCAGCAAACGCAATTGGCCACAACTTCAACAGATGTTACTAACTATAAAGTGTATATCCGGTTGCTCCCCGAATCATATTCCGACCTTATAGACCCGTCGAAGCCGAAAAACTTTCCTTTCCGGCCGGGCATGAGCGCCAGCGCCGATATTCAGACAAACACCAAAGAAAATGTGGTGGCCGTGCCCATTAATGCGGTTACTACAAGAGAAAAAGGCACCGATAACGTTAGCGGCAAGAAAGACGAAAAGCAATCCGATGCCGGCATACAGGAGGAAGCTAAAAGTGGCCTTTCTTCCGACCTCGACGAGGTGGTGTTCATCCTGCAGAAAGATAACACTGTAAAAAAGGTTAATGTAAAAACCAACATCCAGGACATTAACTACATCGAGGTAACGAGCGGCTTAAAACCCGGCGACGTAGTTGTTTCATCCCCGTACAATGTGATCAGCAAAACATTGAAGGATGGAATGAAGGTGAACGTAGTGGCGAAGGATAAGCTGTTTGCAGCGAAATGATGTAATCAATCCCATGCTCATTCACGCGTCCGGGTGAACTCCGTGCGGGATCGTTAACTTAGCGAAAAATTTCTCATTAGAATGCAATTCGGAATTATCGGAAGCGGCACCTGGGCCACGGCCCTTGCAAAAATTTTAACCGACAAGGGTAATTCTATCAACTGGTTCGTACGAAGCGAGCGTATTGTGAATCATCTTAACACTCGTCAGCATAATCCAAATTATCTCAGCTCCGTTTATTTCGATAAAAACAAACTGCGGCTTTTTACAGATTTAAACGAGGCGATTTCTGCATCAGACCATCTTGTAGCCGCCATACCATCTGCATTCGTTATCGAAACATTACAAAAAACATCGGCCGGCAAACTTCAAAACAAAAAAGTCATTTCAGCAATTAAAGGTATTCTCCCTGAAAACAATTTATTGCTGAATGAATACCTGGCGAATGAATTTAATTTTCCGCAGGAAAATTATTTCACTGTGATGGGCCCCTGTCACGCCGAAGAAGTTGCGGCAGAAAAATTATCTTACCTCACTTTTTCAGGCGTTGATATAAAAGCCACCCATGAAATTGCTTCCTGTTTTACCACCGAATACCTCAACACCATCGTAAACAACGATGTGATGGGTGTGCAATTCGCGGCCATACTCAAAAATATTTACGCCCTCGGCGCTGGAATTGCGCACGGACTTGAATATGGCGATAATTTCCAGAGTGTATTGATCGCAAATTGCGCGGATGAAATGGCAGGCTTCCTTCA
The DNA here is from genome assembly GCA_016786745.1 of Chitinophagaceae bacterium. Taxonomy (GTDB): domain Bacteria; phylum Bacteroidota; class Bacteroidia; order Chitinophagales; family Chitinophagaceae; genus Flavitalea. Next base: position 11,183 of record JAEUVS010000129.1, on the reverse strand, counting down.
ACGTGCTGGCGTTCCTCACATGGAGGTAGGCATACATTCTTCACAGGATCATAAGGTGAGTCCCAACTATGCCGCATCAGTTTATCTTGGCGACCTCCTGGTTACCTGTTACTCGCTGTACAGTCGCAACCGCACGTTTGGAAACATGATTGGTAAAGGTTATTCGGTGAGCGCCGCGCGACTCGAAATGAATATGGTCGCGGAAGGTTACAACGCCAGCAAATGCATTTATGCCATAAACAAAAGAGTAGGTGCCGATATGCCCATCGCCGACGCGGTATATAAAATTCTCTGGGAAAATCTCCACCCACGCCAGGGTTTTAATAAAATAGAAGAAGTGTTGGTTTAAGCCAGTTCAAAAAGTTCTGAAGCTATTCCATCAGCAAAAAGTTTTCCTTCGCGCGTAAGTACGAGCCGGTCGCTTAATTGTTGCATCCATCCTCTTTCAATAAATTTTTTTGAATGCTTCACAAGGTTTTCAGATGCTGCCCTTCCAAACACCTGGTTTGTTTTCTTTATATCCGTTCCCTCCATCGTTCGCAGCGACGTCATGATATATTCGTTTAGTCGTTGGTTGCCGGAGAGTATTTCCTGCTCAAAGGGAACGCGATTGTTTTTCAAAGCGTCGATATACAACGCATTGTTCGCGATGTTCCACTGCCGCGATGTTCCGTTGAATGAATGCGCGGAAGGGCCAAGCCCAATATATTTTGCACCGCTCCAGTATGAACTGTTGTGCCTGCTCCTCATGCCGGGTAAAGCGAAATTCGAGATCTCATAGTGTTCGTACCCCTTTGCCTCTAGATAGTCGGCCATGAGTAAAAATTGCCGGGCCTGGTCGTCGCTGTTTACTTGTGGCGTCTTGTGTTTTTTGATCATCGCCGCCAATGCAGTTCCCGTTTCAACCGTCAATGCATAACACGAAAGGTGCGGAATATTCAGCGACGTTGCTTTTTCAAGGTTTTTCAGCCAGTTTTCATCAGGCAGAGTTGGTGTACCATATATCAGGTCGATGCTCAGGTTGTGAAAGCCTGCCTCATGTGCAAGCCCAATACAATCCAGCGCCTGTGTCTCATTATGAGCCCTGTTCATCCATTCCAGGTCGGCTTTGAAAAAAGATTGAATGCCGATGCTGAGCCTGTTAATTCCATTCTGTTTCCAGCTTGAAAGGCGCGCCGTGGTAATGTCATCGGGGTTCGACTCAAATGTTATTTCTGCGTCCGCGCTTATGTTAACTGCGGCGTTAAGCGTCTCCATTACTCTTGCCACCTCACCGGCGTCAAGAAGTGACGGCGTACCGCCTCCGAAATACACAGTTTCCACGTTTGCATTTTCGAGATAATCCTTCCGCAGATCAACCTCTTTCAATAAAGCGTCTAAAAAACCGTTTTTTAGCTTCAGCGAGGTTGAAAAATGAAAATTACAGTAACTGCAGGCCTGTTTACAAAACGGAATATGAATGTAAATGCCTGCCATCCAACGTGTATATTTGATAAGAGATGGCAAAGTTAACCGTATATCATAAGATATCTGGGTTATTGCTGGTTGCGCTGATTTGTACAATATCCTCTAAAAGCCAGTACAAACTACATATTCATCCGGTTGATAAAGATTCAGTTTTTATCACCGAAACTTTAAAGCTTCAAACGAATTTTTCAGCCAGGCAAAACTGCATTGCTTACGTCAACAAACTCCCCGCTTTTCTAAAAACCAAAGGTTATCCCAACGCTTCAATTGACAGCGTTACCTACGACAGTCTCGATGCACATTGCGAATTATACATTGGCGAACCACTGCGACACACCATATTAAACACCGATTCCATCGAGCACACTGTATTGATCCAGTCGGGTATTAGTAACAGGCGAAAAAAAGGCGGCCTCGATGTTCAGCAGGTACAGGAAAAAATTCTCAGCCAGATGGAGAATACGGGATACCCGTTTGCAAGTGTCAGAATCGACAGCGTGTATTTCCGGTCCGACAGCATGTTCGCGACCGTCAGGCTCGACAAAGGACCGCTATATAAAATAGACAGCATCCGCAATTATGGCAACGCTTCCATTTCCTCCAGCTTTCTTCAACAGTATCTTGGTATAAAAAATGGCAGCATTTACAGGAAAGAAAGAATGAAGGATATCAGCGAACGCCTTCGCGAACTTCCGTACTTGCAGGAAAAACAACCCTGGAACCTCTCACTGCTCGGTACCGGTTCTGTTTTAAATCTATATCTCGACCCGAGAAAAAGCAGTGAAGTGAATGTGCTGATAGGCCTTCTGCCCGCGAACGAACAACTCGCCGACAACAAGATGCTGGTAACCGGCGAGGCAAATATCAATTTGAAAAACTCACTGGGAGGAGGAGAAACGATAGGGGTCAACTGGCAGCAGATACAGGTGAAATCCCCGCGGCTTAACATCGTATTCCAGCAACCGTACCTGTTCGGTACGCCTTTCGGAATGAACTTCAGTTTCGATTTACTCAAAAAAGATTCATCATACGTAAATATTGGTATACTGCTTGGCGCCGCTTATGCGGTATCGTCGAGACAAACGGGCAGCGTGTTTATTCAACGACTCACCACAAATCTTTTAACGGTAGACACATTCTCCGTCAAAAATTCAAAACGACTGCCTCCAGAAGCCGATGTAAGTTCGGTGAACCTCGGGGTAAATTATGAATGGCTCACAACCGACTACAGGTTCAATCCAAGAAGAGGTAACGAGTTTTCAATTACTGCTTCTGCCGGAACGAGAAATATAAAAAAGAATAATGTAATTGTTAAGCTGACCGATAACGCCGATCCGGAGTTTAATTTCAACAGTCTTTACGATACTTTTCAACTAAAGAGTTACCAGTTTAGAGTAAGAGCAAAGGCTGCACATTACTTTCCGCTGGGAAAGGGCGCTACTGTTAAAACAGCTGTGACCGGTGGCTGGTTCCAGAGCCCGAATATATTCCGCAACGAATTATTCCAGATCGGGGGGTACAAGCTGCTCAGGGGCTTTGATGAAGAAAGCATCTTCAGCTCTGCATTTGGTGTAGGAACGCTTGAGTACAGGTACCTGCTTGGACGCAATTCATTCCTGGCCGCGTTTATGGATTATGGCGTGAGCACAAACAATTCGCTCGCGGTTAAAGTGAATAATAGTTTCCTTGGCGCTGGTATTGGAATGGCATTTGAAACGAAAGCGGGAATATTTAATATCACATATGCCGCGGGTAAGCGCGATGACCAAAAATTCAACCTGCGTCAGTCGAAGATACATTTGGGATATGTAAATTATTTCTGAATCGAATAGTAATTTTGATTAACCAAACTTATGGGATTGAAGTATCTCGCTGCTCTGATCGTTTTCCTTTCGTTATCTGCTGTTTTATTTGCACAAGCCCCGGATTCTACCCTCACCACAGCTGATTCCGCACGCATATCCGATTCCGTTAGACAGGTTCAGAAGGCAAAAGACAGCTTGCTCGTCATCGCGCAGCAACACATAAACAGGGCAGCCGATTCCATCCGGAAAGTTGTTATTACACGCAGAAAAAACGCAATTGCGGCCTTCCAGGAAGCGCTAAAAACCCACCCGTACCTGAAGTTCGCCGCTCAACCTGAGCGCCAAACCATCAGCCTGCGAAAAATTGAAAACCGCGATAGTATATTTTACTTTGTAGTTGCACTCGTGCTGTATGTCGCGCTGATGCGACTGTTTTTTTATAAGTACTTCACCACAATGTTTACGCTGTTTTTCAGAGCAACACTACGACAGCAGCAACTCCGCGAGCAATTATTACAGGCGCCCCTGCCCGCATTGCTCATGAACTTCTTTTTCGTGGTGAGCCTGGCCACCTATTGCACATTCTTGGCCATTCATTTTGATATGCCCTTTGCCAATAACTTCTGGACAACCCTCGGCTGGGGTGTCATGATTATAGCGGCGATTTATCTTATTAAGTTCCTTTTCCTGAATATAGTAGGCTGGATTTTCGGCATTTCCAATGTTACTGACACCTACATATTCATTGTTTTTCTAATTAATAAGATGATAGGTATATTTCTATTGCCTGTAATCGCGCTGCTTGCGTTCCCGACACCGGCGCTGCTCCCGGTTATGTTAACGGTTTCTTATATTTTGGTAGGAGGGATGTTATTTTATCGATTTATCATCTCATACAGACCGGTAAGAAGCGAAATAAAACTCAATCGTTTTCATTTTTTTCTTTACCTTTGCGCCTTCGAAATAGCACCTCTGTTATTGATTTACAAGGTGTTAATAACATTCGTTGATCGGAGCCAATAAAGAAAATCCATACTTGCAATAAATATGGTTAAAAACGGGGTTAACACTAACAACTCAAAGTCTATGGTTAAGAGCATCCTCATCACTCAGCCTAGACCGGATACCGAAAAGTCACCCTACTTTGAGCTTGCCAAAAAGTACGATGTAGCGCTTGATTTTCATCCATTTATTCGTGTCGAGGGAATTTCTGCAAAGGAATTCCGGAAGCAGAAGATTGAAATTTCAGGATATACAGCGGTAATATTCACCAGCAGAAATGCGATCGATCATTTCTTCCGCATGTGCGAAGAAATGAAGGTGTCGATTTCACAGGATACGAAATACTTCTGCATCACGGAATCTGTCGCACTCTATCTCCAAAAATTCATCCTTTATCGTAAGAGAAAAGTATTCTACGGAGCTGACGGAACAAACAAAAGCATGTTCGACGTCATCAACAAACACAAGGAGAACGAACGATTTCTATACCCCTGCTCGGAAAATCAGCAGGACAATGAAATCGTGAACTGGCTGAAGCAAAATAATTGCGGGTTCGCAACACCGTTCATGTATCGCACCATCAGCAACGATGTACGCGAAATACTCGGTGGTAAAAGCTACGATATCATCTGCTTTTTCACCCCAAGCGGGGTAAAAAGCCTGCTAGATAGCTTCCCGCAGTTTTCTCAGAATGGAACAAGGCTCGGTGCATTCGGAAATAATACTTCCAAGGCGATAGAACAGGCCGGACTCACTCTCGACATCAAGGCGCCGCAACCTCAGGCACCGTCGATGGTAGCCGCACTTGAGCAATACCTGTCGTCCGTAATAAGGAAAAAATAGCGGTAATTTTTTTAATCGTCCATTGGCTCTTTATTTGCACTTGCAGGTAAATCAACCTGTCATACCGCAACATGCCAAACAAGCTCATTAACGAAACGAGTCCGTACCTTCTTCAGCATGCTCATAATCCTGTCGACTGGTATCCCTGGGGAGAAGAAGCGCTTCAAAAAGCCCAAAAGGAAAATAAACCCATACTCGTTAGCATTGGCTATGCCGCCTGTCACTGGTGTCATGTAATGGAGAAAGAAAGTTTTGAGGATGAAGAGACAGCGGCTTTGATGAATGAGAAATTCGTCAATATCAAGATCGACCGCGAAGAACGTCCGGACCTCGATCACATCTATATGGATGCCGTTCAGGCGATCAACGGGAATGGTGGGTGGCCGCTCAACGTGTTTCTAACGCCTGCCAGGAAACCTTTTTACGGGGGCACTTACTATCCGCCAGTTCCTGTTCATAACAGGGCTTCATGGAAAGATGTGCTCAAAAGCATTTCCCATGTATTCGAAAACAAGCGCGATGAAGTAGAACAACAGGCCGACAATCTGACTTATCATCTCGAAGCTGCAAACAATTTTGGAATAAACACAGAAACCGAATCTCTTCTCACGAAAGAAGATATTGGCGAGATGATTGCCAATGCACTTGCAACCGCTGATACGGTTCACGGCGGTTTTGGCAGGGCGCCAAAGTTTCCGCAAACTTTCACGATCAGGCTGCTGCTCAACAGTTATTTTTTTAGCGGAAATGAAAAAGCGTTGAAGCAGGCGTGCCTGAGCCTCGACAAAATGATCGCCGGGGGGATCAACGATCACCTGGGTGGCGGCTTCGCGCGTTACTCGACAGACGAAATATGGCTGGCTCCTCACTTTGAAAAAATGCTTTACGACAATGCGCTTATTGTGATGTCGCTCGCCGAGGGTTACCAGCTCACCGGCAACAAAAATTATCATGATGCCATCGAAGCGACGCTTGATTTTACAGAGCGCGAGCTCCTTTCACCGGAAGGAGGGTTTTACTCGGCTCTCGATGCTGACAGTGAAGGGGTTGAAGGGAAGTTTTATGTGTGGAGCAAGAGCGAAATTGAATCGGTTTTGGGAGAAGATGCGTATGTATTTAACCGGTTCTACAACGTGTCGGAGAATGGCAACTGGGAGAACAGGAACATTTTGCATATAACGCTTCCTTTGGAAGAATTCGCGCGTAGTAATAATCTTGATGCGGCACAACTCGAAGAAACGCTAAGGAGGTCAAAAGAGAAGCTGTTGCTGCATCGCACAAAAAGGGTAAGGCCATTAACCGACGATAAGATTTTGCTTGGATGGAACGCGATGATGAACACCGCATATAGCAAGGCTTTCGCAGCGACGGGAATTGAAAAATACAGGTTGATCGCGGTGCGTAATATGGAATTTTTACTGGAGAAGTTCAGCGATGGGAGCGAAGGAGGTTTTTTCCATACTTATAAAAACGGATCGGCAAAGTATCCGGCTTTCCTCGACGACTACAGTCAGTTGATTCATGCGCTGGTGCACCTGCAGGAGATCACGACGGATGCATCGTACCTGGAAAAGGTAAAAACTTTGATAAAATGGTGTTTTGAGCATTTCAGTGACGACGAAACAGGTTATTTTTATTTCACCAATGATCTGCAGGATGATGTAATTATCAGGAAGAAAGAATTGTATGACGGTGCGGTGCCATCCGGCAATTCGCTGATGGCTTGGAATTTATACTATTGTGGAGTGATTTTCGATCATGCAGCGTGGCGGGAACGGGCAGTTAAGATGTGCTCGGGTTTGAAAGATGTGGTGAAGAAATATCCGGGATCTTTTGGTGTCTGGGCGATGCTCATGCAATCGCTATCGAAGGGAGTACCTGAAATAGCGGTCATCGGCGGCAACCTCGATACTTTTCTTCGGGATTTATTACGTATTTTCATCCCCTTCCGCATCGTACAATCCTCACCCACGGAGACTAAGGATTTCCCCTTATTGGCCGGGAAAAAATCTTCCTCAACTCCAATTGTTTACCTATGTAAAGACTATTCCTGTCAAACTCCTGTAAATGAAGTGAGTGAATTCAAAAAAATGCTCGCGGGAATGTTTAAAGAATGATTTCTTTTTATATTAATGGAATACAATATTATAGATTCCGTGTCCGTTTAGTAAAGTGGCTGATCTTGTGATTTGCAGTTTTAAATATAAATTCTAAACTTGTGATGAAGTCGGTAACAAATTATTTTTGCTCCATACCCGCAAATATTATGAAAATGAAAAACCTGCCCGCTCTGTTGATCCTGCTTGTAGCTATGACTACAGTTGGCTGTGGCAAGCTACTGAAGAAATCATCAAAAGGTCTGCCTAACGACGGTCAGCTTCACGGAGTAGCTCCGGGAAGCAGATACAACCAAACAAAGCCACCCGGAATGGTTTATGTTCCCCCCGGAACTTTCCACATGGGTCCAAGTGACGAAGACGTTAACTACGCATATACTTCACGCAACAAGCAAATCTCCATCAGCGGTTTCTGGATGGATGCCACTGAAATTACCAACAACGAATACCGCCAGTTTGTAAACTGGGTTCGCGACTCAACAGCAGCAGTGCTGATGCAGCTCGGTAAAGAAGTGGATGGACGTTTTGCGATCGACTGGAAAAAAGCTCAAACCATCAAGTGGTCCGATAAATCGACAGTAGAAAAAGTTGACCAAATGATCCTTTCTCCCGAGAACAGGATTTTTGGTAAGAAAGATATTGATCCCGCAAAACTGGTGTACCATTCAGAAACATTCGATCTGAAGGAAGCATCTAAAAGGGAAAACGCAAGCAAACCACGTTCACAGTTCATTATCAAACGCGACGAAAGAATCTACCCGGATACACTCGTTTGGATCCGCGATTTCAGCTACAGCTATAATGAACCTGCAACAAAAAGATATTTCTCTCACCCTGCATTCGGAAACTACCCTGTTGTGGGTGTTAACTGGAAACAGGCATCCGCATTCTGCGAATGGAGAACACACTATTTGAATTCTTTCCTTGAGTCGAAGAAACGCACCACCGAATCTGATTTCCGTCTGCCTACAGAAGCAGAATGGGAGTACGCAGCACGCGGTGGCCGTTCACAATCTATGTTCCCCTGGGGTAACTATTACCTGAGGAACAAAAAAGGCTGTCTGCTCGCTAACTTCAAACCGGGAAGAGGTAATTATCCTGAAGATGGCGGTTTCTACACCGTTCGCGCCGACGCTTACTGGCCAAACGATTTCGGTCTGTATTGCATGGCGGGTAACGTTGCAGAATGGACTTCTTCCTTATATTATGAAGGTGCTTACAACTTCCAGCACGACATGAACCCCGACATCCGTTATGGAGCGAAGGATTCAGATCCTCCAAGAATGAAGCGTAAGGTTATCCGCGGAGGTAGCTGGAAAGACGTAGGTTATTATCTTCAGACCAGCACACGCACTTATGAGTACCAGGATACCACGAAATCCTATATCGGATTCAGGTGTGTTATTGATTTACCGCCAACACAGAAGAAGAAATAATAATCTATAAGTAAAATTTTAGTAAATCATTACCGTTAAAGTTCTGACACCTTAATTAAGGATGTCAAACTTTGCGCAAAAAAATAAACGCTCAAATTTTTTAGAAAGGCATAAATTTTTAGAAAACATAAAATCCGTTCCTAAACCTAAAAAACTATTTAACTATGGCTGGAGTTTCAAAAAGTACTGAAAGAATTGTAAACGTAATCGTATGTATGGGTGCAGCGATTGTAATATTCGGTGCATGGCAAAAGATTACACACCAGGCGTTGGCCGATTTCTTCCTCACCGCAGGATTGATCACAGAGGCCATCATATTTGTAGTGTATGCATTCCTTCCGCCTCCGGGCTCTGAAATGCACGCTATCGCCGAGGCCCTCCCCAAGATGGCTAATTCTAATTCAGGTAACCCCGCACTGGCTAAAATGGACAAAATGCTCCAGGAAGCCGACATCAATCCTACTACGCTCGGCCGCCTGGGCGAAAGCTTCCAGAAACTGGGTACGCAGGTTGACAAAATCGCCGACGTTTCGGATGTAGTGAAATCTACAAGCGACTACGCCGCGAAAACAAAAGAAGCTACAGTCGCTTTGGAAACTATGAAAACAGCCTACACCGGTGCTACACAAACCATCGGTCATTTCAATGCTGCCGCTGAGCAAACAAAGAATTTCCATGAGCAGGTTCAGGTTCTTACAAAGAATCTCGGATCACTCAACGCTATATATGAACTGGAACTTCAGGACACAAGCAATCATCTGAAAGCGATGAACGCGTTCTACGGTCACCTTACAGCCGCTTCTGAAACTATGCAGAACAGCGTAAGCGATGCTAAGAAAGCTCACGACCAGATCGCCAAACTCGCAGGTAACCTCAGCAACCTGAATACTATTTATGGTAACATGCTGACTGCAATGCAGGGAAGGTCGTAATGAAACCAGCCATATCCGACCCTATAACAGATGAATTGAATTGATTAAAACTGAAAAACCTAACTACCCATGGCTTTACCGAAAGAGCCCCGGCAAAAGATGATCAACATGATGTATTTGGTGCTTACAGCATTACTGGCACTGAATGTATCCGCTGAAATTCTGAACGCCTTCAAAACAGTTAACAGAAGCCTCGACAGCGCCAACAGCGTGTTGAGTGCAAATAATAATACTATCTACAGCTCATTTGAGAAGAAGCTTAACGAAGCTGAATCAAGGCAGAAAGCCTCCGAATGGAAACCCAAAGCCGATAAGGTAAAAGCCCTCACGGCTGTGATGTACACAAGGCTGGCTGACCTGCGAGCCAAAGTGAAAGAATATGGAGGCTACGTTGCGGGCAAAAAAGATAGTCTTGGCTACGAAAGCAACATCGACGCTGCTACACGCCTGATGGATAAAGAAAAAGAAGGCCCAAAGCTTGAAAAAGAACTGGCTAAACTGAAAGAAGATCTTTTGAACGTGGACCCCGCTATTAAAGCTGAATTCGCGTCAAAACTTCCGATCGATCTTTCTTATCCGAAGTCTCAGACAGGAAGCAAGGAACAGGACTGGACGACCAGCTATTTCCACATGACTCCTGCTATCGCAGCAATTACCATTCTGAATAAATTCGAGAACGATGTTAAGGCTTCTGAAAATCAAATCGTGACTTTCTGCCACAACAAGATTGGTGAGGTAGAAGTAAGATATGATAAGATGGGCTTTGTGGGTGGTCTTAGCTCGCAATACCTGATGCCTGGTGAAAAGCTTACAGTTACTGCCGGGTTAGGCGCAACCTCTTCGGGTGCTCCCGCTCAAATCAGCATCAACGGAAAACCCATTACATTAAATAGTGATGGAATGGCGGTAAGCGAATTTCCTGTATCCGGATCAGGTACGGTTAACGTATCTATCAAGTACAAGACTATCGATGGCAAAGACGAAGTAATCAACAAACCTCTTTCATACACCGTAGGTCAGCCTTCAGGTGTTGCTGTATCAGCCGATAAAATGAACGTGTTATACATTGGTGTCGACAACCCCCTTACCATCACCGCAGGTGTTGGTTCGGAGAAAGTAAGCGCCAACATCTCAGGAAACGGTACAATTTCCCGTGTACAGGGAGCGAAATGGGTCGCTAAGCCTGCTAAACCAGGCGAAGTAAATGTGAACGTAGTTGTAGACGGAAAGAGCACACCCGTTAGATACCGCGTGAAATACCTTCCTGATCCGGCCGCCTTCGTTGCCAACAAAAGAGGTGGTCCGATCCCGGCAGGTGACCTGAAAGCACAGGGTGGTATGATCGCCAGGCTCCTCGACTCAGATTTTGAGGCAGCATTCAAAGTTACCAGCTACACAGTTGGTGCCGTTGGTGGAAAGTACCCGGTTTACCAGACTTCCCCTAACGAAGGTAACAGGTGGTCAGGTGGTGCGGCTACCATTATTAACAACGCCACACCAGGAACCAGCATCTTTTTTGATAATATTAAAGTGGTTGGACCTGATGGCAGGACGAGGGATTTACCTCAGATGTCATTCAAT
>JAEUVS010000125.1 GCA_016786745.1 Chitinophagaceae bacterium | reverse complement strand
AAAAAATTTTGGAAGAGGTATTTTAATAGTGGGAGAGCACGCCCTTGAACATGAGCTGGGTGAGTCGCAGAAGAAAAAAACGCTCGCCGTTCATGGTAAAATGAAAATTTCTTTTCCTTTTAATCTTCCTTCGTGGGTGTTAAATACACTTACCGTGAAAGCATTTAATTTTCTGTATTACGGAAAGAATTTTAAAAAGGAAATTAATAATATTGTTCCCTACGAGCCATTCTTTTATCCGCTCGACGCGATATTACACTGGAACAGGGGTTATGGTAAGAAGGGATTTGTTCAATATCAATTTGTGCTTCCGTTAACTTCGAAGCAGGGTTTGATAGAGATTCTGAACAGGATAAGTGATGAGGGACTCGGCTCATTTCTTGCGGTGCTAAAGGTTTTTGGAAAACAGGAAAGCATGATTTCTTTCCCTGAAGAAGGATATACTCTTGCGTTGGACTTTCCGGTGAGGGATAACCTGTTTAAGTTCCTGGATGAGCTCGATGAGATAGTGTTGCGGTATGGAGGGAGGTTGTATATGTCGAAGGACGCCCGTATGAAGCCTGAGGTGCTTGTAAAGGGTTATCCGCGATTGGAAGAATTCAAGTCGGTAGTAAGGAAGTATAATCCGACTTTTAAATTGTCATCTGCCCAATCGGAAAGGTTACTATTGACGCAATAACATGACATTATGCCAACAGCTTTAATTTTAGGGGCAGCGTCGGATATAGCTATCGCTATCGCTGAAAAGTTTGCCTCACAAGGTTATAATATACAGTTGGCCGCCCGCAACGTCGCGCGACTTCAGCCTCTTCAATCGGACCTCGCGATCAAATACAGTTCAAGAGTGTCGATACACGAATTTGATGCGTTATCATTTGAATCACACGCAGCTTTCTTCGATGAAATAGAACCTAAACCGGATGTAACCATCTGTGTATTTGGATATCTTGGTGAAAATGAAAAAGCCGTTGACGACTGGGCACAGGCAAGTAAAATTATTCATACCAATTATACAGGTGCAGTATCAATTCTCAATATCATTTCAAAATATTATGCCGAGAGGAAAGATGGTGTGATAGTAGGTATAAGTTCTGTAGCCGGTGAACGTGGTCGCCAGAGCAACTTTATGTATGGCAGCGCTAAGGCCGGATTCACGGCTTACCTGTCGGGATTGAGGAACAGTCTTTATCATAAAGGAGTGCACGTGGTAACTGTTCAACCCGGATTTGTGGCTACAAAGATGACAGAAAACCTTCCTCTTCCGAAGATGCTTACAGCGAAACCTGAAGAAGTTGGAGAAGCTGTTTTCAATGCGGTTAAGAAGAGAAAGAATGTTGTGTTTGTAAAATGGTTCTGGAAATACATCATGATGGGCATAAGAAACGTGCCCGAAGTAATGTTTAAAAAAATGAAGCTGTGAACAGGGTCATCGCTTTTTTTGATTTCGATGGAACTGTTACCAGTAAAGATTCGCTGCTTCAATTTATCAGGCATGTTAAAGGTGATGTAGGATTTTACCTTGGATTTTTGATACACTCACCTATTCTTGTTTTATATAAGCTCAAAATTTTGTCGAACCACCGCGCGAAGGAAATCATGCTGAATTATTTTTTTGGGAGGATGAAAGCGGAAGATTTCAATAAACATTGTGAGAATTTCATCGCGAACAAACTTCCGAAAATGCTTCGCCCCAAGGCGGTGAAAGAAATTCAGAAGCTGAAGGATGCAGGCGCTGAAGTAGTGATTGTTTCAGCGTCTCCTGAAAACTGGATCACGGGTTGGTGCGATACAAATGAATTAAAATGCGTTGCTACAAAACTCGTTACAGAAGATGGACGGATCACCGGGCGTATAAATGGGTTGAATTGTCATGGACGTGAGAAGGTGCGGCGGATTAATGAGGGGTTTAACCTCCGTGAGTATTCTTCGGTGTATGCTTATGGCGATACGCCGGCTGATAAGTATATGCTTTCGATAGCTGATTACCGGTTTTATAAACCTTTTCGTTGACAGAAATAAAAAGGGGATGATTTTATTCATCCCCTTCAACTTATGATTCGATCAACTTACTGCTTCTTAATAAACTTCGTAATCTTCCTCTCCTTACCCGCTACAATCACCTCGAGATAATATAATCCCGTTTGGAGGTTCGCAATATTCACATTCTTCAACAACTGTGGCTGCACCTTTTCCACATTGGAAACATGCACCACCGTACCCGAAGCACTGTAGATCGCGATCCTGGCCGTTCCCAATGTGTCGCTGGTAAGCTGAACATTGATATTAGACACCGCTGGGTTCGGATACACTCTGAAATCTTCAGTAAACCTCTGCGTGTTAATCACAGAAATGTGTACTGTATCTTTCGCTATCGCGCCTTTATTGTCTGTAATCGTCAGCACGAATGTGTATTCACCGGTTGATAAATTATTGATCAGCGTCGACGGGCTCGACGGATTTACGATCGTTGCCGCTGTTGGTCCTTCGATCATTGTCCAACTGTATTCAGCAATTGATCCGTCTTCATCCCTTGAATTTCCTCCGTTAATAGTCGAGCTTGAATCCGGGAAGCTGATTGTCTGGTCGTCACCGGCATCAGCAACCGGGAGAATATTAACTGGCGGTGGAATAACCACTGTAGTATCTACCGGTGGAGGATCAACAACAGGCGGAGCAGGATGCACTGTAATGGTCAGTTCATCACTTGCACGATCGCCATCATCATCAGTTACTGTTAACCGGATTGCATACACACCTTCAACAAGGCCGTCAACATTTGTGGTAACTCCAAGCTGGTTATCGAAGTTTACCCTGGTAGGGCCACTCACGAAATCCCACCTGTATTCGATAAGCGTTCCATCGAAGTCTTTCGAAGCGCTTCCATCAAGTTGAACAGATGATTGCGGCAGCGTGATTTCAATGTCGTTTCCGGGATCCACTGCAGGCGCCCTGTTCGGTGTGCCATGTACTACAACGTTAACCACATCACTCGCCTGAACACCATCATCATCCACAACAGTTAACCTGAATTTGTAAATTCCTTCCTGTAAACCGGTTATTTCTGTAATCGCGCTACCAGGTGTTGCAATGGTTGCGCCTGGTCCACTTGCTTTTTCCCATCTGTATTCTATAATAGTTCCATCAGGGTCGTTTGAAGCGCTTCCATCCAGTTGAACAGTAGTTTGAGGCAATGTTATTGTTATGTCGGCACCGGCTTTAGATGCAGGTGTAACATTCGGAATCGGCGCGGCAAGTACTGTAATTTTCACAACATCGCTTGCCCTGGAGCCGTCGTTATCGGTAACAGTCAGCCTGAATGTGTACACACCTTCCTGGACACCGGTAATAGCGGTAGTTGAACCAGCAACACTTCCGATTGTTGCAGTGTTCGGACCATTTACCTGCTCCCATTTGTACCCTGTGATGGTTCCGTCGGGATCGAACGATCCGGTACCATCCAGCTGAATAACCGGATCCGGCAATTGCACTTCCATGTCCGGACCAGCAGCAGAAGCCGGGATCGCATTCGGCGCAGGGAGCACAGTGATTTTAACCGTGTCCTCGTGAATAGCGCCGTCGTTATCTTTTACGAGCAGCCCGAATTCATATGTTCCTTCTACAAGGTTTTCAATAATTGTAGTTGCTGTCAGCGGCGACACAATGTTGAACGATTCAGGCCCGCTTATCTTCGTCCATGTATGATTGGTAATTGTTCCATCTGCGTCACTTGAAGCGCTTCCATCCAACGACACCTGGTTAACAGGAAGGGTGATAGTGATATCATTACCTGCTTTTGCAACCGGCGCAACATTCGGCGGCGGCGGTGGCGTTGCTTCTTCTTCAACAACTATCGAAACAGTATCAGCATCAACTGCGCCATTATTGTCTTTTACCTCGAGTTTGAACAGGTATGTTCCTACTCCAAGTCCTGTTACATTGGCGATGGCCGAATTAACATTAGACAGGTTGTATGTAGAAGGTCCGCTTACAAACGACCACGTATAAGACGTGATAGAACCGTCGGGATCGCTTGATGCGCTTCCATCGAGATCCACATCATTGTCGGGCAGTGTGATTGACTGATTTTCTCCAGCCTGTGCAAGCGGTATTACGTTCGGAGGCGGTGGTGCAGCGTTAACGGTTACTTTAACCGTATCAGCTGATGTAGCTCCCTTGTTATCGGTAACAAGGAGGCGGAACACGTACACACCTTCAACAAGATTTGTAACACTGGTGAGTGAAGCGTTGGGACTTGCGATGATAAACTGCGAAGGACCGCTCAG
The DNA here is from genome assembly GCA_016786745.1 of Chitinophagaceae bacterium. Taxonomy (GTDB): domain Bacteria; phylum Bacteroidota; class Bacteroidia; order Chitinophagales; family Chitinophagaceae; genus Flavitalea. The sequence goes on along the minus strand of JAEUVS010000125.1, from coordinate 64,101 downwards.
TTTTGCCCACTCGTAAGTTGAAATTGTACCATCGCTATCGGTTGAACCAACACCACTCAGTGATGTTTTGTTTTCCGGCAATGTGATAGTGATATCACTTCCTGCATTCGCAACAGGTGCAACGTTTTCGGCAGGGTTTACTCTCACGGTAACAAGATCTTCCCCGGTTGCACCTTTATTGTCGGTTACTCTTAATCTGAAAATATATGTTCCTTCAGTAAGATTATTTACAGCTGTAGAAACTCCCGATGCATTAACGATTGTTGCTGCAGGACCGGAAACTTTCGTCCACAGGTAATTTGAAATTGTTCCATCACTGTCTGTTGAACCGTTGCCGTTAAGTGTTACTGTATTTGTTGGCAATGTGATTGTGATGTCGTTACCTGCCTTTGCTACAGGTGCCACGTTCGGGTCAGGGCGAACCGTAACAGTTACCTCATCATCAGCAATGGCTCCGCTGTTGTCGGTAACTCTTAATCTGAATACATAGGTTCCTTCAACGAGACCGTTTATCGCCGTTGATGCAGCGCCTGTATTTACGATAGTAGCAGCAGGGCCGGATATCTTAGTCCATACGTATCTTGAAATGGTGCCATCGGGATCACTTGATGCGCCACCGTTTAATGTCGCGGTGTTAGTTGGCAGCGTGATAGTGATATCAGCGCCTGCGTTAGCGTTCGGAGCCTCGTTAGGTTTTGGATTTACTGTAACTCTTACGTCATCCTCCGAAGATGCGCCCTTGTTATCGGTTACTTTTAATCTGAAGACATAAGTTCCTTCAACAAGATTATTTATTGCTGTCGAAGAGCCCGATGCATTGGCAATTGTTGCCGCAGGACCTGAAACTTTCGACCAAAGGTAATTTGTAATACTTCCATCGCTGTCTGTTGAAGTGCTTCCATTCAGTGTAACAGTATTTGTTGGAAGAGTGATGGTAATATCACTTCCGGCCTTCGCAACGGGAGCCACATTCGGGGCCGCGTTAACCACGATAGTCACCTGGTCTTCTGCCGAACCGCCCCTGTTGTCAGTCACCTTGAGTTTAAATACATAAGTGCCTGCAACCATTCCATTCACCGCAGTTGTTGCTGAATTCGGGCTGGCGATAGTCGCTGCGGGCCCTGAAACTTTTGTCCACAGGTATGTAGAGATGCTTCCATCCGGATCGGTAGAAGCGGAACCACTAAGGTTTACAGAATTTGTTGGCAGCGTTATATTCGCATCATTTCCTGCTTTTGCAACGGGCGGTTCATTCGGTACCGAAGCGCCGTCGGAAACTACAACAGTCAGCGTATCGCGCGAAACACCGGCGCGGTCGTCAACCACATTCAGTTGATACTTGTAGGTACCAGCGGTAGTAAGGCCTGTAACTGTTGTTTTAGAATTTGGACCGAATGCAGTAGTAATAATTCCTGCAGCGGGCCCTGATATTTTTCTCCATACATAACGAACGAGGTGGCCGTCTGCATCAGTGGATGCAGAACCATCCAATGCTGCCGTAGCCGTTCCTGTAGTGATGTTGATGGTGTTGCCTACGCGTGCAACGGGTAGTTTGTTTACCGGCAGTGTTTTATTCTGCCCGAGAAACCATTCATAGATGTTCAGCACACCGTCGTATTTGTACGAAGTGTCGGTATATACCCTGTCCCAAACGATATGTCCCCCTGTTGGCCAGATGGTCATAAGGGGCGCGGGATTCAGGTTAACCTCGTTAAGCCTGTTAATTGCATTGTATGTGCAGGTAACAGAGGCCGTAGGATCATCCGCCGCATGGAATGCCCAAATCGGCAGGTTATTCTGAAGCGCGTAATTCGGGCTTGAGAAAGTACAGGGGGTGCAAATAGGCGCAGCCGCTGAAATTTGGGTTACATCGCCCTCAGCAGTTGATAAAAAGCGGAAAGTTCCTCCACCGCCCATGCTTAACCCTGTCAGGTAAATTCTGTTCGGGTCGACCCTCAGGTTGGTTTTTGCGTAGTTGATAAGCTCTTTGATAAACACCGCCGGCCACATACCATATTTTTCAGGGCACTGGGGAGAGATAACCAGGAATTGCTCTGTTTTGCCATTCCATGTGAATTTCATCTTATGACCGAGCTTGATTATCCTGGGGATACCACAGCATTCAACGTCTCTGAGCATCGTGGTACCGTTTCCTCTTTCACCAATTCCGTGAAGAAAGATGATAAGGGGGTATTTGGTAGTGGTCTGGTTATAATCTGTGGGCTTGTATTCGAGAAAGCCTAAGTAATCACCGGTTGAAGAATTAAGGCCTTTTTCGATTTGTTGAGAGAAAACTGGAAGAATCCCAATTGAAGTAAACACACAAATCAATAGAAACCTAAGGACATAGGTACAGTTTTTCATGGGCGGACTATTTCGGATATTATGGATTTCGGAACCGGATTTCTCCGGTTAAAAATGTTCTACAAGAGAAACGACTGTAAGTCAATTTCCTTGCGTCAAAACAACAAAAAGTTTAATGTTTTGTCAAGTATCTTGGTCAAACAAATGATACCTGTAATAGCCGATAAGGGTATTCGCTTAACTTACATCACCACGGCCGTAAGTTCCCTTTCAATCAATGAGTAGAAGTACTCTTATTTTTCGGTAGATTCCGTCTTTCCAGTGTAAGTTTTTGGCGTGTGAACGAACTCTTTCCGGTTGATCTTCATCGTGAATGCGGCTTTAATGTAGGAGAAGAGAACAGAAGGGAGGTAAAGAAAAGCTTTTAGCGTGGAGAGCGTGATGAGGTGAGATGGAACAGCAATAATCAGCGAAAGAATATAGGCGGCGAATAGTACAATCCACCAGGTGATTGCAAAGCCTGTTATATCAATTTCCAGGAAATACTGGGCCAGGCAACACAAAAAAATGATGAAAAAAATTGCAAGAAAGATGATGCGGGGAGGAATAAGATTGATGAACAGCTTGTTCCAGTAATCTTTTGTTTTGCGGGTTACGTGTTCATTTTTTGAAAGGAAAAGTTTAAGATGTAGCATCTGCGATTCCAGCCATCTCCTCCGTTGTTTTTCAAAAACATTTCCCGAAGAAACTTTTTCGTCCAGCAACATTGCATCGTCGAGGTATTGAACGGTGATGCCGTTTTTCATCATTTCAAAATCTACTTCCCTGTCGCATGCAGGGTTATCGAGTATGCCGGGTTTGTTGTACACTTTTTTGAGTGTATCAAATTCAAATGCCATTCCCGAACCGATCAGCGATGATGAAAATCCTAAAGCACGCTGCGCACGACGGAAAAGGTGATTGTTGATTTCTTCGCTTAGTGCATCGAGAACAGCAACAGGCGTATTGCGGTTCTTTGCGGTGCGGTGTGCCTGTACTGCTTTAAATCCTTCCTGGAACGCAGAATTTATTTTTTCGAGAAAACCAGGCGTCATGATGTTGTCGCCATCAAGTACAAGTGCGATATCATACTTTGCGGGATCAATTTTATTAAGCAGAAAATTTAGCGATCGTGCTTTTGAACCCACAGGAAAATTCACTTCACTCACATGGACATCAAAAGTTTTTATCTTTTCAATTGTTGACGGCTGAAGCTGATCCGCTACGAGAAAAACGTCAAAATTTTCTTTTGGATAATCGTGTTCAACTGCCTGTCGGATCGTATTCACAATTACATCATCTTCTTTGTAAGAAGTAATGAGGACCGCTATTTTTTTTCTGTTGATATTTTCAATGGATGATTTTCTCCGCGCAAATAATCCTGTTATTGAAATCAAAAGGAGGTAGCCAACATTTACAGACAGGTAAATGAATAGCGCCAGGAATAAAATATGAAGAACCTGATATATCATATCGTTGAGTGGCTGGTGGACCTCAAGTTCCAAAGTATGCCTTTCAGAAAATATCTCAACTGGAGAAATTCTTTCCTGAAGAAAAATGTTACCACTGTTTTTGGTACAACGAAGAATGCGAATACCAGCGTGAACACACCAAACTGAAAATGGTTTGAATTGCGGCGCATATACAATATCCTGTTTCGCGTGTGATAGTACACTTTGATAGGGTTTGTTTTGCCGACCGTCAGCGATTCCTTGTGATAAATTTCAGCATCCGCGGTGTACCAAATCTTGTAATTGGCTCTTGTAATTCGTGCCGACCAGTCCCATTCCTCGTAATACAGAAAAAATTTCTCGGCGAACATTCCCACGCGTTCAAGTATTTCTTTTTTCACGAGCATCGCGCATCCGTGTGCAGCCGAGGTTGGGCGTGACTGATCGTACTGGCCATGATCTTCTTCCATTGACCCGATGCTGGTAGTTCTGCCGGTGTACACATTCATGGGATTAAATCCGGCGTATTGAATAATGTTAGGATTTGAATAGTACTTGATTTTCGGGCATGTTACGCCAATGTCATCCTGCTCATAGAAAGGTTTGATGAGCTTGTTTAGAAGATCGGGGGTTACTTCAGTGTCGTTGTTGACAATAAAAAAGAATTCTCCTTTGGCCTGCCTCATACCCCAGTTGTTGCCGCCTGCGAAACCAAGGTTCTTTTTGCTTCTCAGCACCCGTGTGTAGGGATAGTTGCCGCGGGTGATCTGCTGGGTGGGGTCGATCTCGGATGCCATGTCGCAAACGAGTATCTCGTAATTGGGATAAAGCAGGCTTCTTGTGGACTCAAGAAAGGCACATGTAATATCCGTTTGGTTGTAATTAAGTGTAATAATAGAGATTAAAGGAGTTTCTCCTTTATACATATGCCCTGCATTTAACGCAATTTAAGGGCTATTGGTTTAAATGAAATCACGCGTTGGTGCGCTGAATAACAGCTGAAGGCGTGTTGGCCATAATCCACAGATCGAAGAAAAAGCTGGAATTGTCGGCATAGTTGATGTCCAGAGAAATCCTTTCTTCGGCAGACATCTGATACTTGTTTTTCTTTTTGATCTGCCACAGACCGGTCATACCTGCGGGGGCCATGAAACGTTTTGCCCATTCGTCGGTGGTGAGGGTAGCGGCCTCATAGAGGGGCAGCGGTCTGTTACCTACGAGCGACATATCTCCGAGAAATACGTTCCATAGCTGGGGCAGTTCATCGAGACTGCATTTTCTCAGGAAGGCCCCTATGCGGGTGATGCGGGGATCGTTATCAATCTTGATGAAAACGGGCCCGTTTTCCTTGAGGGGGTTGTACATGTTGAGGTGGGAGAAGTCGGCGATTTTATCGTTTGCTTCCACAACCATTGTTCTAAACTTATAGAAGTTGAAAATTTTATAACCTCTGCCCGCTCTTTTGGAAATATAAAAGATGGGGCCTTTCGATTCGATTTTTACAGCGAGCATTACCAGCAGGAAGATCGGGCTGAGAATGACCATGAGCAGCGCTGAAACGATGATGTCAAAAATTCTCTTGGAAAATTCTGAAGCGGAGTTCTGCACGCTGGGCAGTTCTTCGTTTACATGTTTCTGTGCTGAGTTTATACGCTGTTTTACTTTCTTCCAGAATCTCACTTTCTGCACGAGGCGTTCTGCTTCGATTTCGTTCAGCGATACGATGTCATCGATGAACCTGTCGGTTCTGAAAGCATGTGCTTCTGATTCGTTCATTGATGATCCTTCGATAATGAAGGGCACAGCTTTGAGCTGGCGGTGAGTGTTAAGGAACTGGCTGAACAGTAAGAGGGAGATCTGACCAATGCCTGACTCAGCGATGATCACGTCGGGTGCTGAACCTGTGTTGAGGATCATCTTTTTCAGCATCGGGCGTGCCTGGTCGGGCGTTTCGGCAGCATAACCATTTGCGAAGGAGCGAATGAGGCTGTCGATCACGCCGGTCTTCTTACCGATATAAAAAAAGTTTAATTTCTTCTGGATGGAAGATGCAGAAAGTTCTGCAGGCGGCAATGAATAGTGCCTGTATGTTTTTGAAGGGGTCGGTTCGTTTTGTAAAACTCTACTCATAAGTAAGCTGATATTGTTTTGAAAGCTTGACACTGGCATGTGAACAATTAACTCAGGGATGTTGAATGACTTCCCCAGGTTGTTCTATTACCAGTAGTTCTGTTGATGCTTTCCATCAGGATTACCGGGTTGAAAGGTTTCATAAAATAGTCGGCAATACCAAACTTGTCACATTTCAACTTCGTTTCATTTTTATCGAGTGAGGAGATCACCATCAATGGGATGCTCCGGTACAGAATGCTTGACGAGAGTTCATCTATCAATTCCCAGTCCTTCATGTCGGGAAGTTGCGGGTCGCAGATTATAAGGTCGGGCATGTTACGTTTAGAGAGCCAGTACATAGCTGTACAGCCGTCGGGTGCGGTTACAACCTGGTGTTCTTTTCCGAGTACGGTCTGAAGAAGGAACCTGATTGCCTTGCTGTCATCAATTGCGAGTATTTTCTTTTTCATCTTAAATTAAATCGTAATAAAAAATCGCAATTTTTCAACAGGAGTTCGTTTGATGGATCAACAAATGTCAACACAGGAATTGGAGATTCAATTTTGATGCCTTATTTAGGCAACATAGGAGTAGGGTAGTATTTTTAACTACTTAGAAAAACTGGATTTGTCTGAGCTGAAATTTTGGCGGAATTGAACTCAGGTTATGGGGTTTACAAGGATGGACCTTTTCTGATCGAAAACCGTTGCTTTAACCTGATTTTCAGAGGATGTGGAAGAGGTAATAGATTGTGGGGGTAAAATTAGTAAGTTAAATGAGAAAAGCAAATATTCGCGCTGTATAATTTTTCGGTTAACGCACGGCTTTTTTCCAGTTCGCCGTTTGTTTCCCCAGAACGAACCGGGCAAACCCTCCAAAAACACACAGATGCATGAAAGTGAAGTAAAAAGGCAGGTAGAATGGTCCCGGCTGCCTGTCCGAAGCCGCCATCAGCCATCCTGCAACGGCAAAGGCATAGCAGAGGGCCTGGGCGAGCGCAAAATAGCCGTAGAAAATATGCCCGCCGAGGTACCAGGCAGCGATTGACGCCAGGAACAGGGCTATCAAAGCCAACGGGGCCAGCGTCCAGCGAAACACCCGGTGCGAAATATACTGGAACGACAAAACCGGGTAACGGAACACATTAAATAAATTTTTAAGCAATATCATCGCCTGGAAACCTCCTGCGCTGATCCTCACTTTTCTTTCCATCTCATCTTTTATGGAAACGGAAGCCTGCTCCTGCGAAAATGCGTCCGGTTCATATCTCACAACGTATCCATTGCTGCATAACGTTAATGATTGCACGAAATCGTCGAGAATAGTATCATCGGAAATTTGTGTATATAATTCGGTGCGCATGGAAAACAGCTCGCCTGCAGCGCCGACAACAGAATACATCCGCGAATCGAGTTTTTTGAGAAATGATTCGTATCTCCAGTATAAACCTTCACCTTTTCCAACGCTGTTATTAGCATTACCAGGAATTACTTTTTTTTCGCCTGCAACGCCACCCACTTTTTCATCAGAATAATGCTTCATCATTTCTAAAATACTATTCCTGTTGAGCAGGGTGTTCGCATCGCTGAATATCACATAGGGCGTGTCTACCATGTTCATAGCGCGGTTCACTGCGGCCACCTTTCCTCTACGTTCATCATTGTGAAGATTAAATATTGATGAGAATTTCTTAATAATTGCAGTGGTATTGTCGGTAGAGCCGTCGGTAACGAAAATGAATTTTATTTTATCTCCTGGATAATCGAGTGAAAGACAGTTGTTTATTTTTTCTTCAATAAAATTTTCTTCGTTGTAAGCTGCAACCACGAGGGTAACTGCCTCGTATTTAATGGTATCTGGTAACGTAGTTGATTTTATCCATTTCTTTACTGAGGTCAATATCAATAAAATAAGCGCATAACCAACGTAGGTATAAAGCAATATTCCGAGTGATAACCAGAAAATTGTTTCCGCAACCGGGAGCATAGAAAACGTAGGTAAGGAAAAGAATAATAACGGCCAAATAATTTCAATTTGTCATTTTTGTTATTATTTTTGGCCTCGGTTTTACTTCAATTATCCCCCAACAATCCTCTGAAACCCTATCAGTTTTCTTTCCTGTATTGATCGCCCGGTGTACCAATAATCCTCACTAGTCTCACTGGTTAATCAAACAAATATCCACTGAATTCCTGTTTATGTTTTTACATAAGCTACCCTTTAACCGTTAACTATAGGAATTTTATGAAGAGAATTGTACTTCTCGCCGCGCTCGCCCTGGGAATTATTGGAAAAAGCTTTTCACAGAATGTATTCGATCCCAACGACCCTATCGTGCGATACAGCTCAGGTGCAGCATATGGTAGTGGACAAAAACCCGACTCTAACATAGTAGGTCTGCAGAAATGGGTTTCTGTATCTACAAACGGCGTTAGCTCAGGATCAGGTTCGTTCAACGCGTCGTCGTTCAAATCTTACTTCATCAATTATTTCAATACACGTTTAGCGTTCAGGTTAAAATTCCCGAAAAGTTTTAATAACCCCGATAGCATTGCCAAGGGAAAAAAATACCCGGTGATGATTTTCATGCATGGTGCCGGTGAGGTAGCGTGTGCATCGAACGGAGGTATATATAATAACGAAAAGCAATTGGTGCTCGGTGGTAGAGCCTTCATGAATCGTGTTGATAATAATGAGTACGACGGCTTTCTTTTCTATCCGCAATTGCGTTCTAAAGATGCAGGTTGCTGGGGAGAATGGGGGGGGGCACCTAATGCGAACTTCAACACAATTATCACGTTGCTGGATAGTATGTACAAATACATCCGCCTCGATATAGACAGGGTTTTCGTTGATGGTCTTTCAGGCGGTGGTGTGGCCACATGGCGCCTGGCGGAAGCGTTCCCCACGAGAATTGCCACAATTGCTCCTACATCTGCAGCGGGTTTAATCATGGATTACCCCGCATTCGTGCATATACCTGTCTGGCTCGCAACAGGAGGTAAGGATACCAACCCTTCACCTGCGATGGCGAGTTATTCTGAATTAAAGGTTACAGAAATCGGTGGACAAATGCGGCGATCACTTTATGCCGACCTCGGACACTCTTCGTGGGATCGTCACTGGGCCGAACCGGATTTTGTGCCGTTCATGAATGCAGCGCATAAAGCGAATCCGTTAATATTTTTCAACCGCTTTGAATTTTGTCCCGACTCCGGGGTAAATGCCAGGCTTGGTATAACGCCGGGCTTTTATGCATACGAATGGGCGAGAGACGGAGAAACGATCGCAACAAGAACCGGAAATGTAAACACCATTGTACGACCCGAGTATATTCGTTCTTACACAGGTAATGAAGTTACCGTGAAAGAATTCGGTACGTACAGCGTGCGTTTCATGCGCCTCAACAATGGTGTATGGTCCGATTGGTCGCTAAAGCCGGCGGTTATCAAATCGAAGACAACCACACAAACCCCTCCGATTGAAGTAGCAGGAATCAAGAGTAAGGTACTTCCTTCTCTTGATGGAAGAAATACCACCACACTTCAAATGCCTCCCGGATTTCTGAATTACCAGTGGGTGCGCACAACAGACAATGTGCTCGTGAGTACAAACCAGGTTTACGAGGCGCCTATAGGTTCTTATAAAGCCCGCTATACCGAACAGTTTGGTTGCGGTACATTATATTCCCCGGTATTTAAAGTTGTAAGCGCCGCAGGTACACCAAAACCCGACGAAGCCAAAAATCTCAGCGTGTCGGTAGCGTCGCAGACAACCTTACGTCTCGACTGGAACGAAAACCCGAATGCGGGAACGAATGAAACAGGTTTTGAAATTTACAGGGCCACAAAAGCCGGCGGGCCATATGTTCTTGTGAACATCACTGCGCCAAACATTGTGACATACTCTGATGCGAACCTGAATCCTAACACAACTTATTATTATGTAGTACGCGCTATTGCCGAAACAGGCGCCGCTGCAGCGAGCAACGAAGCGAGTTCCAAGACAGATGTGGATACACAGGCTCCTGCTGCTCCCACAGGTCTCGAATATCGCGGTAGCACTGCTACAACAGTTAACCTCAGGTGGAACGCTGCCGCTGACAACATCGGGATCGGGCGTTATGATATTTATGCGGATGGACAAAAGCTGTACAGCACAACCAATCTTTATTTTACAGTCGGAAACCTTGACAGTCTTCAACAGTACACGTTTGTTGTAAAAGCGGTTGACAAGGCTGGAAACGTATCACCAAGCAGTAACCAGGTGGTGGCGTATACTCACAGGCAGGGGTTGAACTATAAATATTATCATGGTTCTTACAGCAACCTGCCAAACTTCAACAACCTTACCCCGGTTAAAACCGGTATCATGGATACGGTTACTTCCGGCGCAGGTGTGAGAACACAGGATGATAACTTCGCGTTCCTCTGGCAGGGAGTGATTTATATTCCGGCAACAGGAACGTGGACCTTCGAAACACAATCAGACGACGGAAGCAGATTATATATCGACGTGCCCTATGCATCGAATGCAACACCTGTTGTTGATAACGATGGCGCGCACGGCATCCAGGCAAGATCAGGTTCACGCACACTTACGCAGGGTTACCATACTATCGCGATAACATATGCTGAAGTGGGTGGTGACAATGAAATGCATCTCTACTGGTCGAACAACCTTGGATTAGCAAAAGAAAGGATACCAAAGAATTTCTTCGCGATCGAAGCAGTGTCGGGCGGAACAAGTGTAGTTGCTCCCAGTTCGCTCCAGGCATCAGCGGTTTCATATAACAAGATCGCGCTTACGTGGACAGACAACAGCTCGAATGAAACAGGATTTGAAATCGTTCGTGCAACATCTGCGAACGGAACATACACCCCGATCTTCACAGCAGCGGCTAACGCAACATCATACAACGACTCAGCGTTGTCGCCCAACACAACATATTATTACAAGGTTCGTGCGGTGAGCAATGGTGGTGAGTCTGTATTCACCGGCGCGTTTCTCGAAGCGAACTACAAATTCAACAACGATTATACCGACGCTAAAGGCGGTACTTCACTCAGTGCGAGCAACACTGCATTCAGTTCAAGTGATAAGGCAGAGGGAACGCATGCGGTTGTATTTACAAACAATGACTATATCAACTTTGGAGGTAGTGCAAGCGCATTCCCGTCACTGGGTGGCTATAGCCAGCGTACCGTTGGTATCTGGATCAAGCCATCATCAACAAACAGCCGCAGAATAGTTTGGGAATTTGGTGATAATGATGATGGAATGGGTCTTCGTTTCAACTCCGACGACCTTATTGCAGGTATAGCTAACAACGGTTCAAGAGCCACGATCACACTAAGTAATTTTGTGTCGAACAGCAACTGGTTGAACAACCAGTGGAACCACGTGACTGTAGTGTACAATGTAAACTCACTCACGCTTTATGTTAACGGTGTGCAGGTGGCACAGAACGCGAGCCTTTCCTTTACTTCTGTTGGCAATTCAACAAACCAGTCGAGGATCGGTGCGCCTTCTTCAACAAGCAGCAGCTCAACCGTGTTCAACGATAACTCGTATTCTACGTACCTCGGTAACATGGATAACATGTATATCATCGCTGGTGCGTTGAGTCCGGCCGATATCACTGCGCTGAGGAACGGAACTTTCGCATCATCATCGGCAACAACACTTGCTGCTCCTGCTGCTCCTGCTGCTCCAACCGGTCTTGCTGCGACTGTATTATCAACAAGCACCATCACACTTACATTCAACGACGTTGCCAATAACGAAACAGGATATGAAATATGGAGAGGATCAGGCGATAAATCGAACTATCGTGCAATCGCTACCATCCCTGCAGGTAATGGCGGACAGTTAAGCTTCACTGATTCATCACTGTTCGCGAATGTTACATACTTCTTCAAGGTTCGCGCCACAGGCGTGGTGGCGCCATCTGCATACAGCGCAGAGGTTACAGGAAAAACGCTTAACACGAAACCGGTAATCAAGAAAGTATTGAACTTCACCATGAAGTATGGTACTACATTCTCATTGCCGGTTTCTGCAACCGATATTGATGGAGATGTGCTTTCGTTCTCTACCGTTAACATGCCAACATTTGCCACAATCCAGCCTGTGAGCAACGGCAACATGAATATTGTGTTAAGCCCGAGCATTACAAGGAGAGGAACGTATACGATGTCGGCGATTGTAAACGACGGCAACAACGGAAAGGATACAACAACATTTACATTCGTAGTAAACACAAATGATGTACCTGCTATGAGCGAGGTGCAGGACATCACCATAAATGAAGGTGGCTCAGCCAACCTCGCCATTTCTGCTACCGATAATAACGGAACAGCAAACATGGTATGGTCGTTCGAAGGATTACCACCATTTGCCATCTTCACCAATAATAACAATGGTTCGGGTAACATCGCTTTCAAACCTGGTTACTCAGGCGCAGGAGCATACCCGATCACTATAATCGTGAATGATGGATTTGGTGCATGGTCGAGCCGTTCGCTGATTCTTACGGTGAATGATAGAGATCCTGAAGAAACATTACAGTTCGACTTCAGATCGGTAAGCGCACAGGTGCCGGGTTGGAACAGCATCAATATTGCTTCTCCAACATTCTCTCACGGACAGATAACCGATACAAAATCGAACGTGAGCCCGGTTTCTATTGTTCACGTAAGTGGAAATGTGAATGCCTCTACACAGGGTACCATTACCGGCAACAACTCGGGTGTTCTTCCCGACGCGGTAATGAAGGATATGATTGTTTGGGGCTTTAACATCGGTACCAACGCATTCGACACAGTGGTAATGAAGGTTACAGGGCTCGATGTGGCCAAGAGCTATAAATTTATCTTCCACGCGGGTTACAACCTCAACGGTACCACTGCAAACATTATGAGGTTTAGAATTGGTGCCGCAGAAGCTACTATCAATTACTTCCTGAATACTACGATGACTGATACTATCGAGAATATTGTTCCTAACGCATCAGGCGAGGTAACAATACAGTGTATTGGTGATCCGAATAATCAAAGAGGCGGATTGCTGAACGCGATGATCATCCAGTCGCAGTATGATGACGGCTCGGTGCCGGCGAAGCCGACAAACTTTACCGGTTCGCACATACAGAATTCCGGAGTGAAACTTAACTGGATCGACCATTCGTTCAACGAATTCGGATACAGGGTTTACAGGTCGGAAACACGCGGCGGTAGCTATACGCTGTTGAACGACGGCGCTGTGAACAAAGACAGTACCTCATATTTCGATCCGACTGTTGGTCCAGAAACAACTTACTATTACTATGTAGCGGGATATAATGGTGCAGGAACAGGAATATCGAGCGATACGATCAAAGTGATTACAGGAAACAACAAACCGGTAATCGGCGCGGCGGCAGACCTGTACCTGAAATCAGGTTCTACGTCGAATACAGACTTCACGGTAACCGATGATCCGGGAGACCTGGTGAATGTTACCCTCGAAGGCAACCCGTCGTTCATAAGCCTGCAAAACGTATCAGGCGCGAACTACAGGTTTGTGTCTACACCAAACACAGATCATATCGGCTGGTACAAGATGTCGCTGAAAGCTACCGACCAGAAAGGCGCGGTGTCAGTGAAGGTGATCAGTGTAGCAGTTTCTGATAAGAATACGAGATCTGTATATGTGAAATTCGGAAGCGCAGGAAAGAACGCGCCGTCGCCATGGAACAATTTTGTAGGCCTCAGGTCGGCAAACAACTTTATGGCGAACCTGAGAGACGAGTCGAACGCCGTAACTCCGTTCACCATCACATTGCTGAATACGTGGGCTGGCTACAACGAACTCGGTCATATTTCGGGAAACAACAGCGGTGTTTATCCTGATTCGGTTCTGCAGGGAGGTCTTTCTGATGGAGCTGGTCCGAAATCTATAAGAATAAGTGGCCTGGATGATACCAAGAAATATAACATCGTAATAGTAGGTAGCCAGAACGAAGGAACAAATGCAACAGTTGAATATTCTTCAGGTTCCACTCTTGATACATTGAACGCGATGTATAACACTAACCAGACAGCGAACCTGAACGGATTGGTGCCGGCGGGAGGTCAGATTACATTTAATGCGTTAAGAATTGGTGGAAGCGTGCTGTCGTTCCTGAATGCAGTAGTAATTGAAGAATACGATCCATCGCTCATTATTCTGAATCCTCTTAACCTCTTTGCAGAGGCACAGGGCAGAACTATTGTGAACCTCAGCTGGTCCGACAGAACAGTTGACGAAGCTGTAGGGGATGGCTACATTCTTGAGAGAGCAACCGACTCGTTGTTTACAATGAATCTTGCTTCTATATCGCTGCCGGCCAATACCAGCACATATCAATACACCGGGCTTACTCCGAACACAAAGTACTGGTTCAGGGTGAGGGCGAAGTCTGCAACAAATGCGTTCTCTGATTACAGTAATCGTGCGAAGGCAATTACGGCAGCAACTGAAGTGTTGGTGAACTTTAACTACACTATGCCGGATGCAGACTTCCCATGGAACAACACATTCGCGTCACCGACATTCGAGGCGACTTATGAAAATATGATCAACAGCACAGGTGCGCAGACAGGCATCAGCCTTTCGCTTACCAGGATATTCAACGGAGAATTCACAGCAGGTATGGTAACAGGCAACAATTCGGGTATGGGAGGAAGGATTCCTGATGCCGCACTTGCTTCAGACTTCTGGCTGGATAATACGCAGCTGTCGCAGTTTAAGGTATCGGGATTGAATCACTCACGACGTTACCGTGTTGGCTTCTGGGGAAGCTCAAGCTCGAATGGCTGGTTCAAGGGCAACTATACCGCTACTTATACTGCAAATGGTCAGACAGTGTACCTGAACTCGTGGATGAACAGTTCGAAGATTGTGTATATCGATAATATAGTGCCGGACGAAAATGGTGAAATACTGCTCGACTTCTCAACGACTGAAGCTGCTGCTTACGGTTTCAACGGAGGATTTATTCTCGAAGGATACTCATCGTCGCTTGTTTCAGGAAGTGGAACGGGTAGCAACAGTGTTCTTGATGAAATGGCCGGTATGACGGTTGAGGAAGTTGATGGCGGTCAGAGCAACGGAAACACTGCGAGAAATGCCGCTGCACAAACATCGGTAGTGAAAATGTATCCGAACCCGTTCACCGATTACGTGAACCTGGAATTTAATAATTCATCTGCAAACAATAAGATTAGCGTGGAAGTGTATGACCTTACAGGAAGGATCAGCTACCGCAAGAATGTCGGAACACTGCCGGAAGGTCGTAATACGATAAAGTTGGGCGCTGCTGAAGCCCGAATGAAGACAGGTGTGTACATAGTTACTCTTAGTGTTAACGGAAAAACTATTAAGGCGAACAAAATAATGAAGCTGAACAGACATTGACCCGTACAACCCCTGTAACAAAAATTATATATCTTTCCCCTTCGAAAACTATTGACAGTGAAAGTGATGGATCTATTTTACAAGCCCTCTGTCCTCGGCAACAGCCGTTATGCCTGGATAGATTACGCCAAAGGGATATGCATTATCCTGGTGACGTTCAGGCACGTGCAGGAGGGCTTGCACCCGGCCGGTACAATGTACCCGTACCCGGTCCTGAAATTTCTTGATGTATTCTTTTTCAGTTTTCGTATGCCTCTTTTCTTTATTGTGTCCGGCATATTTCTCGGGGGCACTTTAAGGAAAAAAAGCGTGACAGAATACATCGGAGGCCGCTTCAAAACACTTGTATGGCCATTATTATTATGGGGCTCCATACAGGTTACGCTGCAGCTGATTTTTGCCGATTATGTAAACGTAGACAGGAAGCCGATTGATTATTTGAACCTCCTTATCAAGCCGAGGCAGATAGAACAGTTCTGGTACCTGCACACCCTCTTTCTTACCGGATCTCTGTATGCGATCATGAAGGTGTGGGGTAAGTTCAAGATGTTTCACCAGTTTCTGTTAGGTATCGCACTGTACTCGATAACCGGGTATTGCAGGTACAACGCGATGTTCGAGCACCTGTTTATCCTCGACATATTCTTCTATTACATATTCTTCGCGGTTGGAGACTACTTCGGCTCAATTATACTTGATGCGAAGAATTTCAAGATCTTCAGCTCTACGAAGACCTTCCTTATTTTCACGCCCATCTTTGTGGCCCTCGAACTGTATTTTACACAGATTAACCTTGCGCATGGTATTGGTTCGGGTTACAGGCAACCCGATTATTACGTACAAAACCAGCTGCCGGCGTTGTTCCTTATCGTTGGATTAGTGGGAGGAGCATTCCTTATCCACTGTTCTTTCCTGTTACAAAAACTGGACGTTTTAAAGTTTATACGGGTAGTGGGGTACTACTCCCTGCATATCTATGTAATACATCTCGCGGTAACAGCCGGCACACGCATATTTTTCAGGCATGTGCTGGGGTACGATAATTTTGTCGTGCTGCTGATTGTTAGCACAATATTAGGCATCGGTATTCCGATTATTATAGCGAATATTACCGAAAGGCTTGGCATGTGGTGGCTGTTCTCGCTAAAGAACCCGAACGCTGATAAAAAGCGCGTGAGCCCCGTATGGCAGACTCTGCCCGGAAAAATAGCACCGGAAGAGCCCATCACCGATATCAATCCCCAGGTGATCCAGAAGAATTAGAATTGGTGTAAATATGAAATGGTAAATTGATGCAATCTTCCGTACTTGCTGCGCAACCAAAGATCGCTCCCATGAAGCAATCCGCCGCTCCGGCCAAGGCTAAGATATTTTTTCCCAACCTCGACGGCCTGCGCTTTGTTTCTTTCTTTGTCGTTTTCCTTTATCATAGCCTGCTTTCTATTCTCAGTTACCTGAAAGACGCATCTCCACAGGTATATAAAGTGGTTGAGTTTCTTTTCCGGAACGGAAACCTCGGTGTAAACTTCTTCTTTGTATTGAGCGGATTCCTGATCACTTATCTGTTGATCAAAGAGAAAGAATTTACCGGCCGCATTCATGTGCCGAATTTTTATGTACGCAGAATACTCAGAATATGGCCGCTGTACTATATGTGCGTGGTGGTGGGTTTCATAGGCTTTGGCCTGTTGAAGAAAATGAGCGGTGAACCGATCATGGAGAATGCCAACCCGTGGTACTACATTTTCTTCGGGGCTAATTTCGACATCATGCATACGTGGCCGGAAAAGCCCGATGCGCTGCTGTTGTCGGTGCTATGGTCGGTAGCAGTGGAAGAACAGTTCTACCTCACATGGCCGCTAATATTAAGCCTGGTGCCATTGAAGAAGTTCCGTTATGTGTTCCCTACCATCATGGCGCTGTCGCTTATTTTCCGCTCGTTTTATACGGGTGGCGATGACCATGATTTCGCAGTGAGGTACTTTCACACTTTCTCTGTAATCGGCGATATGGCGCTGGGCGGGTTATTTGCTTACCTGGTGTCGTACGAGAATAAATTCAAAACATTCATCACGAACATGCACAGATCGCTCATTGTGATGATCTATGTACTGACGTTGGTGTTTACACTGTTCAAGGACCAGATATTTGTTCCCGGCATACCGGTAATATTTGAGAGGATAGTGATAGCCGCGCTCTTCGGGCTCATCATCCTGGAGCAAAACTATGCGCGCAATTCTTTCTATAAGATGGGCAAGCTGAAGCTGATCAGCAGCCTCGGCATCTTTACGTACGGCTTGTATTGCCTGCACTTCCTCGGACTTTACTTCGCGATCAAATTGATGAACATAATGCACCTCAACGGGTCGTTGAATGCTGTGGCGTTTTCAATGATTGTTGTGGCCCTGTTGCTTTCCGTGGGTATCAGTTTAATGTCGTATCATTTTTATGAGAAGTGGTTCCTGAAATTAAAAGATAAATTTGCGTTTATTGTGAAGAAATAAACCCGACATGATCAAACCCATCAGCAATTTGCGCGGAGCAGTAGTGGTGTGGTTGATTTCATTTGTCTTTTTCCTGGTTACGCTTACGAATAACTTTTCGGCGTCTCACGATTCTATTCACTATCTCCTTGCTATCGCTAACGGTGAGCATCTTTTTCATCAGCATCATTTGCTGTACCACTACTATGCACATACCTGGCTGATTCTGTTCCGGTATATTTTTCCGGCCGTGCCCGATCACTATCTTATTGAGTCGTTCACTGCAGTGTGGGGAAGCGCAAACCTGGCGGTGTGTTATTTATTTTTTCGTAACCGTTTCAATATTTCTAACACCACCGCGGTTGCAGGTGTGGCGTTGATCGCGTTTTCGTATGGCACCTGGTTCTACAGCGTGAATATAGAAGTGTACGCGCCACCGATATTTTTTATTCTTTGCTGTTTATATATAATTACAAAAAAGGAACCCGTTCGCTCAGATGCCTGGAAAATTGCGATCCTCCATAGTATGGGAATTCTGTTTCACCAGGTAAATATTTTGTTTGCTGTTGTTGTACTGTACTGGTTATGGGTGAACAGGAGGCGATTTAGTTTCGCTTTCGCCTTTATTCAATACGCGCTTATCGGAGTTATCCTGGCGGGAGGCGTATATGTTTTTTGCGGTGTGTTTTATGAACACACAAAAACGCTGGAGGAGTTTACCGGTTGGATATTAGGATATACATCGGGCGATTATACTTTCTGGCAACCGCTCTCAATAAAAACGCCTGTGAATGCCGTTGCGGGATTTTCGCGGGCTTTCATTGGCGGGCATTTCGTATTTCAACTTCCGTACATTGAAGATGCGGTTGGAAATTCGTTTCGTTCGCATGGATTAAAAGATGAAATATTTCTTTCAAGAAATGTTCCCTCTTCATTAGTGTACGTACTGAGCGCGCTGACCGCTGTGGTCGTTTTATTTTTAATAGTAATGGCTGGAAGGTTCGCACGTAGTTTCAAAAAATTCACGCTCCATCATCATGTTATCAAACCTTTGCTCGTTTGCATCGGTGTTTACTCCGTATTTTTTCTTTTCTGGATGCCGGAAATTCTTGAATTCTGGATTTTGCAGATGATGCTCGTATGGCTGTTGCTGGTGGGCATGCTGCCTGCATACCGGTTCCCATCCAGGCTTGCGCTGCGAACCGGGTTGATATTAATGTGTATTTGTGTTTTTTGCGTAAACTATTTCGGAAGCATCCGCTGGTTGCAGGATCCGCAGAGCGATTGGTACTTCGTTGAAGTAAAAACGCTCGACCCGACGTTAACGGAATCGGATATGGTGGTTGTGGAGAATGAATGGATAATGAAGGATTATGTGAGATATTTTTCAAAAGCGAAAGTGATTGCAACGGATGAACCTCGCTTCAATCGGGAAGAAGCAAGCAGAATAGTGAACGAAGCCGTTGGAAGTGGGCACAAAGTTTTCCTTTTCAAGGCTGGAAGCGAACCTTCATGGGTTCTCATTCAATCTTATTAAAAACTTAATAGTTAGTTTTATCTTTTAGAAAGAAACTGAAATACCTATGTCATCAACCCTGTTGTTCTCTTTTGTAATCGGTTATTTTATCATCCTGCTCATCGTAGCCTACTACACTTCCCGTAATTCTAATAACGACTCGTTTTTTATTGGCAACAGGAATTCGAACTGGATGCTGGTAGCATTTGGGATGATCGGTACGTCGCTCTCGGGCGTAACATTCGTGTCGGTGCCGGGAACCGTAGGCCCAAATGCGTTTGCCTATTTCCAGGTGGTGATCGGGTACCTGATAGGTTACATGATCATTGCGTTCGTCCTTCTGCCGTTATATTATAAGCTTAACCTCACATCAATCTATAATTACCTTCATCACCGGTTTGGAGCGGTTTCATATAAGACAGGCGCGTTATTCTTCATCATATCCCGGACACTCGGCGCCACGGCGCGGCTTTATCTCGTAATAAACGTATTGCAGATTTTCATTTTGAAAGAGATGGGCGTTCCATTTATGGTGACCACCTTCGTGATACTGCTGATGATATTACTGTACACCTTCGAAGGCGGCGTGAAGACCATTGTGTTTACCGATACGCTTCAAACTACATTTATGCTGTTAGGTTTGATTGCCTGCATTATTTACATCATGAATCACCTTCCCGCGAGTGATACCTCTGTGCTCGCCCAGATGGCAGAGCGGGGTATGACGAAAGTGTTCAACACCGACGTAAACAGCGCCAATTTCTTCCTGAAACAAATTATCGGGGGCATATTCATTACTGTAGGTATGACCGGTCTCGACCAGGAAATGATGCAGAAAAATATCAGCGTTAAAACCCTGCGCGATTCGCAGAAGAACATGATGACGTTCAGTATCACGATGGCCATTGTAAACTTTTTGTTCCTCATACTTGGTGGATTGCTTTACCTGTTTGCAGAAAGCAACGGTGTAAAATCAGTGAACGATGATTTGTTTCCAACTGTCGCGCTGAGTCATATGCCAACGGCGCTGTCGATTATTTTCATCATTGGTTTGATATCGGCATTATTTCCGAGCGCCGATGGAGCGCTTACCGCTCTTACTTCATCTTTCTGCATTGATATGCTGGGCTTAAAGCGGCGCGACGACCTCGACGAAAAGCAGAAAAAGAAGATCAGGCTCACCGTGCATTTTACATTTGCGGTGGTCTTCTTTTTGATGGTCGTGCTGTTCAAAATAATCGACAACAAATCCATCATCGATGTGATCCTTAAAATAGCGGGCTTTACTTACGGTCCACTGCTCGGTTTGTTTGCATTCGGAATTTTCACCAAACGGAAGATAGAAGACAGATATTCGCTTTATGTTTGCCTTGCGGCGCCGATGCTGATATTCCTGATTGATTACGGATCGCAGTTTGTGTTTGAGAAATTCAGGATAGGTTACGAGCTCCTGATTTATAACGGGCTGCTCACCTACCTTGGGTTGTTGTTAATCAGCAAAAAAACGCCGGACGACAATTATGCAGCTACTTAATCCACTTGCCGAAGCATACGCTGAAAGGTACAGCACCGGTCACGAACCACTTACCGAAGAAGTGGCCGCCACCACCGAAAGCTCTCATTCGCAGGCGCACATGATGAGCAGCAGGCTCCAGGGCAAATTTTTAGAAATATTTAGCATTCTTCAATCGCCCTCGAAAATCCTCGAAATCGGCACTTTTACGGGGTTTAGTGCGCTTTGTTTGGTGAAAGGACTCAAAGAAGGCGGCAAATTGCACACTATTGAACTCCGGGAAGAAGACGCTGGTACCGCGCGCCAGTATTTCGCGCGGTCAAAATACGCGGAAAAGATAATTTTGCATACAGGTAATGCGTTAATGATTATCCCTCAGCTTAATGAAAAATGGGACCTGGTGTTCATCGACGCGGATAAAACCGGCTACGTCGATTACTATAACCTGGTTCTACCGGATTTAAGGAGTGGGGGAGTGATACTTGCTGATAATGTGCTTTACCATGGCGAAGTGTTGGAGGAGCCCCTTAAAGGCAAAAACGCGAAAGCGATCAGCAGGTTCAACGAATACGTAAAAAACGACGATAGAGTGGAGCATGTGTTATTACCCATTCGGGATGGGTTAATGCTCATAAGGAAAAAATAAATAAGGGATTGATGCGAGTTTTTACTGTTTTTTTGATGTTTTGCCTTAGTGGCCTGGCAACCGCAGCACAGCCGACGAACGATATTATTGAGTATATCAACACCTACAAGCAACTGGCGATCGAAGAGATGCACCGCACTGGTGTGCCAGCCTCCATCACGCTCGCACAGGGTATTCATGAAACTTACGCTGGAAAAAGCGAGCTGGTACTCAAGTCGAATAATCACTTTGGTATAAAATGTAAATCATACTGGACTGGCAAAAAGGTTTATCACGACGACGATGCGCGCGGCGAATGTTTCCGCAAATACGACAAGCCGGATCAATCGTACCGCGACCATTCGGATTTTTTAAAAGCAGGTGAGCGCTATGCTCCGTTGTTCAAACTTGATCCCGAAGATTACAAAGGCTGGGCCCAGGGATTGAAGAAAGCCGGCTACGCTACGAATCCTAAATATGCTCCTATTATCATCAAGCTGGTGGAAGACTACAACCTTCAGCAATATTCTCTCATCGCGTTGGGTAAGATGGCCCCGGAAGACGAGATCATCGCCACAGTGCCCAAGCCTGCTTCAGACGTACCGGATATCTCAGCATTTGTAAGGCAACAGGACGCGCTTCCTGAAATTGCACCACCGCCTTCGCGCTCTTATCCTACCGGTGAATTTACAATTAACAATACGAGGGTGATTTTTGCCAGGCAGGGCACCGCAATGCTGGCGATCGCCCAGGAGTACGATATACCCCTGCGCAAATTGCTTGAGTTTAATGATATGGAGGGTGAGGAAGTGCTCGTAAAAGACCAGCTTGTATATCTTCAGAGAAAACGCCGTACAGGAACTAATGATGTGCATGTTGTGAGCAACGGCGAAACACTTCATGATATCAGCCAGGCCGAGGCCATTCGCCTTGCCGATCTTCTTGAATACAACAACCTTCATAAGTCCGTTCAGCCCACTGTTGGCGACAAACTCTACCTCAAGGCCATGTCACGAGAAAAATTGTAAGCGATGGCTTCTTTACGGGTACACGACAAGGAATTCGATCCATTTTTAACGGAGGAAGAAATAAGAACCCGTGTAAGTTTTATTGCCGACCAGCTGAATACCGATTACGCCGGAAAAAGACCTTTATTTATAGCTATTCTCAATGGTTCGTTCATATTTGCATCGGATCTTTTCAAGGAGCTTCATATCGAGGCAGAGATATGCTTTATCAAGCTGGCTTCTTACAAAGGTTCACGATCAACGGGTCATGTTGTAACGGCTATCGGCCTCGACCATGAAATTTATGGAAGAGACGTTGTAATCATTGAGGACATTGTTGACACAGGAAAAACGCTGACGGAATTTCTTCCACAGCTCCATCATCAGCAACCCGCTTCGCTTCGGATTGTTGCATTGCTTCACAAAGCTGAAGCAACGGTACACCCGGTGCAGGTTGATTATATCGGTTTTACAATACCGGATAAATTTGTGGTGGGTTACGGGTTGGATTATAATGGCCTGGGAAGAAATATTCCGGAAATATATAAACTGGTTGAATAAACTGTTGCTGATATCAGTTCTGCTAATTCAAACTGCTGCTGCATCCGCCCAACTTTACCTGAGAGGTGAAGTGAAGGATGAGAATAATAATTCACTGTCTAACGCGAAAATTCTCCTGCACTCTTCAGGGTACCTGTATCACTCGGGCAGCATGGGCTCCTTTGGAATCAACCTGCCAAACCGCTTCGATTCAATAACCGTGTCGCTATCCGGCTACCAAACTGTTACGGTGCAGGCGGATGCTACGAAATACCTGGTGCTGCAATTAAAAGTGCTCCGAACAACCGCTGTTGCGCAACAAAACCGGTTAATGTCGTTTACAAAAGATCTTCAGCTGAAAGACCGTTCGCATTGGCTGGCAGGTGGTGAAACATACAGCACGCTTGTTGAAAACGAATTTGTGGAATCGAAAAAATACCCTGAAACGGGGTTCGCTATCAGGATCGATAAGGCTTCATACAGCAACATCAGGAGATTTCTTAACATGGATACGAAAGTGCCGCCTGATGCGGTAAGAATAGAAGAGATGATGAACTATTTCAACTTCGGTTATGCTACACCGGTACACGACAGCATTTTTTCTATTTCTTCGCATGTATCAGATTGCCCGTGGAACTCGAAGAGCCAATTGCTTTTTCTGCAGGTGTGTGCAAGAAAAATAGATCCGGAAAAAATTCCGCAAAGCAACCTTGTATTCCTGGTTGATATTTCCGGCTCGATGGATTTGCCAAACCGGTTACCACTGCTGAAGTCGGCCTTCAAATTGCTTGTAGACAATCTTCGTGAAATAGACACTATGTCTATCGTGGTGTATGGAAGCACTGTAGGAGTGTGGTTGCCGCCAACTTCAGGAAAAGAAAAAGTAAAAATCAGGAAGGCCATAGAAGAATTGTACCCCGGTGGATCAACGCCGGGACAGTCGGGAATTCTATCGGCCTACCGTCTTGCAAAAAGCCAGTTTATTAAAGGTGGAAATAACCGCGTGATCCTCGCTACTGACGGCGATTTCAACGTGGGGCAAACAACGGAAGAAGAACTGGAAAAACTGATTACCTCCTACCAGGAATCGGGCATTTACCTGACGTGCCTTGGGGTGGGTATGGGAAATTATAAAGATTCGAAGCTGGAAGTGCTTGCAAAAAAAGGTAATGGTAACTTTTCTTATCTCGATAATGAAGAAGAAGCGGAAAAAGTGCTCGTGAAAGAGTTTACTCAAAACGTTTATTCCGTTGCGGATGATGCGTCGTTAAGTATAAAGTTCAATGATGATTTTGTAAAGGAATACAGGCTGATAGGTTTTGATAATAAATTGAAAGCGTTGTCGGATTCGATTATGGATATCGAAGGCGGTGAAGTAGGGTCGGGGCATTCAATGGTTGCGGTGCTCGAAATTGTTCCGACGGTACGATTGGGAGGAGCGCTGCAATTTACAAAAGACCTGCCCATCATCACAAAAGATATCGCGCAATTGTCCGTAAGCTACCGCCTGCCGGGTGATTCAATAAAACGATTCTCGGGCTATGGTGTTCAGTATAATTATTCTCCTTTCAGCGATCTTCCCGCGAGTTACAAATTTGCTTCGTCGGTTGTAATGTTTGGTTCGCTGTTGAAGGAATCGCCTTATGCGAAGAATATCACGTGGAATGAAACAATCATAGCCGCGAATGAATACTGCGACAAAACAGACCCCGCACAGAAAGAATTCGTTGCGATTATCGAGAAGGCGAAAAAGATCTATTCAAAAAGAAAGAAAAGATTTCTTTAGCTGAACATTTCGCGCACCTTATCAAAAAAGCTTTTCTCTGATTTTTCGGGCCTTGGCTGGAAATTAGGTGAGTTGCTGATTTTTTCGAGCGCAACTTTTTCTTCTGCGGAAAGATTTTGTGGCGTCCATACGTTCACTGATATCAGCTGGTCGCCTTTTTCGTAAGAATTTACTGCAGGAAAACCTTTTCCTTTCAGCCTGAAGATTTTTCCGCTCTGTGTGCCCGGTGGAATTTTAATTTTCGCGCGCCCGTCTATTGTAGGGACTTCTACCTGTGTGCCGAACACGGCGTCGGTAAAAGATATATGAAGCTCGTGGCCAACATTTATTCCATCCCTGTGAAGTTCAGGATGCGGCTCTTCTTCTATCAATATTAAAAGGTCGCCGTTAGGTCCGCCGCGTTCGCCTGCATTTCCTCTTCCTCCTACACTTAACTGCATGCCTTCCTGAACGCCTGCAGGAATATCGATGGTTACTGTTTCTTCTCCATACACTCTTCCCTCACCTTTACATGTTCCGCATTTGTGAGTGATCGTTGTGCCCTCCCCTCCGCAAGTGGGACAGGTTGTTACAGTTTGCATTTGTCCGAGGAATGTGTTGCTGATCTTTCTAACCTGTCCACTTCCACCGCACGTATTACACGTTTGCAAACTGTTTTTATCTTTCGCGCCTGAACCGTTGCAGGTGTTGCACGAAACATATTTTTTTACTTTGATCTGTTTAGTAACTCCTTTCGCAATTTCTTCATAACTCATCTTAATCTTCACGCGAAGATTGCTGCCGCGAACACCCCGGCTCCTGCCGCCTGATGAACGTCTTCCTCCACCGAAAAAGCTTTCAAACCCACCTTCGCCAAAAATATCTCCAAACTGGCTGAAGATGTCGTCCATGTTCGAGTAATGACTACCGCCATTGCCACGCATGCCGGCATGGCCAAAGCGGTCATACTGCGCCTTCCTTTCGGAGTCGCTCAGCACTTCGTACGCTTCGGCTGCCTCTTTGAATTTTTCCTCTGCTGCCTTGTCACCCGGGTTTCTGTCGGGGTGATATTGCATCGCCACTTTGCGGTAAGCTTTTTTGATCTCATCCGAAGAAGCCGACCGGGTTATGTTCAGAACTTCGTAGTAATCTCTTTTTGACATGTTTTGTGTTCTCCTGAATTATTTACCAACCACTACTTTGGCAAACCGGATAATTTTATCGTTCAGGTAATAGCCTTTTTCTATTTCGTCTAAAACTTTGCCCTTCATTTTTTCATTCGGAGCCGGCACTTCTGTAATCGCTTCATGAAACTCCGGGTTAAAGTCCTTTCCCACCGATTCCATTGCTTTCAATCCTTTGGCCTGGAGCGTTGTTCTGAGCTTGTTAAAAAGCAATTTCTCTCCTTCTCTGATGGCGTTAATGTCTTGCGTGGCCATCATCTGTTTTTCGGCCCTCTCGCTGTCGTCAATTACAGTCAACAACGATGTGATAACGTCTTTTGATGCGGTTTGTATCAGTTCAATCCGCTCTTTTGCGGACCTTTTTCTAAAATTGTCGAAGTCGGCCACCAGGCGCAGGTATTTATCTCTCAACTCCTCTACCTGGCCTCTCAGGCTAGCCACCTCACTTTCAGCGCTTTCAGAAGTATCGTCGTATTGAGCAGCGGTTTCTGCTGCAGCTTCGGCCTGAGCGCTCAACTCATCGGCATTATGCTCCCCTGTCATCCTTTTTTCATCCATAACGTAAAATTGTCGGCAAAGTTAAGCCTGTCAAGAATGTTGCCAATGAGATTTTGAAGTCAAATTGTCGGGGGAATCACTTCGATACCTGGAACTTGCCTGAATCTATGACTTTCCCGTTCCTGTCACGGAGTTGGAAGATGTAAATACCCCTGTAAAAATCGGTGAGGTTCACAATGTTTTTAGGTGTCACATTATTCAGCTCATATACCTTTTTACCAAGGAAGCTGTATATCTGGAAAGTGTAGTTTTTTTCGAACCCATTTTGAAAATCGAAATTGATAATCGAAGTAGCGGGGTTGGGGTAAAACTTGATTATGCGGGAATTTTCCTGGCTATTGGTGACAGGCGTTGTGGATCCGGACTGGCTTAGGGCGGAAAGTGTGGTTAAAATTGCAAAGGTTAAGATGTAAAAAATCTTCATTAGCCGATGATATTTTTACAGGTGCCGGACAAGGTAATTCCTTTCTTACAATAATACAATTTGTTAAGGAATTTTCACTCTGCCGGTTTGATTATGGACCGTTAAAATTTGACAACGTAAGTGAATCCCCTGCATATAACGAATTAGGCAAACAATTATTTGCCATTTTGGGGTTTTACTCCTTCAAATGTGCTTAAAACGCTGAATATCAGGTGTTATTTATGGAACTTTTATCAAATGCAGGTGCATTGTTGCGGAATCCGTCGGCAGGTCGGCCTTTACGTAGGTCAGCCCACTGTCTTTTATGGTCCACTTGCCATTGAGTTTATTGAGTGGTGGACCGGAAGGGAATTCAGACGTAATCGAATAGTCGTTCACGTTACCCAGCCAGGTGCCCTTTTCGGCCTGGGATCCGTTTACGCCGTCTACAGTTCCGTCGTCGTTAAACTTGAATTTATAGCCGCCGAATTGGTCGGTGATGGACGTAGAGTCGACGAGGTAAGACGCGATTTCCCAATGGCCGTCGGTAATGAAAGACATGGCCGCTTTCTCCTTCTGATTCTCTACAAATTTCTTGCAGCTAAAAAAGAAGAAAAGAAATATTACGGGAAAGCATATACGTAAAAATTTCATTTGCGCCATTTAGTATTTCGACTTTCAAATTTTGCATTTTTTAGTCGTAAAGTCAAGGTAATGTGATTTCTTCATTTTCATATTTTTGTTCATATTGCAGACAATGAAACCAAAACGGCGCTTTTTTATTGTGGATGATGACACGGATGACCAGGATCTGTTTATTGAGGCTGTGAATGAGGTAGACAGTTCTATTGAATGCCTTTCGGCATCAAATTGCGAGGAAGCCCTCGACTTGTTGAAAAACAGGAAGATGCCGATGCCCGACATGATTTTTCTCGATCTTAATATGCCGAGATTGAACGGCAAACAGTGCCTGGCCGAGTTAAAACGTGAGGCCCACCTGCGCGATATCCCGGTGATTATTTACTCTACTTCGTCGGAAAAGCGTGATATAGATGAAACGGCCAGGCTGGGCGCGGCGCACTTTCTTACCAAACCCAATAAATTCGAGGAATTGTGCAAAGCGCTGTCTTTCGTTGTGTCGAAGGACTGGAGCAGGAGTTAGCGGTTAAACCAACATTCTCAACGGTTCTTCGAGCAGGCCCTGCAGGGTTTGCATAAAGGCTGCTCCGGTAGCTCCATCCACAACACGGTGGTCGCAGCTAAGCGTAAGTTTCATTACATTTCCGGGAACCACTGCACCATTCTTTACCACGGGCACCTGCTGAATTGCGCCTACAGCGAGTATGCATGAATCCGGTGGATTGATGATGGCGGTAAATTCATCAATACCAAACATGCCCAGGTTCGAAATGGTAAATGTATTTCCCTCCCAATCCGAAGGTTGAAGTTTTTTCTCTTTTGCCTTCTTCGCAAATTCTTTCACTTCTGTGCCAATCTGCGAGAGTGATTTACTGTCGGCAAAACGAACCACCGGCACAAGCAGCCCTTCTTCAACAGCTACTGCAACGCCGATATTTACATGATGGTTGAACCGGATTTTATCGCCAAGCCAACTGCTGTTTACTTTCGGGTGCATTTTCAAAGCAACGGCACAGGCTTTAATCACCATGTCGTTGAAAGATATTTTTACAGGAGATACTTCATTCAATCTTGTTCTGCTGGCAACGGCAGCATCCATATCAACCGAGATAGTGAGATAAAAATGCGGGGCAGAAAATTTGCTTTCAACAAGACGTTTCGCGATCACTTTTCGCATCTGCGAAACAGGAACTTCTTCGAAGCTTACTTCACCAGCGGACGCTTTTGAAGGTTGATATGCCGGCGCACCTTGTTTCGGCGCTGCTTCTTTCTTCGACGGCACAAAGCTGTCGATATCTTTTTTGATAATTCTTCCATTGTCGCCGGAACCACGTACCTGTGCAATATCAATTCCCTTTTCTGCCGCAAGTTTTTTGGCTAAAGGAGATGCCTTCACCCTGCCATTCGAACTTCCGTGTGCTTCAGGTTCGTCAATTGAAATCGCTTCTTTCGACCGGCTCTCCACTGCCAACTGCTCGGCATTTGATTCTGCGGGAGCTTTTACTTCTCTATCCGCGTCCTGACCCGCGCCGGCAGCTGCGCCACTTTTCGCCGCTGCTACAATTTTATTTACGTCAACCTTGTCGCCACCAATAATGGCCAGCAATTCATTCACTGCTATTTTTTCGCCTTCCTTCGCACCAACATAGAGAAGCTTACCCTCTTTATAGCTTTCCAGTTCCATGGTGGCCTTATCGGTTTCTATATCTGCAAGTACATCGCCTTTTTTCACCGCGTCGCCCACTTTTTTGTGCCATGATGCGATCACTCCCTCAGTCATAGTATCACTGAGGCGTGGCATCAGGATCACCTCATCCATTTTTGAAATGTCGATAGCAGGAGCCGCATCGGCCTGCTGTGATTTTTTTTCAGGCGCTGATTTTTGTGATTTCGATTGCTCCTTCTCAGGTGCAGGTTTCGGTTGTTCTGTTTTGGCCGCGCCTCCGCCATTTTCCTTAAGAAGGCCGGAGATGTCTTCTCCTTTGTTTCCAATAATCGCGAGCAGATCGTTCACCTGTAATTTTCCACCTTTATCGGTACCTATATGTAATAATGTTCCGTCTTTATAACTTTCCAGTTCCATGGTGGCCTTGTCGGTTTCCACTTCGGCAAGCAGGTCGCCTTTTTTTACAGTATCGCCCACCTTTTTATGCCATTCCGCAATAACGCCTTCGGTCATCGTGTCGCTCAGGCGGGGCATTAAAATCACTTCAGCCATATAAGATATTCAATTGAGCGGTGAAATTAGTTAAAATGAAGGAAACAAGAACCCACCCGGTCGAGCGCGTGTTTTTTTAGAAATCCAGGTCGAGCTTCAGCTTATCCTTCAGTTCTTTTATCAGTGGATATTCCTGTGCCATCATCATAAATTGATCCTTCTTTGACAGCGTTTTTTCAACGGGCGCAGTTTCCACCGGTGTATCCGTTATCTTAACGGTAACCAGGATAGACCGGTTCGCAAATTCCTTTTGCAGGTGCTCGGAGAGCGTTCTTTTTTCCTGCTCAACAAATTTATGCTCGAGGTTGTTATTAGTGATCACTTCAAACGATGTGTCGCTGATGATATTCAGCCTGGCCATCGTAAAGCTTTGTACCGCCGGGTTTTTATTTTCCCTTAGCATTTCAGTGTATTCATTCCAGGCTTTCTGCAATAATTCGTCGTTCAGGGGGATGGGTTGAACGTTTTCAGCTGCACTGTTTCTTTCCGCGATCTGTTTCCTTATCTTGTCGAGCTGCGCCGATTTTGTGCTTACGCGTGCAGGAGGAGGCGCTTCGGTTGCCTGCGGTACCGGTTCAACACGTGGCTGCTCGATAACAAGTTTGGGTTCTTCTTTTTTTTCAACCGCTTTGTCACCCGAACTGAAACTTGTTTTAATAACCGGAATATTCCTGAAGGCAACGGGTGTTGCTTCTTCAACCCGTTTTTTTTTAGCCACGCCTTCGGGCGTCGCGGCAAGCTCTAACGCCTGCAGCAGGTAGGTAAGCCTGATGAGCGCAAGCTCCACGTGAAGCCTTTTGTTGCGCGCGGTTTTGTAATTGATCTCTGTTTCGTTCAAAATATTCAGCGCGCTAACGAGAAAACCAGCGTCGGTTCGCTTTGCTGTTGAAATATATTTTTCCCTGAAGCTGTCTACCACGTCGAGCAGGCCGGCGATTTTTTCATCTTTGGCAACAAGAAGGTTCCTGATAAATTCCGAAAAGTCGTTCAGCACCACTTCTTCATCAAATCCTTTGCGCATAATGTCGTCGAACAGTAACATGGCGCCTGCAAGATCCTGGTTGAGCATACATTCTATCAGCTTGAAATAATAATCCGCGTCGAGTATGTTCAGGTGTTCAAGCGTGTGTTGATAATTTACTTCTCCATTCGTAAAGCTCACAATCTTATCCAGCATGCTGAGTGCGTCGCGCATGCATCCTTCACTTTTTTGCGCGATCACCTGCAGCGCCGGTTTATCGGCTTTTATTTTTTCCTTTTTCGTGATTTCTTCGAGGTGCTCAACCGTGTCGCTGATCGTAATTCTCTTGAAATCGAAAATCTGGCACCTGCTGAGTATGGTCGGAAGTATCTTATGTTTTTCTGTAGTGGCGAGAATAAATATCGCGTACGGTGGTGGCTCCTCGAGCGTTTTCAAAAATGCGTTGAAAGCCGACGAGCTGAGCATGTGCACCTCGTCGATGATGTACACTTTATATTTTCCCGCCTGGGGCGCAAATCGTACCTGGTCGACCAGGCTGCGGATATCATCAACAGAGTTATTGCTTGCGGCATCGAGTTCATGTATGTTTAGTGATGTTCCTTCGTTGAACGAAGTACATGAGCGGCAGGTGTTGCATGCTTCTCCATCGGCGTGGAGGTTTTCGCAGTTGATCGTTTTTGCGAGAATCCTCGCGCAGGTTGTTTTTCCTACGCCACGGGGGCCGCAGAACAAAAACGCGTGGGCAAGCTGCCCGTTCCTGATTGCATTTTTTAAGGTGGTTGTAATATGGCTCTGACCCACTACCGTGTCGAAGGTTTGCGGACGGTATTTCCTGGCCGAAACAATGAACTTGTCCATACTGGCGAAGATAAGAAAGGAGAAGGGAGACAGGAGAGGGGAGAGGTGAGAAAATATTTGGTTTTCCTCTTTCCTTTCCCCTTTCCCCTCTCCTCAGAACACCGGGTGCTCCTTAAACTCTTTCGTCTGATCAAATAAATACCTGTAGGTGATAAGTTTTCTGCTCACATAGGTTCCCAGCGATTTCGCAATATTTATCATCTTGGGATTGAAGTCGCCGATCCATTGCATTTCATAGTCATCATAAAGATTTTGACCCTGTATCACTTTTGCTCCTTCAACAATCATATATGAATCTACCCCGGAGCCCTGCCATTGCGGTACGATGCCAAAAACGATACCGGTAAATTTTGAACACTTTTTCGTCTTCTTCACCCACAAAAATTTCAGCTTAGCCCAAAAATTGAATTTTCCGTCAAGGTATTTAAACCACTGGTTAAGATCGGGCAGGTTCACCCATATGGCAATAGGCTCGTCTTTTTCATAAACAAACCACACCAGTTTTTCATCCATCACCGGTCTCATTTGCCTGAACATCTTCACCACCGCATCTTTCTTTACTTCTTTCAATCCACCATGGCCCGCCCAAGCCTTGTTATAAACCGTAGCGAAATCAACGGCAAATTTTTCAATCTGGTTTTTTCGCAGGTGTCGCGCCGAGACAGCCGGATTTTTGGCAATCGCGTCGTGCCTTTCATAAAATTTATCCTGTAGCCGGTTTTTTACACTCAGCGCAAAACAATACTGGTTGAAAAATTTTCTGAAGCCATAGTTTTCAAAAAGGTCCTTATAATATGGCTGATTGTAGTTCATACAATAGGGTGGCGGTGTAAACCCTTCCACAAGCACTCCCCACCACCTGTCGCGTTCACCACAGTTGATCGGTCCGTCCATCGCCCCCATTCCTCTTTGCATCAGCCAATGCTTCGCGACATTGAATAACATGTCGGCAGCTTCCTGGTTGTTGATGCAGTCGAAAAAGCCTATTCCTCCTACAGGAAATTCATCGCCCTTTGTTTTGTATTTACGGTTTACGAAGGCGGCTATGCGGCCCAGGAGGTTGCCGTCGCTGTCTTCCAGTATCCAGCGGGTGATTTCGGCATGACGCAGGGCTTTATTTTTGCTGGCGTCAAATACGCCGTTGATGTCCTTGTCGAGGGGGCGTATATAGTTGGGATCGTGTTTATTAATTGTTACGTTCACAAGTAAGAAGCGCCGTGCCAGGCGCTCATCCGTAACCTCGGTCAACTGCATCGAGCATTTTAAACAAATGTAGCGGTAATTTTTTTGCTGATTTGTTCAGGATTCACTGCCCGTACCTTACCTTTGCACCCGAAATAAAAGGGCTTGTATATATTGAAATAATTCAATTTCAGGCATTTAGCAACTACAGAAAATAAATTCTCACTATGCCAAACGTTGGTAAGATCAAGCAGATCATCGGGGCTGTTGTAGACGTGCAATTTGACGGTAAACTTCCAGAAATTTATAATGCTCTTGAACTGAAAAGACAGTCCGGTGAAACGCTGGTGCTCGAAGCCCAGCAGCACCTCGGCGAAGACAGTGTACGCTGCATAGCCATGGACGGGACAGAAGGCCTGGTACGGGGAATGGAGGTGACTGACACAGGCGCCGCCATCGCGATGCCCACAGGCGAAGGAATTAAAGGCCGTCTTTTCAACGTTACCGGCGATCCGATAGATGGTCTTCCTCCCGTATCGAAAGTAAAGGGACGCCCTATTCACAGCAAGCCCCCCGCGTTCGAAAACCTCAGCACTTCTACTGAAGTACTGTTTACAGGTATCAAGGTTATCGACCTTATCGAACCTTACGCAAAAGGCGGTAAAATCGGCCTGTTCGGTGGTGCCGGTGTGGGAAAAACAGTACTCATCCAGGAGCTTATCAACAATATCGCAAAGGCTTACAGCGGCGTATCAGTGTTCGCCGGTGTAGGTGAAAGAACGCGCGAAGGAAACGACCTGATGCGTGAAATGATCGAAGCCGGTATCATGAAATATGGCGACGACTTCAAACATAGCATGGAACACGGTGGCTGGGACCTTGGCAAGGTAAACCTGGAAGAGTTGAAAGATTCTAAGGCCACATTTGTGTTCGGACAGATGAACGAACCTCCCGGGGCACGCGCGCGTGTTGCGTTAAGCGGTCTTACCATCGCAGAATATTACCGTGATGGCGATGGACAGGGACAGGGTCGTGATATCCTCTTCTTCGTTGACAATATCTTCCGCTTTACGCAGGCAGGTTCTGAAGTGTCGGCGCTTCTTGGACGTATGCCATCGGCGGTAGGATACCAGCCGACGCTCGCTACAGAGATGGGTGTGATGCAGGAAAGAATTACATCAACGAGAAACGGATCAATTACTTCCGTCCAGGCGGTGTATGTACCTGCGGATGACCTTACCGATCCAGCTCCCGCGACAACGTTCGCACACCTTGATGCGACAACGGTGTTGAGTCGTAAGATCGCTGACCTTGGAATTTATCCGGCAGTGGATCCTCTCGACTCCACTTCAAGAATTCTTACTCCATTAATAGTTGGTGACGCCCATTACAGCTGCGCCAACAACGTGAAACTTATTCTTCAGCGTTATAAAGAGCTGCAGGATATTATCGCGATCCTTGGTCTCGATGAGCTTAGTGATGAAGACAAACAAACTGTTGCAAGGGCTCGGAAAGTGCAGCGCTTCCTTTCGC
The DNA here is from genome assembly GCA_016786745.1 of Chitinophagaceae bacterium. Classification (GTDB taxonomy): domain Bacteria; phylum Bacteroidota; class Bacteroidia; order Chitinophagales; family Chitinophagaceae; genus Flavitalea. The sequence goes on along the minus strand of JAEUVS010000125.1, from coordinate 29,751 downwards.
AGCCATTCCATGTTGCAGAACAGTTTACAGGTTTAAAAGGTGTGCTGGTACCGATTGAAGAAACCATCAGAGGATTTAATATGATTATGAATGGTGAAGTGGATGAATATCCTGAAGCAGCGTTCAACCTCGTTGGTACTATCGACGACGCGATAGAGAAAGGAAAGAAATTGCTTGCGCAGGCGCAGGGGTAAAATCGTGAAGCGTGAGCCGTGAAGCGAAATTAGTCATCTCACGCCTCACGCTTCACGAAAAGAAAACACAACCAAATGAATCTCGAAATTCTCACACCTGAAAAAAAACTATACAGCGGGAACGTGTACGGCGTTCAGCTGCCCGGCACAACGGGCCTGTTCGAAGTACTCGAAAAACACGCACCGCTGGTAAGCGCATTAAAAGCAGGCAGACTAAAAGTTTTAAAGGATAGAAACAACCAGGTGAGCTATTTTGATATTCAGGGAGGCTTTGTCGAAGTGTTGAACAATAATGTAACCGTACTCGTTGAAGGCGCAAATGCCGTGGAAGCTTAATAGTAAGTAGGCGCTACGTATTTTGATGATCCAAACATCCACGGAAAATCTGTTAGTTGGAACCTCCGGCATCACATGCCGGGGGTTTTTTAATTTAATTGTGGATCTGTTGGAAAGTTTACCATGAGGCTGTAGTCGCCGCCAAGGCTCTTCACTGCCTCTTTCCATAAATCATCGACATTCCTGTGAAAAACAAGTTTTCGGGTAGCCTCCACCGTTAGCCATGACTTCTGGTTAAGTTCTTCTGAGAGTTGTCCCTCAGACCACCCTGAGTAACCTATATAAAAGCGGATGCGCGAAAGATCTATCTCGCCTTTTCGGAGCAGATCGATAGCCAGTTCAAAATCACCGCCCCAATAAATGCCGTTCATTATTTCATAGCTACCGGCAATTTGTTCGGGATATTGGTGAAGGAAATGGATAGTATCCATCTGAACGGGACCCCCATAAAAAACGGGTATTTTGAGGTCGTTCATATCGTTCATCAATTCGTCGAGGGTATGACCATAGGCGCGGTTAAGCACAAATCCAAAGCTGCCCTGTTCGTGATGATCGCAGATGAACACCACCGTTCTGCTAAAGTTCGGATCTTTTAAAAACGGTTCCGCAATAAGCAATGTACCAGGGGCTGGCTTGATCATAATTGTAAATTAGGAAAATATAAACAAAAAATACTGCCAACTATTCACCTCCGGGGGCGTTCCCATGCCTTAACTGCCAACTGTTTCTGTAAATTTGCCGGGTGAAGAAAATTTTTCCTGTTATAATAGTTCTGATCAGCCTGTCGCTTGCCGGAACCATTTACGTTCAATACAACTGGCTCAACACGATGCTGGTGAACAAACAGGAAGAGTTCAGCTACAAGATTACGAGGGCGATCGACGAGGTGGGCGTTGAGTTGATGGAGCAGAAAAGTTCCCTTCCTTCCCTTAAGAATTTTCAGCTTAAGCGCGGCGGCTTCACATTCCCTTCCGACCAGTTTCAGCGGGAGCTGATGCGACCGGCTACAATCGCCCAAAAATTTACCGCTGCCGAAATTGATGAAAAGCTCCGGAAATCGTTTGTAAACCAGGGTCTGAAAGAATTACCGTTTGAATTTGCTGTGCTGGTGGACGACGGGTTGTTGAATTACGATTACCAGCTCAAATCTCCGCACTTTACGCGGCAGTTCGAGGATACGGTTAACAATTTCCGATGGTTGTATGTGCTGCAGCCGCCGAGTGGTAGCGACCTGGAGAACCTGGTGCCGGCGCAACAGATGATTCTTATCGTTCCGAATTTTAAGGCGATTGTATTTAAGCAAATGCGGTGGATGATTATCGGATCGATGTTTTTTACGCTGGTAATTATAAGCGCCTTCTATATTACTGTGCATGCGTTGCTTCGCCAGAAAAAACTCAGTGAAATCAAAAATGATTTCATCAACAATATGACGCATGAGTTTAAAACGCCGCTCGCTACCATTTCGCTTGCGGTCGATGCTTTGCGAAACAATAAGGTTATTGAGGATCGCACGCGGATGGAATATTTCAGCGGTATCATCAAGGAAGAGAATAAGCGGATGAACAAGCATGTTGAAACCATTCTGCAGGCTGCGTTGATGGATCGGCAGGAGGTACAGTTAAGCAAGGCGCCCGTTCATGTGCATGAGTTGATAAAAGAAGTTATTTCGAACTACACGTTGCAACTGCAGGAAATTGAAGGTCGCATAGAACTTGATCTTGGCGCTGATACGGATTTGATTAATGGCGATGAGGTCCATTTCAGGAACCTGATATCGAATCTTGTTGATAATGCGGTGAAATACTCGAAAGGAAAACTGGTGTTGAGAATTTCCAGCGCTAATAACGGGAAGAACCTGGTATTGAAATTTGAGGACAACGGAATTGGTATGTCGAAGGAGACGGTCCGACGGATATTTGAAAAGTTTTACCGGGCACACACCGGGAATTTACATAATGTGAAAGGGTTTGGCCTGGGACTTAGTTATGTGAAAACAATTATTGATGCGCATGATGGCAGGATCAGGGTGGATAGTTCTCCAGGCAAGGGTTCCTCGTTTACGCTTGAGATTCCGTATCTGCGGGATCGTTCATTGCCTGAGCAGCAGGCAGCGGTTTCAATAAGTTGAGATTTTTTGTTTTTTAAAAAAAGATTTTTTTTAACAGCAAGCCAGCTCTGTCGATAAGTTAAAACATTTGGCAAACTTTTTTTATTTTTTTAGAAGAAGAAATTTTTTTTCTGAACAGGCAACGGTGTCAATAAGTTGATATTTTTTGTTTTTTAAAAAAAGTTTTTTTTAACAGCAAGCCAGCTCTGTCAATAAGTTAGAATATTTGGCAAACTTTTTTATTTTTTTAGAAGAAAAAATTACTTTCTGAACAGCAGGCAGCTGTCTCCATAACTTAAAAACCTGAAATCGTTGTCTAACGCATAGGCATATGCGCTTTTCCATTTCTCTCCTATAAAGGCGGCGACAAGCAACAACAATGTGGACCGCGGCTGATGGAAATTCGTAATAAGAATATCTACTATCCTGAATATATAAGAGGGCGCAATCATCAGGCTCGTTTTCGTAATCAGCGTCGTAATATTTTTCTTCTTCATATACAAAAGAACCGCCTCGAGCGCCTGCCGGGTGGCAATAGAGGTATCAGAATCATAAGGCTCCCATTGACCCACATGAAGATCATCGTCATGTATATTGCGGAGTAACTTCACCCCGATCCAGTAAATACTTTCAAGTGTCCGCAACGAAGTTGTTCCCACCGCGATGATCGGTGAACCGGAATATGATAAAATTTTCTCAATGAGCGAAGCGGGCACTTCAATAAACTCTGCATGCATTTCATGTTGCGACATATCATCGCTCTTGACCGGCTTAAAAGTTCCTGCACCAACATGTAATGTAACGTAGGCCGTTTCTATAGAGGAATCAGCGAGCTGCTGAAGAACAGATGGCGTAAAATGCAGGCCCGCTGTCGGAGCAGCAACGGAGCCAGGCTGTTCAGCATAAACCGTTTGATACCGTTCAGTATCCGAAGCGTCCGGTTTTCTTTTTATGTAAGGAGGAAGAGGAGTGGACCCGGCGATGTGAAGCAGTTCCGAGAAAAACAAATCTTCGGGTGTCCATGACAGTTGTATTAAAAAATGATCGCTGTGTTTAGAAATTATTTTTGCGTATAACGTTTTTTCGTTGTCGATTTTTTTTTCGAGAACGGTCTGGTGTTGCCAGGACGATGCACGGCCCACCATACACTTCCATACTACTGATTTTTGTTGTGCGAGGGCGGTGGTGATGTCGTGGTACTGGTCACCGGGTTCGAGACAGAAAATTTCAATTTTTGCGCCTGTTGGTTTTTTAAAAATGAGCCGGGCTTCTACAACACGCGTGTTATTTAGTATCAAAAGCGAGTGTTGTGGGAGAAAGTGTGCAATATTCCGGAATGCATCTTGCGAAATGTTTCCGTTTTTCCAGATAAGGAGTTTCGAATCATCTCTTTTTTCGGCGGGGAAAGCCGCGATTCGTGAATCGGGAAGGGGGTAGTCGTAATTGGCTATGGAAATTGTTCTTGGATCGGTCATTTGTCTACTTAGTCACACTCTATCCACATCAATTCACAGGTAATTCACAGTATTTTTCACATGCCTGTCCTGGAAATGGCCTGAAAACCAATCTGGTGGCTATTTTCAGGCAAAAAATGCCCTGTGGAAAAATTTAATAAATACATTTCTGCCATTTGAGTGGGGAAAAATGGTATTTTGTGTCAGTTTATGAAAAATCCGGGTCAAATCTGGCTATAAATGATTGGTTTTCTCGGTGAATACGAAGCCACAGTTGATGCTAAGGGACGCTTCCTGCTTCCTGCCGCCATCAAAAAAAAACTACCAGAGGATGCTCCGGGGGAATTTGTCATAAACAGAGGTTTTGAAAAATGCCTGTCCTTATATCCTGTAAAAAACTGGCAGCCAATATTTGAGGGAATTAGCAAACTGAATGATTTTGATCCCAAGGTACGTGAATTCCGAAGATATTTTTTTAATGGCGCCACCGAACTGGAGCTGGATTCAGCCGGCCGTTTGTTGATACCACCCAACCTGCGGGAGCATGCGAGCATCGGGCGCGACATTGTGATCGTAGGTTCCGTACAAAAAATTGAGATCTGGGACATCCGTAAGTACAAAGAGTTCTTTGAGACGATGACACCCGCCGCCTTCAGTCAGCTGGCGAAGGAGGTGCTTCCCAACGGCTTGCCACAATAAGCGCTATGAAAAACGAAGACCACTCCGATTACCATGTGCCGGTGCTGCTCGAAGAATCGGTAGCGGCGCTCAGGGTAAAAGAGAATGGCGTTTATGTCGACTGCACTTTTGGCGGCGGCGGCCATTCGAGAGCAATTCTCAAAAGGCTTGGCGCCAACGGAAAATTATTGGCATTTGACCAGGACGCTGACGCGCGCAGAAATCTGCCGGACGATGACAGGATCATTTTTGTTCCACACAACTTCCGCCACCTGCAACGCTTCCTGAAACTTCATAAAATTCCCGCTGTAGACGGCATTCTTGCCGATCTCGGGGTAAGCAGCCACCAGTTTGATGAAGGCGACCGGGGTTTTTCAACGCGGTACGACCAGTCGGACCTGGACATGCGAATGGACAGGCGACAGGACACAACCGCGCAAACGATTTTGTCGACCTACCCCGAACAAAAACTGCACAAGCTTTTTGAACAATACGGTGAGGTAACAAATGCGAAAACACTCGCGCGCACCATCACGGAAGCGAGAAAAATTTCTCCTTTCAGAACAGTGAGCGATTTCAAGAACGCAGTGCACAGCATCATCAAAGGGAATCCGAATAAATATTTCGCGCAGGTTTTCCAGGCATTGCGTATAGAAGTGAATGATGAAATGGGTGCCCTCAAAGAAATGCTTCAGCAGGTGCCGGCGGTATTGAATGATGAAGGAAGAATAGCGGTTATCACGTTTCATTCAATAGAAGACAGGATTGTAAAAATATTTTTTAAGAATGGAAGCTTCGAAGAAGAGGATGAATATGATTTGTATGGAAAAGAAAAGAGGCCACCGCTTAAAGCGGTAACGAAAAAGCCAGTACTGCCGGGGAATGATGAAATAAAAAGAAATCCCCGGTCGCGCAGTGCGAAGTTAAGAGTAGCAGAGAGGAGAGGGGAGAGGGGAGAGGGGAGAAGTGAGAGGGGAGAGGGGAGAGGGGAAAGGTGAGAAGTGTCATCCCGAATCCGCCGAAGGCGGCAGGATGGAAGATTGTCATCCCGAATCCGCCGAAGGCGGTGTGAGGGAACGGTGGAGAAGCAAAAAATTTGATAGTAGTAGCTATGGAGGAAAGAACAAAAGAACAAAAACCGGAATGGAAACGCCTGCTGAACTATCAGTGGATAGTTAAGAACTTTCCGTTCTTCCTGTTTCTTTCCTTCCTCGCAGTGATTTACATATACAACGGCCATTACGCAGACAAAACAGTAAGAAACATTAACACCATAAGCAAGGAAATAGACGAACTCACTTACGAATTCAAAACGCTGAAAAGCGAGGTAATGTTCCGGAGCAAACAAAGTGAACTGTCGAAAGCAGTAGAACCTTTCGGGCTAAAAGAATTAACACAACCGCCAGTGATACTGGTGGACAGTGCATCGGATCGTGAATGACTTAATATAAAACGCGACTTGGAAATAAAACGCGATATACTATGGAGAGTGTCCCTGTGCTTTGTGTGCATAGTTGCTTTCAGCCTCCTTATCCTCGCCCGCGTTTTCTACATCCAGCAGATACAGGGGGGCTACTGGAAAGACCAGGCGCGGCAACAGCAACAAAAGTTCATTGAAATTGATGCAGACAGGGGAACCATCTACAGCGAAGATGGCAACATGCTGAGTACTTCCATTCCTTATTTTGATATCTATATCGACTTTGGCGCCGATGGCCTGAGAGAGAAAAACGGGAAACGGTTCACAGAAAATATTGATTCCCTGTCATTGAAACTGGCGTCTTTCTTCGGCGATAAGGGCAAATCGGAATATAAGAAAGAGCTCCAGCGCCAATACGCCGCACGTAACCGGTACTACCTGTTTAAAAAGAATCTCACGTTCCAGCAATATAAAGTGCTTCGGAATTTTCCTCTCGTACGACAGGGGAAGAACAGAAGTGGATTCATTGCTGAGGTGAGAAACAAACGACTCAATCCTTACGGACTTCTCGCAAACAGAACAATTGGCCTGTCGCGTGAATTTATCGACAGCGATGGAAAAATCAAGAATTCGAATGTGGGTTTGGAAAACACGTACGACACGGTTCTGAAAGGCGAAAGCGGTAAAAAACTGGTCCGCTATATAGCCGGTGGAGTTTATGTGCCCGTTGAAGGATATGTTATTGAACCGGAAGAAGGCAGGGATATTGTTACCACACTCGATGTAAACATCCAGGACATTACAGAAAACGCATTGCTGCGGATGATGGAAGAAAACGAATGCACCAACGGAACTGCCATCGTGATGGAAGTAAAGACCGGAAAGATAAAAGCAATCGCGAACCTGGGTCGGCGCGAAGACGGAACATACTGGGAAGATCTTAACTACGCCATCAGGGCGTCTGAACCCGGTTCAACTTTCAAACTGGCGTCGATGCTCGCATTGCTCGAAGACAAATACGCGACGCTCGACAATCATGTTGACCTTGAAAGGGGCGTATGGCATGTGGCACGCAGAACTGTGTACGACAGCGAGCGTCACAACAAAACCGACGTAACACTCAAAGACGCGTTTAAATACAGTTCGAACGTGGGAATGGCAAAGATGGTCTGGATGAACTACTCACGTGACCCGGTGAAATATATCAACCATCTGAAAAAACTTCGCTTCAATGTTTCATCGGGCATTGATCTTGTAGGTGAAACGCAGCCTATTGTCAAATCTCCCAAATCAAAAACGTGGAGCGCGACTTCCCTGCCATGGATGAGCTTCGGGTACGAAGTGCTCGTAAGTCCTTTGCAAACATTGATGCTGTATAACGCGGTTGCCAACAATGGAAAAATGATGAGGCCATACCTGGTGAACGAGGTGTCGCAGGATGGTATTGCTATGAAAAAATTCCAGCCGGAAGTGCTCGAAGAAAGCATCTGCAGCGAATCGACACTCAAGCAATTGCAGGAAAGCTTATGGGGCGTTTGCCAGGAAGAAGGCGGTACCGGTTACCTGTTATTCAAAAATTCCCCATACACGGTTGCGGGAAAGACAGGAACAGCGCTCGTTGCAAATGGAAAACGGGGATACAGCGATCATATTTATCAATCGTCTTTTGCCGGTTACTTCCCTGCAAAAAATCCAAAATATTCGATGATCGTGGTGATTAAAAATAAACCCTTCGCCAAAAAATATTACGGCGCATCGGTAGCGGGCCCGGTGTTCAAAGAAGTTTCGGATAAACTATATGCACTGATGCCCGACAACGAAAGGATTCCTGAACCGTTGGAAACTACTCCCGACAGCTCGAATTATTCATATGCAGGGTTGGGAATCGATATCAAAGCAGTGCTGAAAGAGATCGGAAGCGTGTACCGCGATTCATCCGGTAAAAGCGAATACAACGTGGTGATGGCAAAAAATGGTGAACGTGTGGTGAGGAGTCGAACGTTGGAGAATAATATGCCAAATGTGAAAGGTATGGGATTGAAGGATGCACTTTTTATACTTGAGAACAGAAACGTAAGAGTGCTGGCAAAAGGAAAAGGCAAAGTAGTGGCGCAATCGGTAAGCGAAGGATCGCCGTTGGAAAAAGGACAGGTGGTAGTGGTAGAGTTAAATTAACGGGAATGGCATTGTTGCAGGACATATTGTTTAGGGTGAACATCAGGTCGGTAAACGGTTCCACTGCAACAGATGTGAAAGATTTACAGATCGATTCAAGGAAGGTGAGCCCCGGCTCGGCTTTCATTGCGATAAAAGGCTCGGCGGCAGACGGGCACCAGTTCATTGACACAGCGGTTAGCAACGGAGCGAAAGCGGTGATATGCGAAAAGATGCCTGCATCAACCAGCGAAAGTGTGTGTTATGTACAGGTAGAGAACAGCGCTGCGGCAGCGGGTTATATGGCTGATAATTTTTTTGGCCAGCCATCCGCGAAACTGAAGCTGGTGGGAGTAACGGGCACAAATGGCAAAACAACTATTGCCACCCTGCTCTACAAACTTTTCACAAAGCTCGGTTACACATGCGGGTTACTCAGTACGGTACAGAATCACATTGGCGAAAAAATTGTTCCGGCAACGCATACTACTCCCGACGCAATCAGTTTGAATGCATTGTTGAAGCAGATGGCCGACGAGGGCTGCACACATGTGTTCATGGAAACGAGTTCGCATGCGGTTCACCAGCACAGGGTAACAGGTTTGCAATTCAGCGGGGGCATTTTCAGCAACATCACTCATGATCACCTCGACTATCACAAAACGTTCGAGGAGTATATCAGGGTGAAGAAAGCATTTTTCGACTCGCTGCCATCCTCGGCTTTCGCCATTTCGAATGCCGATGATAAAAGAGGGACGGTGATGCTGCAGAATACAAATGCGTCGAAGTATTACTATAGTCTGAAAACAGTTGCCGATTTCAAGGGGAAAATTCTTGAAAACGGCTTGACAGGACTGGTGATGATTGTGAACGACCAGGAAGTGCATTTCAGGTTGATCGGTGAATTCAATGCGTATAATCTTCTCGCAGTTTATGGCGCGGCCATATGTCTTGGAGAAGATAAGAATGAAGTGTTGCTGCATCTCAGCGCAATGACAGGCGCTGAGGGACGGTTCGACTATTACGTGTCGCCAAAGGAAAGGGTAATAGGCATCATCGATTATGCACATACGCCTGATGCGCTCGTGAACGTGTTGCTGACCATACAAAAATTAAGGAAGGGTCATGAACAGGTGATTACAGTGGTTGGGTGTGGTGGTGACAGGGATAAAACAAAACGCCCGATTATGGCGGAAGCGGCATGTGAGTATAGCACGAAGGCAATATTTACATCGGATAATCCACGAAGCGAAGATCCGCTGGAGATATTGAAAGACATGGAAACAGGACTTACTTCCGCGGCGAAGAGAAAATATATCTCGATAGCCGACAGGAAGGAGGCCATCAAAACAGCTGTGAGTATTTCAAAACCGGAAGATATTATTCTGATCGCTGGAAAGGGTCATGAAAAATACCAGGATATAAAAGGAGTGAAGCACCCTTTCGACGATAAGCAGGTATTGATGGAAATGTTTGAATTACTGGGAAAATAAAACTGAATGTTATATCACTTGTTTGAATGGTTCGGCGACCAGGGAATAAAATTTCCCGGCAGTTCATTCATGCAGTTCATCACATCGAGGGTGCTGCTGGCGGTGATCCTTTCGCTGGTGATATCGGCGCTGTTTGGAAAAAAACTTATCAGGTACCTGCAGAAAAAACAGGTCGGTGAAAGTGTGCGCGACCTCGGACTGGCAGGGGAACAGCAGAAGAAGGGTACGCCTACGATGGGAGGTATCATTATCATCCTGGCAATACTTATTCCGACACTGCTGCTGGCCGATCTGAACAAGGCGTACATCAGGCTGATGATCTTCAGCACCATCTGGCTGGGGCTTATCGGGTTTATTGATGATTACCTGAAGCTGCGTGCAAAACGAATTGCAAAACGGCAGGGCATTTCTTATAAAAAAGGTGACAAGGATGGCCTGGCAGGATGGTTCAAGGTATTAGGACAAATTGTGCTCGGTGTACTTGTGGCAATGACATTATTATATAATGATAACGTGCAGGTGTGGAGAGAATATACAGGAGAAGTGAACGACACCACGAAAGTGATCAGGCGTGAGCTGGACCAGAAAGAAAAGTTATTCGTGATACCCGACAAACCGATTACGACAATACCATTTGTGAAGGGTCACGAGTTCAACTATTCAAAACTGCTGCCGCCAATGATGCGTGAGCTTACCTGGATATTATATATCGTGGTGGTAATATTTATTATCACTGCGGTGTCGAACGGGGCGAATATAACGGATGGACTTGATGGTCTCGCGACGGGCACCAGTGCGATAATTGGTGCGTGTCTTGGAATTTTTGCATACGCGAGCGGTAACCTGCGGTTTGCAGAGTACCTGAACATAATGTACATACCAAACCTGGGGGAGCTTTCGATTTTTATCGGGGCGATGATCGGAGCGTGCGTGGGCTTCCTGTGGTATAACGCATACCCGGCGCAGGTGTTTATGGGCGATACAGGAAGTCTGACGCTTGGCGGTATTATCGCTGCGCTGGCAATTATCGTAAGAAAAGAATTGCTGATACCTATTTTCTGCGGGGTGTTCCTGGTAGAAAACCTGAGCGTAATGATACAGGTGACGTACTTCAAATACACGAAAAGAAAATATGGTGAAGGGAAAAGGGTGTTTTTAATGAGCCCTCTTCATCATCACTATCAAAAGCTCGGATATCATGAAAGTAAGATCGTAACGCGATTCTGGATTGTAACGATACTGTGTGTAGTGTTTTCTATTGTGACGTTGAAGATCAGGTAACGAATTTGAATGCCTTGCTGAAAAACCCATGGTTCTAATTCCCGTATTCTGAAAAACTACCTGCATGAATTCGAGGAAGCTAAAATCCAAACTATTGAAGGACCCCCTAATCCGGAAACCGAAATTCTCGGAGTAATGAGCAAACGTCTTGTAATTCTTGGCGCGGGAGAGAGTGGTGTCGGTGCGGCTTTGCTGGGACAGCATTATGGTTACGACATTTTTGTTTCAGACGGTTCGCCGGTTAAGGACAAATACAGAAAGGACCTTGAAGAGAACGGTATCGCGTACGAAGAAAAACAGCACAGCGAAGATCTTATTCTTAATGCGGATGAAGTGATGAAGAGCCCGGGAATACCCGACAAAGCTGAGATAGTGCAGAAGATTAAATCGAAGGGCATCCCGGTGATCAGCGAAATAGAGTTGGCCTACCGTCATAAAGGCGCCGGAAAGATAGTGGGCATAACAGGTAGCAACGGTAAAACAACAACGACCTCGCTGATCTATCACATATTCAAAACGGCGGGATTGAATTGCGCGCTGGTGGGAAATATCGGTTACTCATTCGCGCGGCAGGTGAAAGAGGATCCGAAGGATTGGTATGTGGCCGAAATCAGCAGCTTTCAGCTCGACGATATACATGAATTCAGGCCGGATATAGCGGTGATGACGAATATAACGGAGGATCACTTAGACAGGTACGGTTACAAGTTCGAAAACTATATCGCCAGCAAATTCCGGATTACTATGAATCAAACCCTTGAAGACTATTTCATCTTTTGCGAAGATGACCCGGTTACAAATAAATACGTACAGGATCATCCAATCAAAACTAACCTATTATCATTCACCATGAACAGAGAACTAAACCGGGGAGCATTTATTATAAAGGACCAGATGACGATAAAAACGAATGATGAGAAAATGCAGATGAGCGTATACGATTTTACATTGAAAGGAAAACATAACCAGTACAACACCATGGCAGCAGGATTGGCAGCATCTATTGTGGGAATAAGGAAATCGAAGATCAGGGAAGCGGTACAATCGTTCGAATCGCTTGAGCACCGCATGGAGTTTGTCGCCACCATAAGAGGGGTTGATTTTATTAATGACAGTAAGGCGACAAACGTCAACAGCACATGGTATGCACTCGAAAGCATGCGCAAACCGACCATTTTAATATTGGGTGGCGTGGATAAAGGAAACGATTATGATATGCTTCGCGACCTGGTGAGAGAGAAAGTTAAAGCGATCGTTTGCCTCGGGCTCGACAACAGGAAGATACATGAGGCTTTCCAGAATGACGTGCCGCTGATGATCAACACACAAGGCGCTGAAGAGGCGGTGAAGGGTGCGTTTCATTTCGCGAATCCGGGCGATGTTATCCTGCTGAGTCCGGCTTGTGCGAGTTTCGACCTGTTTAATAATTACGAAGACAGGGGAAATCAATTTAAACGGGCAGTGAGAAATTTATAATGAACGATTTCATCAACATACAAAAAAATCATTTTCACCGCATCGGCAACCGTACGAGCGGCGATAAGGTGATATGGGCCACCGTTGTGCTGCTTGCGCTGGTGTCGTTGCTGGTGGTGTATAGTTCTACAGGTTTGCTTGCCTACAGGTACAACAAGGGCAATACCGAAATATACCTGTTCAAGCAGGTAATGTTCATTACCATCGGCGTGGCAATTATCTATTTTGCGCACAGGGTTAACTACACATTATATTCGAAGTGGTCGAGGATACTGTTTCTGATATCCATTCCTCTTTTAATATGGACATTATTTTACGGGGTGCGGTTAAACGAGGGAAGCAGGTGGATCAGGTTACCCATCATCAACCTCACTTTTCAAACTTCTGACCTCGCGAAGCTCGCACTGTTTATGTACCTGGGTCGTATGCTTAGCCGGAGGCAGGATGTAATAAAAGATTTTCGGAAAGGCTTTGTGCCGGTAATCATACCTGTGCTTGTTACGTGCGCACTTGTGGCGCCAGCCAATCTTTCTACAGCATTGCTGATCGGTTCAACAAGCTTGTTGCTGATGTTTATTGGAAGAGTGAGTATGAAACACATCGGCGCAACAGTAGGAATCGCGGCGATTCCAGTCGTGATACTTGTTTTCATCGCGATGGGTTATTACGATAAGGAAGAAGGTAAATGCAAGGATCTGCCGGCGATACTCGAGGTAGGAAGGATGCCCACCTGGATAAAGCGCGTGCAGAATTTCGTGTATGCATCAAAACAATCGGATAAGGAAGAAAATTACCAGGTGAACCAGGCAAAGATTGCCATAGCAAAAGGTGGGTTGATTGGTCTTGGTCCCGGTAACAGTGAGCAGCGGAATTTTTTGCCGCACCCATATTCCGATTTTATATATGCGATAATAATAGAAGAGTACGGCATGATCGGCGGGATGTTCATCATATTTATTTACCTGGTGTTCCTGTACAGGAGCATCAGGATATTTAAACGATGTCCCTACGCATTCGGGGCCTTCCTGGCGTTGGGGCTCAGCTTTACGCTGGTGATACAGGCGCTGATCAATATGGCGGTGAATGTAAACCTGTTTCCGGTGACGGGCGTAACGCTGCCGCTGGTAAGCATGGGAGGCAGTTCCTTCCTGTTTACATGCCTCGCGATAGGGATTATTTTAAGTGTGGCAAGAAATGTGGAACAGGAGGCTGAGGGTCGTGAAGCGTGAGGCGTGAGGCGAATCGCGGATCACGCATCACGAAATCGCGATTAAGTATATAAACGAACCAGGCATGTCTAAACGAATCATCATAGCAGGAGGAGGCACAGGTGGCCACATTTTTCCAGCTGTCGCTATCGCCAACGCTTTGATGAGAATGGATCCGACGCTAACCATCCTGTTCATCGGCGCGAAAGGAAAAATGGAAATGGAAAGAATACCGAAGGAAGGATATAACATCATCGGGATAGACATCGCCGGGTTCAACAGAAGCTCTTTGATAAAAAACATTTCACTTCCCCTCAAAATCATAAAAAGTTTTGTGCAGGTGAGTGAAATATTCAAGGGGTACCGTCCCGACGCAGTGATTGGAGTAGGAGGGTATTCCACCTACCCGGTACTGCGATATGCGCAATCGAAAAAACTGCCGACGTTCATTCATGAATCGAATTCGTTCGCGGGGAAATCGAACATATTGCTTGGGAAGAAGGCTTCAAAAATATTTGTGGCCTCCGACGGAATGGAAAAATTTTTCCCGGCCGAAAAAATCATGATCACCGGTAACCCTGTGCGTCGCGCAATAGCCGGGGGAAATATTTCACGGGAAGAAGGCATCGGTTATTTCAAGCTCGACCCTTCTAAAAAAACCGTGTTGGTAACAGGTGGCAGTCTCGGAGCGAAAAACATTAACGAGGCGATCGCCGCGAAAATAGGCGAGTTCTCGGCAAACAACCTGCAACTGATCTGGCAAACAGGAAAACCGTTTGTCGATCACGCGCGAAAAATATCTGAAGGACGGAAGAATGTGTGGACAAATGATTTTATCGTAAAAATGGAATATGCATTTGCTGCATCGGATATTGTGGTGTCGAGATCGGGCGCCATGGCGATAGCAGAATTAAGTGTAGTAAAGAGGCCCGTGATATTCGTACCCTTTCCTTTTGCAGCCGAAGATCATCAGACCGTGAATGCCAGGCGGCTTACAGAAAAACAAGCGGCTCTGATGATCGCGGATGCAGAGGTGAGAAGTAAACTCGTGAGTTCGGTAGTAGACCTCGCTTCGAATATAAAGTTGCAGGAGCAATTGAAGGAGAACATAGGCAAGATGGGAGTGAAAAACGCAGACGAAGTGATAGCGAAGGAAATATTACAATTTATTCAATGATCAGTCTTGATAATATAAAAAGGATTTATTTCATAGGCATTGGCGGCATCGGCATGAGCGCCCTGGCGAGGTATTTTGCTTTTCACGGAAAAGAAGTGAGTGGCTACGATCGCACATCAACTCCTCTTACCAAACAACTTGAAAGCGAAGGGATACCCGTGGTGCATCACGACGATGAAAATCTTGCTCCTAAAGACGCGGAAATGGTTGTGTACACACCCGCAATACCGGCGGAGCACAGGCAGCTTAATTTTTACAGGCAGAACAATTACCCGCTGTACAAAAGAAGTGAAGTGCTCGGAATGATCACCGAACGTTCTTTCAACATCTGTGTGGCGGGCACACATGGAAAAACCACCGTCAGCACAATGATCGCGCATATACTGCGCGATACCGGCTATGGTTGCAACGCTTTTCTTGGAGGTATCTCAACAAACTACAACAGCAATTTCTGGAGCAGCGATCGCAATATGTGTGTTATAGAAGCGGATGAATACGACAGGAGTTTTTTAAGACTTAGCCCGAACCTCGCTGTTATTACTGCTATGGATGCTGATCATCTCGACATCTACGGCACGGAACAGGCGATGCAGGATTCGTTCATAGAGTTTTCGGGAAAGATAAAAAGTGATGGTATGTTGTTTGTGAAGGAGGGACTTGCACGGATGGAAGAATTCAGGGCGCCGAAAAAAATCACATACAGCCTGAAAGAAAATGCAGACATAAAAGCCGGTAATATCCGCGTGATGAATGGCTACTACATTTTTGATGTGAAAGTGAACGACGAATTGATTGAAGATGTTGCACTCAACATGGGTGGATTGCACAACGTGGAAAATGCAAGTGTAGCCATCGGCGTTGCCCGGCAACTAAATATTGAAACGGAGGCTATAAAACTCGCGGTGGAGGATTTCAGGGGCGTGAAGAGAAGATTTGAATATATCATCAAGAAAAAGCGCATCGTGTATATCGATGATTATGCGCATCACCCGGAAGAACTGGGAACGCTCATCAAAAGCGCGATGAATCTTTTTCCGGACAAACATTGCACGGTCATCTTTCAACCGCATTTGTTCAGTCGCACCCGCGATTTGGCAAGCGACTTCGCTTCAACACTCGACCAGGCTAATGAAGTGATTGTTCTTCCTATTTATCCGGCACGCGAATTACCGATACCAGGCGTAACGGCTGAAACGATCACCGGCAAAATGAAGAATGATAACACCAGGATACTTGATAAAAAAATGACATTAAACTACCTGAAAGAGCTGGCAGCAAAAAATCAGTTGGAGAACCGGCTGATCATTACCGCCGGCGCAGGAGATATCGATACACTGGTGGAGCCGGTGAAGGAAATTTTAACCGCGAATCTTAAATGAGTATAACAAAAAATATAAGAAAAATATTGCTTGTCTGCATCTCCGCGATAGGAGGAGCAGGGCTTATTGTGCTGATCATTGCCGCGGTTAATGCAAGAAACCACAAGGTGTGCGAAGGATACGAAATAGAAATAAAAGATAACGGGCATAAAACTTTCTTCATCGATAAGAAAGATGTAGAAAAAGTGCTTACCGCGAATAAAACGATTGTTTTCAAAAACCAGCCGATGAGTTCTATCAACCTCGGACTGGTAGAATCGAGAATAAAGAAAGAGCCATGGGTGAAAGATGCGCAGCTGTTCTTTGACAATAGCGACGTGCTCAAAGTAATTGTTGAACAACGGCAGCCCATCGCGAGGATTTTTTCATCGTCGGGAGGCAGCTTTTATATAGACAGCAGTGGAAAGAGAATGCCTTTGTCGGACAAGATCCCGGCGAAACTTCCGGTGTTTACCGGTTACCCGATTGATTCTAAAAAAGACAGAACGCCATCCGACCTGAAATTGATCCGCGACCTGAAAAGTCTTAGCATCTTTTTATTAAACAATCCGTTCTGGATGGCGCAGATATCGCAGATCGATATTACCCCTTCGAGAGAGTTCGAAATGGTGCCAACCGTGGGCAATCATATCATTGAATTTGGTGATGGCACCGACCACGAGGAGAAGTTCAGAAAACTGTTTGTTTTTTATAAACAGGTATTGGCGAAATCAGGGATGGATAAATACGACAGGATAAAAGTGCAGTTCGATGATGAAATTATCGGTGTAAAAAAATAATTAAGAAAATCTTACTAACACACAACTAAAACAGCATACCATCATGAACACTGAACAACCCATTATCGTAGGATTGGATATCGGCACAACGAAGATCGCCGCTATCGCTGGCCGCAAAAATGAATTTGGCAAACTGGAAATTATCGGTTTCGGAAGAGCAAACTCAAACGGCGTAAAACACGGACAGGTGCTCAACATCGATGAAACCATCAAGGCTATAAAAATGGCGCTTGACAATTGTTATGCATCAAACCCCAATCTCGACATCAACGAAGTGTATGTCGGCATCGCGGGGCATCATATAAAAAGTTTACAAACCCGCGGTGATATTGTAAGACACCAGAATGAAGAAGAAATTTCGCAGAAAGAAATCGACCAGTTGATCGCGGACCAGTACAAAACATATATTCCCGCGGGCGACCAGATTATTGATGTGATACCGCAGGAGTTTACGGTAGATAATTTTCAGAACATTCCAAATCCAATCGGTTATGGCGGTGTAAAAGTGGGAGCCAATTTTCACATCATCACCGGCGACAAAAACGCTATAAGAAACATTAACCGTGCCGTAGAAAAAAGCGGGCTTCGTACAAAGGACCTTGTACTTCAGCCGCTCGCTTCTTCGTCGGCAGTGATGGGCCAGGAAGATCTTGAAGCGGGCGTAGCGATAGTAGATATCGGGGGTGGCACCACAGACCTGGCTGTTTTTTATGAGGGTATTCTTAAGCACACAGTGGTAATTCCATTTGGCGGAGAAAATATTACCAATGATATCAAAACAGGATTGGGTGTATTGAAAACGCAGGCAGAGCAGATGAAGGTTCAGTTTGGTTCCGCGCTTTCGAACGAAGCAAAAGCAAATGCGGTAATCACTATTCCCGGACTTCGCGGAATGCCTCCGAAAGAAATCAGCGTGAAAACGCTCGCGAATATCATACAGGCGAGAATGAGCGAGATAATGGACTTTGTAACATTTCATCTTAAACAGGTTGGCCTCGATAATAAAATGCTCAACGGCGGTATCGTGCTCACAGGTGGTGGCGCACAGTTGAAACATCTTATTCAATTAACAGAATACACCACCGGCCTTAACGCCCGTATCGGGTATCCTAATGAACACCTGGCGCCGGGTCACATAGAAGAACTTGCCAAGCCAACGTATTCGACATGTATCGGATTAATACTAAAAGGTTACAGCGATTACGAACATAACAGGAAGCAGTTCGAAATGCAGCACGTTCGTGTTGAAGTTCCTGAAGGATTAAAACGTCAGCAGCAGGTGGAAGAAACGGTAGAATTTGAAGCAGCCCGCGAGGAAAAGAAAAACAGGAAAGGACTTAAAGATTTCTGGGGCAAATTCAAGATAACATTGATTGATTTATTTAAAGAAGAAGAAGACAAAGCATTATAACCGTGAGCCGTGATCCGTGAGGCGAAACTCACGATTCACCCTTCACGCATCACGAATTAAACTAACCTATCAATTTTAAATACAATGATCCATTTTGATCTACCAAAAGAAAAATCATCCATCATCAAGGTAGTTGGTGTTGGTGGTGGTGGCAGCAATGCAGTCAATCACATGTTCAGCCAGAATATAGAAGGAGTAAATTTTATTATATGCAATACCGATGCTCAGGCAATTGCGCAGAGCAAGGTTCCTAACCGGGTGCAACTCGGTCCTCATTTAACGCAAGGACTTGGCGCAGGCGCAAATCCCGACATCGGCAGGCAGGCCACCGAGGAAAGCCTCGAAGAAATCAAAAGAATTCTCGAGGTGAATACGAAGATGGCTTTTATTACAGCAGGCATGGGTGGAGGCACGGGCACAGGCGGTGCGCCGATCATTTCGAAAATTTGTAAGGAGCTCGGCATTCTCACCGTCGGGATAGTTACCACGCCGTTTTCTTATGAAGGTAAAAAAAGACAACTCCAGGCTGAAGAAGGAATAAGAGTGATGAAGCAATATGTTGACACGCTTCTTGTGATCAGCAACGACAAGCTTCGTCACCAGTTTGGAAATCTTAAAATGAAAGAAGCGTTTAACCGCGCCGACAATGTACTGGCAACCGCCGCGAAATGTATCACCGACGTAATTAACAGCACGGGCCAGATCAACGTTGACTTTGCCGATGTGTGCACGGTTATGCGCAGTGGTGGCGTGGCGATATTGGGTAGTGCGGCGTGCGGTGGTGAAAACAGGGCGCAGCGTACAATTGAAGAAGCGCTCACTTCACCGTTACTTAATGATAATGATATACGCGGTGCGAAATGGATACTCATCAATATTAATTCATCGGAAGGCGATCATGAGTTTACGATGGATGAAGTAGAGATTATTCAGAATTACCTGCTCGAGCAGGCTGGTGAAGGAACCGACGTAATCCTCGGTATGGGCTATGATAACAACCTCGGTGATAAAATCGGTATTACGCTCATCGCGACCGGTTTCGAACACAAAGATCCGTTCAATGCCAGGCCGAAACAGAAACCTGCCGATCCCAATGAAAAAATTGTTCTGACGCTGTCTCCGGTTGTCGAGGAGAAAAAAGCTGCCGAAGTGACTGAAACTCCACCTGTGGAGGTGAAAAAAGTGCACATTGAGGAGCCCATTATGCTTAAAAAGGAGCTGGAGCCCACATTGAGTGAAGCGGAGGAGCCGGTTGAAGAGCATAGGGAAAATCCGATAGAGGCAGGTAAAAGTACTGTGGAAAATAAAGTCGAAATAATACCAGAGAAAAATACGGTAGAATGGGTATTTTCGAGTAATCCTTCCCAGACACCTGCAGCGTCGGGGGGATACCTTGCAAGGCCTTCCAATATTTATGCTGATACCGACCTGGGTAATTCCAGCCCTGAACCTGTGAAGGAACCAGTTCTTAACACAAAAACAGAACCGGTCATGGAAGAAGAACCTTCCGCGGCAATGCAACTAGTGATTAAGGATGACATTCCAGTAGCGGCGGATGAGTCAAGGGCCCATCAAACAAAAGAAAATGTTCCGGTGCAACCGTCTGTTGAGGAACCTGCGATGCAGGACGAAGCAGAACAACACAAGCGCCGGGCGGCAGAACGAATACAGAAATTGCGCAATCTTTCGTTCAATATAAATGCTGCTGACCCGAACAATGAGTTTGAAACAGTGCCGGCTTATATCCGCCGCAATTTAGATCTCTACAACAGCATCTCGCACGTCGAAAATTTCTACAGCAATTATGAAGTAAAGTCGGATGAACGCAATAATGCGCAGATTACGACTATAAATACTTTCCTGGACGGAAAGAAGCCGGACTAAAGGCTTCACCGATTTATCATGTTGCAGCCAGTACCTGCAACATGGTAATTAAGTTTGATTTCTTATTCTGTTTTTAGTTGTGAGCCTCCCGATTTCTCGGGAGGCTTTTTGGCGAATTTGCCTGCGGCGCGCTGGCCTGGAGGCCGGGAAAAAAAGATATAGGCCTGCGGCCCTCAAAAAAAAATAAAAAAAAATAAATAAAGAAAGAAAGATGCGCCTGCGGTAGCAAAAAGGCAGAAGCATTTGCTGTGGCAAAAAGTAATCAGCCGTGCGCGCAGGCTGGCAGCCAACAGGCTTGCGGAGCAAAATTATTCCTTAGTAAGATCCTGCTTACTCAACCACCCCCTCGAAGTAAACCCAAGATCATTCGTGTACACAACATAGATAAACCCATCCTTCTCCTCTAACGCTTCCACAACCTTATTCGCATCACCGGAAATGAACGTGCCACGCATCGAATTCTCATCAGGATTATTATAAAAATTTGCTTTCGAAGTCACCTTGTAACGAGCAATCACGGGCCTTTTCTCTTCCGCAGGTTTGGCAGGCGCTGAAGTCACCGGGGCGCTATCACTGTTAATCACCCTGTTCACTTCATCTTCATTATATTCCTCGTCCGCGGTAGGCGTAACCGACGCTCTCTGCGTCGACGCATTTGCTTTTGGCTTTTCAGCCGTTTTCTTTGCACCAATTATATTAGGAACAGAATCTTTTGCTACAGGGGGAGGAGTTGCGGCTTTATTTTCCGCGGGCCTCGAAACATTTTCGGCAGGCTTTGATGTATTGTCAGCAGGAGTAGCGGCATCCACAGGCACGTTGCCTTCCGAAGAAGTTTGTGCCGCTGAAGTCGCAGCAGCATCAGGAACAACAGAAGTATTCTGAACTACCGTGGCTGGACGAGATGTTTTACCGATGTTGAGATAATTCATCGGCTTGTTATAGTAAATACCATAACCAATATAACCCCCAAGAATAAGCGTAACAAGCAAAAGCAAATAAAAAGCTCCCCTCGACACGCCCCTGCTACCCGACCAGTATTCGCTATGAAAATCCTGGCGCCCGGTATTCATCGACATCTTCATCTCCTGGATCTCCTGGTCAAGAAGTTTATTAAAAAACTTCTCTTTTTCGAGACTCTTTTTGAGCTTTTCATTCTCACGGAGTAACCTGTCTGCTTCGTTTGTGCCCCCATAGGTATTCCGGGATTCCTTTTCCGCTTCCTCGAGGCTTTCAAATCCTTCTGTATACATGGTATCTTAGTTTAGGACATTGTGTTACAAAACATAATATCAATAAACAGTCCAAATTTCGTGTGATTTGAGCTTTGCGTCCGGCCGATGCTGGTTAAGATTTTTACAAAGTTTTCCCTTCTAAAACAATCACAATTTCGCCCTTTATATTCTTATCGCGAAAATGTTCATGCACTTCCTTAAGCGTTCCGCGAACATTTTCTTCGAACATCTTGCTTAACTCCCTGCTAACGCTGCACTTGCGGCTGTCGCCAAAATATTGGATAAAATCGGCCAGCGTTTTTAATAACCGAACCGGCGATTCATAAACTATTATGGTTCGCTCTTCGTCAGCAAGTTTGGTAAGCAGCGTATGTCTTCCTTTTTTCAATGGAAGAAAGCCTTCGAAACAAAACCTGTCCGAAGGCAATCCGCTGTTTACCAATGCCGGAACAAAGGCAGTCGCCCCTGGTAAACATTCAACTTTTATGCCCGCCCTTATGCATTCGCGAACCAGGAGAAACCCCGGATCGGATATTCCCGGCGTTCCCGCATCGGTAATGATAGCCATTGTTTTACCCTGTTCGAGTTGGGAAATAATGTGTTGCAGCACCTGGTGCTCATTGTGCTGGTGAAACGGCGTGAGAGGCTTCTGAATACTATAATGATTCAGCAATTTGGAAGAAGTTCGCGTGTCTTCGGCGAGAATCAGGTCCACTTTTTTGAGAATCTCAAGGGCTCGCAGGGTGATGTCCTGCAAATTGCCAATAGGAGTGGGAACTATGTATAGCACATCAATTTTTTAATTCCACTTCGAAATACTCCATCACTTCGTTGGCAAGCAATTTTCTCGATGCTTCTTCAGCAATTTGCTTCGCCTTTTCTTCGGAGTCGGCATCAACCTGCAATTGAATATTCTTTCCGATCCTTACATCGGAAACCGCCGGCAAACCAAGGTTTTTTAATCCCGACATCACCGCTTTACCTTGTGGATCGAGCAGTTCTTTCAACGGCATTACTTTCACCTGTACAGTATATGTCATCTCAATTTATTTTTTTGTTAGTTGTTATTAGCTGCGACAAAATTAAATACACTATAAATACCACGGGCACCGCCAGCCATTGAAGAAATACGGCAGCGATAATCGCTATAATTACAAGAATGATTTTTGGAAGATGGCTTTTTGCGGAGTCCTTCCCGAATTTCAACGCCATGAAGCGCGCTTTGCTGACCATTAAACCGCTCAGCACGATGGTAATCGCATACAATGTCCATTTGTTTACCAGCACTATGTTTATGTTGAAATAATTATAGAATATTATCAATGGCAGAGAAGCCACAAACAACCCGGCGGCAGGACACGGTACGCCCCTGAAATCACTGTCTGCATTGTTGTCTATATTAAATCTTGCGAGTCTCCATGCTGTCGCAACCGGGAACAGCAAAGCGGGTAGCAGCGCCCATATTGAAGTATCCAATCCGTCTTCTTCCTGTATAAAGCTGATGCGAAGAAGCTGGTAAAGAATTATTCCGGGAGCCGCTCCAAAACTTACCACATCCGCGAGTGAATCAAGCTGCTTTCCCATGTCTGATGTGGCTCTGAATAATCTCGCTACAAATCCATCTAAAAAATCAACGATAGCGGCCAGGCCGATAAACACCGAACCCCACCAGATTTTTTCCGGTAACTGCGGAGAAAATGTGCCATTATCACTTTCAGTGACGATCATTTCGCCGGTTTGCAGCACGAAAATTATCGCGATACATCCGAACACTAAATTCAGTAAGGTAAAAAGGTTGGGAATTTGCCTAATCATAATTTTATTTCTTCATCAGCGCCTCGATCTCTGCTACTGTTATTGGAATATTTTTCATGAGATCGTCGTTGCCCGATTCAGTGATCCATACGTTATTTTCTATTCTTATTCCCATTTGTTCCTGCTCGATATAAATTCCCGGCTCAACTGTCAGCACCATCCCGGGTTGCAATGGCTCGGTGCGCGTACCCAGGTCATGCACATCAATACCGAGATGATGTGAAATGCCGTGATAAAGATATTTCCGGTAAGCCCGGTTTTCCCTGTCTTCGTTTTTAACGTCGGCATCACTCAGAATGCCGAGCTTTACAAACGTTTTTGTTGCTTCGTCGGCCACTTTATCCGTGTAGTCGGTTATCGTGATTCCCGGTTTCAACAACGCTTTTGCAAAGTTGTGCAAATGTAAACAGGCATTGTACACTTCGGCCTGTCTTTTCGTGAATTTTCCGTTTACCGGAACCGTGCGTGTGAGGTCGGCGCAATAACCGCCATACCGTGCCCCGAAATCCATTAGTATAAGTTCGCCATCCTTACATTCTTCGCTGTTGGTTACGTAATGTAGTGTGCGTGCCCTGTCGCCCGACGCTACAATGCTTCCATAAGCTTCACCGCTTGAGCGCTGCATAAGAAAAGAGTGAACAATTTCAGCATGAATCTCATATTCCATGATGCCCGGCCTGATGACCTTCAACAGCTTTTCAAAAGTTTTATGCGTGATGTTCATAGCCTCCTGCATCACTTCCACTTCTTCTTTTGTTTTTATTCCCCTGAGATCTTTCAGGATCTTCGCGCTTCTTTCATAGCGGTGAAATGGATATTTCAACTTCATTTCTTCCGCATAGCGGTAATCTCTCGTTAATATCGGCGATGCCTTGCGGTCGTTTTCGTTCGAATTGAGATAGATGATATCTGCCAGGTGGATCCACGGTTGAAGCAAACCTTCCAGTGAATCGAGCCACACGACAGAATCAAAACCGGAAATCTGCTTCGCCTCCGCCGCGCGCAATCTTTTCCCATCCCATTTTTCTTTCAATTCGTTCGGCCTTACCAACACCAACACTTCGCGAAACTTCGGATCCGGGTTGTCGGGAAAAAGAACCACCATAGTATCCTCCTGCATGATGCCCGTTAACCAGTAGAGATCGGAATTCTGTTGAAAGGGATACAGGGCGTCGCCGTTCATCGGCATCTCATCGTTGCTGTTGAAGATCGCGATGGCGTTTTTTTCCATCCTTTCTATGAATCTTTTCCTGTTATTCCTGAAGATTGAAGGGTTCAACGGCAGGTGTTTCATCTGCGGAGTACTGTTTTTTGTTTGCCTTTAAAGTGTGTAAAAATAGGAGATTTAGTTTTGGTTTACCTGAATCATTAATCTCCCCTCGCCCTCTCAATACTAACACTTGTTAGTTAGATATTTTAAAATTAATGCAACTTATTTTGAAGTTTTATCAAATATGACCGTCTATATGGCCTTTGTTTTAGATAAAACTACGATTTATCTTT
This sequence comes from Chitinophagaceae bacterium, assembly GCA_016786745.1. Classification (GTDB taxonomy): domain Bacteria; phylum Bacteroidota; class Bacteroidia; order Chitinophagales; family Chitinophagaceae; genus Flavitalea. The sequence goes on along the minus strand of JAEUVS010000125.1, from coordinate 4,767 downwards.
GAGGCTTAAACCATTGCTTGCCTTATGACGGTCTCTACGATTGCTACTGAAAACAAGCAGGTCCGCCTGGGCCTGCTTTTATCTGAAAATACTCATTACCAGCTTTCTCCTAAAATACTTGTTGAAGATACGCTAAGGCTCGACGAGGGCTACCTCGACGAATCCGGCGCGCTTGTAATAAGCACCGGCGAATTTACCGGGCGAAGTCCGAAAGACAAGTACATCGTGAAAGATGACATCACCGCCGGCACGGTTGACTGGAACACCTTCAACATTCCGATCGAAATAAAATATTTTGAAAGAGTATTCGACAGTTGCATGAATTACCTGGACCGGCTGCCTGAACTTTGGGTGCGCGATTGTTATGCATGCGCCGATCCGCGATACAGGATGAATGTGCGCGTCATCAACGAAAAACCATGGGGCAACCTTTTTGCCTACAACATGTTCCTGCGACCCGAGCCCGCAGAACTTAAAACATTCAGGCCCGACTGGCACGTGATCAGTGTGCCGGGATTGGAACTCGATAAAGACGATTGCGGCACGCGCAGCAAACACGCGGCGGTGATCAGCTTCAGGCATAAAATGATTTTGATCGCCGGTACGGGTTACACAGGAGAAATCAAGAAAGGAATTTTTACGGTGCTCAATTATATTCTGCCGCACCATCATGATGTGCTCAGCATGCACTGCTCAGCAAACATTGGCAACAATGGCGACACCGCATTATTTTTTGGCCTGAGCGGAACGGGAAAGACAACGCTCAGCGCGGACCCAACCCGCATGCTCATTGGCGACGATGAACACGGATGGACGCATGATGGCATTTTTAATTTTGAAGGCGGGTGTTATGCGAAAGTGATTAACCTCGACGAAGAAAAAGAGCCGGAAATTTTTCATGCTATCCATGATGGCGCATTGCTTGAAAACACCGTTTGCTTTGCTGGCTCGAAGAAAACAAATTTTGCGTCGTCGTGCATTACTGAGAATACACGCGTATCTTACCCGGTACACTACATCGCCAACGCAAAGAAACCTTCTACGGGAAACATTCCTTCCAATATATTTTTTCTTACCTGCGATGCTTCGGGTGTGCTGCCGCCGATATCGAAGCTGACTGCCGCACAGGCTATGTACCAGTTTATTTCAGGATACACGGCGAAAATTGCGGGTACAGAAACAGGAATTACAGAACCGGTCTCCACTTTCAGCGCATGCTTTGGCGCACCTTTCATACCGCTTCATCCGGGAAAGTATGCCGCTATGCTCGGTGAAAAAATCAGGAAGCATAAAGTGAATGTGTGGCTGGTGAACACAGGATGGACAGGTGGCGCGTACGGATCAGGCTCACGTATAAAACTGCAGTATACGAGAGCGATGATTGCTGCTGCGCTGACAGGAAAACTGGAGAACGTGCGGTGCGATCGTCATCCTGTATTCGGAATGGATATACCGGCGGAGTGCCCCGGTGTCCCGTCACCTATGCTTTACCCGAGAAACACCTGGAACGATAAAGACGCCTATGATGCACAGGCATTAATACTTGCGAAAAAATTTATTAAGAATTTTGAGAAATATGAAGACGGAGTGGATGCTGAGATCAGGTCGGCGCGGCCGCTCATTTAACTTTTGAGTACATTTCCAGGTAGTAACTTTGTGTCCGCATGTTCTATAAGTTACCACTCCTTGCACTGATCTTGTCACTATCCCTGCCCGCCGATGAAAATATCATCGAGTGGAGTCCGTCGCGGAAACTTACGTGGGCCGATTTTAAAGGCTCGCCGGATCCTTCTTCTTCCAATGCGGCTCTTACCAACAGCACTATCAAAGCAGAGTTTGGTTATAACGAAAAAGGTCTTACGCATTCAATTAAATGCATGTTTAACAAGCGGCTCTCGTGGGGAAGAATTAGAAATGAATATATTCTGAACCACGAGCAGGGGCATTTTGATATTACTGAAGCGCACGCGCGGCTCCTTCATAAGAATTTAACTGAGTACAAGTTTAATAGTAAGACTGTCGGCGATGATATCAATAAGATTTATGGCGGAACGATGAAGGATCATGTGGCGATGCAGAGGCAATACGATCTGCTTACGAACCATTCACTGGATACTGCGGAGCAAAAAAAGTGGGATGATAAAATTGATACAATGCTGAAGCAGCTCGAAAAGTTTTCAGATTACAAGACAGTGATGAAGTAGGGTAGCCCGCGGCGGGATTTGCATTCAAAAACTAAAACAATCCATAAAGCATCGCATCAACCTTTCCAATCACCTCTCCGAGATGCTCCTCATTCTCAGGAAACTTATTCTTATCAATATCAATCACCAGCAACGGCCCCTCCCGGTATCCCTCTATCCATTTGTTATAAAAATCATTCAACCGTTTCAGGTAATCGAGACGAATATTTTCCTCATAATCTCTTCCTCTTTTCTGAATCTGCGCAACAAGCGTAGGCACCGATCCCTTTAAATAAATTAAAAGGTCAGGCGGCTGCACCATCGACTTTAGCGTTTCAAAAAAAGTAAAATAATTATCGAAATCCCGCTTACCCATTAACCCCATCTCATGAAGGTTAGGCGCAAAAATGTGAGCGTCTTCGTAAATCGTTCGGTCCTGTATAACAGTTTCTGTTCCCCTTTGTATATCGAGAAGCTGGTTGAGGCGGTTGTTTAAAAAGTAAATCTGAAGGTTGAAGCTCCAGCGCGGCATGTCTTCATAAAAATCAAACAGGTAAGGATTGTGGTCAACATCTTCAAATTGAGGAATCCATTTGTAATGTTTGCTGAGTAACTCAGTAAGGGTAGTTTTTCCCGCACCGATGTTACCGGCTACCGCTATATGTTTAGGTTTTTTGCTTTTTGCCATTTGTCCTCTTAAATATAAACAAATATGAAAATGTTCGCTAAAAATAATCCAAACCCATAGCCCTTCTTACCAGTTCCATCGTGCTTTGTGCACTGTCGCGCGCCTTGGCGGCTCCGCGGGCCATCACCTGTTTCAGGTAGTCTTCATCGTTGTATATGTCTTTGGCTTTTTGACGTATTGGAGAAATGAATTTCACCATATCTTCTGCCAGCTGTTCTTTAAGGTCGCCATAGCGAATGGTGAGATTGTTATATTGATCGTCGAATTTTTTTACGACTGAGGCGTCGCTTACAAGTTCCAGGAGTTGAAACAGGTTGGAGATTGCCTCGCTTTTTGGCGAACCAGGTTGTTCCGGAAGCTGATCTGTTTTTGCTTTCTTAATTTTCTTCCTGATCAAATCATCTTCATCCGACAGGTAAAGGGTGGAGTACTGGTTTTCGCTTTTGCTCATCTTACCTGATCCGTCGAGCGCGGGTACCTTTGCGAGGTCTTCCCCGAAATTGAATGCATACGGTTCCGGAAATATTTCACCGTAACGGTGGTTGAAGCGGTTCACAAAATTCCTTGCCATCTCAAGGTGCTGTTCCTGGTCTTTACCCACAGGCACGAACTGCGCGCGATGCAAAATGATATCGGCGGTCATCAGTGTAGGGTAAGTGAGTAGCCCGGCGTTCACTTTTTGTGGATGTTGACGCGCCTTATCTTTAAACGTACTGGTTTTTTCAAGTTCGCCTTTATAGGCCAGCATGTTCAGGTACAGGTAAAGCTCGCTTGTTTCGGGAACGTGGCTCTGGCAGTATAGCGCTACTTTTTCCGGATCCAGGCCCGAAGCGATATTTTCCGCGAGCACGCGATGCACATTCGCTTTAAGGTCTTTTGTATCGGGATGGGTGGTGAGCGCATGCAGGTCGGCCACCATAAAAAAGCATTGATATTCGTCCTGCATCCTTACATAGTTCCTGATGGCGCCGAAGTAGTTTCCAAGGTGGAGGAAGCCGGTGCTTCTAATGCCGCTCATTACGATCTGTTTCTTTCCGTTGCTTTCCATAAAAGCGCGAAGATACGTTTTGGCCTGCGGCTGGCTTGGATAAAAAATATATTTCCCTGTATCTTGCGATTTTAATGCAATTACACTTCGATCTTCAACAGAAAGACCCAAAATCAAAAGGCCGCGCCGGCCAATTCACCACCGATCACGGCGAAGTGCTCACGCCGGTATTCATGCCCGTGGGCACCGCAGGAAGCGTAAAAGCAGTTAGTCAACAGCAACTGAAATCCGACGTAAAAGCGCAAATCATTCTGGGCAACACTTATCATCTTTACCTGCGGCCCTCATTAGACATCCTCGAACAGGCCGGAGGTTTACACAAATTCAATGGCTGGGACAGACCTATCCTGACCGACAGCGGCGGTTACCAGGTTTTTTCATTAGCGGGTTCAAGAAAAATCAGCGAGGAAGGGGTAATGTTCCAATCGCACATTGATGGATCGCGCCATCTTTTTACTCCCGAACTGGTGATGGATATTCAAAGAACCATAGGCGCAGATATCATCATGGCTTTCGATGAATGTCCACCTTACCCAAGTGATTATAAATACGCAAAGGAATCGATGGATCTTACGCACCGCTGGCTCTCCAGGTGTTTTAAACGGTTTAACGAAACAAGCGACAGGTACGGCTATTCGCAGAACCTGTTTCCCATTGTACAGGGTGGGGCATACAGCGACTTACGGATAGCATCATGCGAAGCTATAGCGGCTGCAGGCGCCGTGGGTAATGCTATTGGCGGACTAAGCGTGGGTGAGCCCGAAGAAATGATGTATGAGCTTGCTGCATTGTGTTGCGAACATCTTCCGGAGGAGAAACCCAGGTACCTGATGGGCGTCGGAACGCCG